>JAQWNI010000135.1 GCA_029268645.1 Myxococcota bacterium
AGGATCACCACACGCTCGTCGACGGAGGACGGCATCTCCGTACGCCGCAGTCGCGGTCGCGTTCCCCGAGTCCCCAGGTCGTCTCGATACAGCGTCGTATCCAGAATTCCCATCGGCACCTCGAGTCCCAAGAGGTCAGCGAGGTTCGTCGCCAGCGCCCGACCCAGAGGAACACCCCCGTTCGGAATCGCCACCAGGTACAGCTCCTGGCCGTCTGCGCTGGATTCGACGATCTCGTGGGCAATCCGCATCAACGCGCGATGAATCCGCGCGGCATCGAGCACCACACGCCCCGTCTCACGGAGACGACTGTCTTGAAGTTCCGCTGGGCCAGCGGCCGGCAGGGCTTGGCTGCTCTCCCCACGGGCCCGGTTTCCCTTCCCCAGCGAGGGGGAAGGCCGCGGCGGCGCTTTTTCCCGCTCGTTCGGCGGGTTCGGGGGGGCTTCTTTGGCCAAGTTCGCGCCTTTACCCGCCTCTCAGGACGGGCTTAAAAGGGCTAGCAGACAGAGCCGCCATTCTAACGCCTGCCGCGCCTCCGTCAATCAGGAAGCCAAACTCAATCGCTGAGCCGACCCCCGGAGCGATTCAGGAGCCCCCAGCACCCTCGATCTCTGCCTTTGATTCACAGCGAACTGGGCGGAATACCCGGTCCCAACGTTTTTCGGCCTTGAACCAATTCAGAGGGTTGAAGAACTGCAGCGCATTCCCATTGACGTCCCAGGACCAGTAGAGGAGAAAAGCGGGGCCCTTCATCTCTTCCAACCGAACCGTCCCCCATTGCCGACTGTCGTTCGAGTAGTCCCGGTTGTCCCCCATCATAAAATAACGACCCTCGGGCACGACGTAGTCCACGACCTGCAATCCCCCGAGTCCCGGATCGTCCAGAATCTCATGGCCACAGGCCTCAAGCATCTCCGTCCGCACGTCCAGCCGGCGACCGAGCTCATCCCGGTGCTCCAGATCAAAATCAATCTGTTCCATCGGAACACCATTGATCTCCAGCCGTCCGTCCCGAACCGTAATGCGGTCCCCAGGCAAGCCCACCAACCTTTTGATGAAATCGTCCCGAGGGCGATCAGGCTGCTTGTCCGCCGGGACAATTCCCCCTCGACCTCGATCGGGGGTCCGCGCCACTTCAAAAACGACAACGTCCCCCCGCTTTGGCTCGCGGATACCAGGCAGTCGCCAATCCGTAAAAGGAACTCGAGGCCCATACAAAAATTTATTCACAAAAAGGTGATCGCCGATTAAAAGCGTCGGCAACATTGAACCCGATGGAATTCGGAATGGCTCAATCACAAAGGCGCGTATCGCGAGGGCAATGACTATGGCTAGAATCAGCGTTCCCACCTGATCCCAGAGACGTACCCAGAATGGTGCCTCTTGCTCCAGAGCGTCGTCTATCGCTTTTCTGCTCTCCGAGTTACGTTTTGAATTCTTCTGGGTCGCCATAAAAATCAGTCATCTCCGAGCTTCAAGGCAGCCAGAAAAGCTTCCTGGGGGATTTCCACTGCCCCCACCATCTTCATCCGCTTCTTGCCCGCCTTCTGCTTCTCAAGCAGCTTCCGCTTACGTGAGATGTCCCCACCATAACACTTCGCGATCACGTTCTTGCGTAGGGCCTTCACCGTCGTGCGCGCAATAATTCGACTACCCACCGCAGCCTGAATCGCGACAGGAAACTGCTGTCGCGGAATAAATTCTTTGAGTTTGCGGGCGAGTTCAGCACCACGCCCTTGAGCCTTGTCACGATGGACGATCAACGAAAGCGCATCCACTGGGTCGCCGTTTACCATCACATCGAGCTTCACCAGATTCGCTGCCGAGAAGCCCAGCAAGTCGTAGTCAAAAGAGCCGTATCCCCGAGTCGCGCTCTTTAAGCGATCATGAAAATCGGTCACGATCTCACTCAGCGGAAGCTCATAACGGACCTGAACTCGATCACCATGAACCTGCATGTCACGCTGTGAACCTCGGCGGTCCTGACAAAGCCGCATCACGGCTCCGAGATGTGCCGAAGGGACATGAATCGTTGCTTGAATGACAGGTTCCTCGATCCGCTCGATCTCATTCGGCTCCGGCAGGGCCGACGGGCTTTCGATCTCAAAGGCTTCCCCTTCCTTTGGAACGATTCGATAGCGCACCGTGGGCGCCGTCGTGATCAAATCAAGGCCATACTCCCGCTCAAGTCTTTCTTGAATGATTTCTGCGTGCAAAAAACCAAGAAATCCACAGCGAAAACCAAAACCCAGGGCCGCGCTCGTTTCTGGCTCGTAACCAAAGGAAGAATCATTCAGGCGAAGCTTCTCCAAGGCCGCCTTCAAGTCCTCATAGTCTTCCGCCTCTACGGGGTAAAGCCCTGAGAACACCATAGGCTTGACATCGACAAAGCCGGGCAGCGGCTCCTCAGCCGGTCGTTTCGCCAGCGTGATGGTATCCCCGATCCTCACATCGGAGAGAGTTTTGATTCCCGCCACAACGAGGCCGACCTCACCGACTTCCAGCGTATCAACTCGCCGCGGAGTCGGTTCGATGACAGAAAGCTGAGTGACGTCATGTTCTCCGCCGGACATCATCAACAGGATTCGATCCCTTGCACAGAGACGCCCGTCGACAACTCGGACAAGCATCACCACCCCAACATAAGGATCGAACCAAGAGTCGAAGACAAGCGCTCGAGCACGATCCTCCGAGTCTCCCTGGGGCGGTGGAATTCGGTCGACAACCGCCTGAAGAAGCGCTTCGATCCCGACGCCGGTTTTGGCCGAGACCGGCAAAACATCCGCCGCATCCAATCCCACGACGTCCTCAACCTCCTGCGCAACCCGATCCGGGTCCGCAGAGGGTAAGTCAATCTTGTTCACCACCGGCACCAGCTCAAGGTTGGCATCAATCGCCAAATAAGCATTGGCTAAAGTCTGAGCCTCGATTCCCTGAGCCGCGTCGACCACTAACAAGGCCCCTTCGCACGCGGCCAATGCGCGTGAGACCTCGTAGGAAAAGTCAACATGCCCCGGTGTATCGATTAGATTGAGGACATATTCCTCTCCATCCTCGGCCCGAAATCGCAGTCGGGCGGTCTGGGCCTTAATCGTAATGCCCCGCTCGCGCTCAAGCTCCATATTGTCCAAAAACTGGTCTTGTTTTTCGCGGTCCGAAACCGCACCGGTCGACTCAAGGAGTCGGTCCGCGATCGTACTCTTCCCGTGATCGATATGCGCCACGATGCAAAAATTACGAAGACGTTCCGTCGGGATCCGCGTCACGTCCCCTCCCCCAAAACCGCCCCACCCCACTCCGCTTGGAGATAGGCAGCCAAGCCCTCCTGCCAGCTCCTCAAGCGGATCCCTAAACTTCCAGCTCGCCCACAATCCAGAACGGAATAGGCCGGGCGCGGCGCAGGCAAATTCAGTTCGGCGGTTTTACTAGGCTCGATCCCCACATCGGGGAATCCACTTTGATCGAGAATTTCCCTGGCAAATAAAAACCAGGAGGTCTGCCCCGAGTTCGCCAAATGGATCGGGCCATGTGGTACATGAGCCCCGCCGGCAGCCAAAGACCGCTCCACGGTCCCATCTCGCTTTAGCTTCCGTCCGAGCTGCCACACGCCCTCAGCCAAATCGCCCGCATAGGTGGGGCTGCCGCATTGGTCCGCCACGACGCGCAAAGGGCCCGACACTTCGCCACTTCGTCGTTTCTCAGCCTGCTGCCGAATCGCAACCACGAAGTTGCGCCCGGGACCGAATAACCAGCTCGTTCTCACCACCAACGCTTCGGGCATGAGTTCAAGCAGTCTAATCTCTCCTTCGGCCTTGCTTTGACCATAGACCGACTGGGGGTTCCTCGGATGATCTTCGGAATACGGACGAGATGCCGCACCGTCAAAAACGTAGTCAGTCGAAACATGAATCAGAGCGACACCCGCCTCGCGGCAAACCCTACCCAGAAAAGCAGGAGCCATCGCGTTGACCGCGAAGGCCTGCGCGGACTCCGTCTCACAGCGATCGACCGCAGTCAGGGCGGCTGCATTGACGACGATGTCAACTTCACCGGAGACGGCCTCAAAGAGGCCCTGGACTTGGCGCTCATCCGAGACGTCCAGTTCCCTGTGCGTCAGAGCGCCTGCCAACTCCTCAGCGGGCTCACTTTCGATACGAGACGCAAGGCAACGTCCGAGCTGCCCCCCACCCCCTGTCACCAGCCAACGCACGATCAGATCCCCACACGGAAGAATGCCGCGAAAGAGGCCCCACCAGCGTGCAATCGCCTCATGAACTTTTCTCCGCGATGACCCAAGTCGGAAGGCCCTCCTCGACTTTGAGCCGGCGCGCGATCTGCTCCGCTTCAACCTTGCCCGAAACCGGACCCACTCGAACCCGCCAGCGGTCGTCTTCGCTCGGCGGAATCAAAATCACCGAGTACCCCGCCTCCCCAAGGCGACTCGCCATCGCCCGCGCGGGCGATTCGGCTCCAAAAGCCCCTACTTGGATGGAAAAACCTTCTTCGGACCGCTTCAAGGCCCCGCCGGCGGGAACAGCCTCACGAGGCACCTCGATCACTTCGGCTCGCTCCTCTTCGATCGTCGCACGCCTCGGGAACACTTGAGCCGTCTCCCCATCCGCTTCGACTTCGACCGAGTCCACTTCGCCCTCATCGGGAACGGTCCAGTCCACTTCCGTGCTCCGTCCAGCCACATGTCCAGCCACGAGATCGGGCTCCTCCGAGACCACACCGACTACCAAGCCCACGGCAAAACCCACCGCGACTAGGACAATGATCCCAAGAAGAGTCGTCAGAAAACCTTGTCCGGACTCTGTTCTCTGGCTCATCACATTGACTCCGGCGCAGAGACGCCCAGGATGTCCAAACCCGCCGCGAGCACATGCCGCACAGCCATCACGAGAGCCAGCCGAGCCGCAGTCAAGTCAACGTCCTCAGAAAGGACTCTGTGGCGTTGACCATCCTGAATATAAGGGTTCCACAATCCCGCCAAGTCGCGCAAGAAATAGGCAATATGGTGGGGCTCCCGAGTCTCAGCGGCTCTTTCAACCAACTCAGGAAATTCGCCGAGCTTACGAACCAGTTCGATCTCCTCGGGAAGGTCGAGCCTCCCTGCATCAAACGCTTCCGGCTGGGGCATGCTCACTCCGGCTTCAGCAGCCTTGCGTTCGATCCCGTAAGTTCGCGCGTGTCCATACTGAACGTAATAGGCCGGATTCTTCCGCCAATTCTGATCCCGTGCCAAGTCCAAATCGAAATCGAGGTGGCCCTCTGGCTTACGTTCGATCATAAAGAACCGAAAAACGTCTTGTCCCACTTGCTCGACCAGCTCGTCCACGGTGATAAAGGTCGCCTTTCGGGTGCTTTGCTTCACTTTCTCACCCTGACTCGTGATCGTTACAAACTGATGCATGACCAATTCGAGCCGGGAGGCATCGAGGTCGAGGGCCCGCATGGCTTCCCGAACGAAGGGAAACTGCTCGACGTGATCAGCCCCCTGAACATCCACGATGCACGAAAAACCTCGAGCGAACTTTTCTCGATGATAAGCAATGTCCGGCAGCAAGTAGGTCGGCTCGCCCGTACGTTTGACAATAACCCGGTCCCGATCCAGCCCGAGCTCAGTCGCAGCCAACCAGACGGCGCCTTCTTTTTCGTAGACCAGCCCACGCGAACGAAGATCCGCGACGACATCGTCAATCTTTCCGTCTTCGTAGAGAGTTTTCTCATTCCAATACACATCAAATTCGATTCCAAGAGTCTCTAAAGTCCCGGTAATCTCCTCGAAGATGGCCTGCTGGGCGGCTTCCCGAAAAAGTCCCTCCCCCGGTTCTTCAACCAAGCTCTCCCCTCGATCCGCGAGGAGCTTTTTTGCAATGTCCCGAATGTATTCGCCCTGATATCCATCTTTAGGGAACGCCACCGGCAGCCCATCGACAGAGTCACGCCAAGCCGACTCGCCCCCCGACAAAGCTTCGGGCGGAGGAGGTGCGGAGCGGCCCAATTCCTCTAGGTAACGCGCTTTCACGGATTCACCCAGCACCCGCATCTGACGACCGCCATCGTTAAAGTAATACTCTCGAGTGACTTGATACCCGACCCGATCAAGCAGTCGCGCGATGCAATCGCCGAGGATGGCTTGGCGCCCGTGACCCGTGCTGAGCGGCCCCGTCGGATTTGCCGAAACGAACTCGACTTGAACGGACTCCCCTGCACCGGTTTCAGTCGTTCCGTATCGCCTCCCGGCGCGAAGAATCTCATGAACCAAGCCCTGCCACGAGGCCTGTCTCAAACGAAAATTCAGGAAACCAGGACCCGCAACCTCGACCGCCTCCAATAATCCATCTGCGTCGGCCAAGCGAACCTTCAGTGCTTCGGCAATCTCTCGAGGTCGAGTCTCCAACGGCTTCGCCAACAACATGGCTACGTTGCAGGAAAAATCACCGTGCTCGGTCTGGCGAGGGACTTCCAAAGCCACCGCGGGACGCTCTACGGATCCGGACTGGCTGCCCAGGAAGTCGTCTAGGGCCGCCTCGATATGACGAGTCAATGCTTCCTTCATGAGATCGTTCCGCGCGTCGGGCCTTTGGCCCCGCTCCCTTCAAGCTCAGCGGCTCGAACGCTCTCCGGTGAAGCGAATCAGACGCTCGCCCGGGCGTACCAAGCCCAATTCTTCTCGGATCGCTCGCTCCACAGCAAATGGTTCCGTCTCGAGCTCCGCAATCTGGCTACGAAGCCCTTCCGAGCGAGCGGATAGCTCTTCGATCCGCTCCTGGGAGACGGCCAACTCTGATCGCAGCCGCTGCCACTCCGCGACCCCTGACTTCTGATCAATCAGGACTAACACGATTCCTAGGGCGGTCACCGCCGCCACGAGCCAATACGCCCTCACCCACCCCCCCTTGTGGACGACGTCGTTCAGTGGTCGTTCTCTCAGAGAATACCGCAACGCGGGCGATACGCCCCACCCCCCGGTTTCAGCATTCAGTCCATCAAAGACCGAATCCGCGCTTCATAGTCCGGGTGATCCCACTGACGAGGCCCGACGTACCGCTCCACAATCTGGCCGTTGCGATCCACCAAGATTGATTCAGGAAAACCAGTGGTCTGATAAAGGCGAGACGTTTTTTGCTCGGGGTCCAAAAGGATGGGGAAGTCGAGCCCCATCCTCGAGGCAAAGGCCTCGACATCGGGGGAGGACTCGTCGACTGAGATGGCCAGCATCTCGAAGTTATCCTCTGAAAGAGAATGGTAGAGCCTCTGCATCGCGGGCATTTCGTCCTCGCAGGGCTTGCACCAAGTGGCCCAAAAATTGATCAGCACCACCTGACCCGACAAGTCACTCAGGCGAACAGTGGGTCCCTCCAGAGTGCTCAGAGCCACTTCCGGCGCCGAGTCGCCTCGACCCAAAGGAGGCTGGATGGGTTCACCCATCCAAATCAGAGCCACTGCGATTCCGATCAGTGCGACCCCGACCGCGTAGCCGGAGGCCGGAATGCCGCTCCGATCACTCAGTCTTCGGCTCCGGTCTCAGGTCGGTCAACCAGCTCGATAATCGACATCGGCGCAGCGTCGCCAACCCGGCGCCCGGCTTTAATGATCCGGGTATAGCCCCCGGGTCTTTCTCGGTATCGTTCCGCGAGTTCACCGAACACTTTGGCAGTCACACCCTTGTCCCGAACGACCTCCAATGCCTGCCTTCGCGCATGCAGACTGCCGCGCTTCCCAAGCGTAATCACGCGCTCGGCGACGCCCCGCAATTCCTTAGCCTTGGCATCCGTTGTCTGGATACGCTCGTGCTCCAGGAGAGAAGTCACCATATTCCTAAACATCGCATGCCGGTGGGACGTATTGCGTCCTAGTTTTCTTCCGCTCTTGCCGTGCCGCATCTCTCAGGCCTCACGCTGCTCACGCAGCTTTTCCAGATCCTTGCGCGTCGGCAAGTTCTCGACGGACATTCCCAGATGAAGTCCCATGTCGTTCAGGACATCCTTAATTTCGTTCAAAGATTTCCGACCAAAATTCTTTGTCTTCAACATTTCAGATTCGGTTCGCTGAACGAGCTCACCGATGAATCGGATATTGGCATTTTGGAGGCAGTTTGCCGAACGCACCGAAAGCTCCAGCTCGTCCACCGATTTAAAGAGGTTCGGATTAAGCGGTTCGGGCTCCTCGGCATGAAGCAGAGGCGTTTCTTCCTGCTCTTCAAAGTTAATGAAGATCGAGGCTTGATCCTTCAAGATTTTCGCCGCGTAGGCCAAGGCATCAACGGGCTGAACAGCTCCGTCCGTCCAGATCTCCATCGTGAGCTTGTCGAAGTCGGTCTCTCGACCCACACGAGCGGGCGTCACGGTGTAATTAACACGACGAATCGGCGAAAAGACCGAATCGATCGGAATCATCCCGATGGGCATTTCCTCGCTTTTATTGCGATCCGCTAGGACATAGCCCTTGCCCGTATTGACTGTCGCCTCCAGTTCAAGAGTGACTTCGCCGCCCAAAGTACAGACCTTGTGATCCGTATTCATTACCTCAATGGTCTGGTCATCCGATACAAAATCTCCGGCAGTCACGACCCCGGGGCCCGACTTTCGGATTCGAATCGTACGAGGACCCTCGGAATGCATCCGAAGACGAACGTCCTTGAGGTTCAACACGATATCAGTGACATCTTCCATCACGCCCTGGAGTGTGGAGAACTCGTGAAGCGCCCCCTCAATCCGAACACTTGTAATCGCCGCACCTTGAAGCGAAGACAGGAGCACACGCCTTAGGGCGTTGCCCAACGTCGTCCCAAAGCCTCGCTCCAAAGGCTCGCATGAAAATCGCCCATACGTCCCCGAGGACGAATCGTCGTCTACTTCAAGACGCCGAGGACGGATCAGAGTTCGCCAGTTCGCAGCTACCAGTTCCTGTTGCATCTTTAACCCCTTGTCATGGGTTGGCGCATTCAGAGCGCCGAAAATTCATTTTTACCAACCAGCGCAACGGGCCCCAACCCACTTCGCGCTGCCCACTTACTTATCGTGAGTAGAGCTCCACGATCAGCTGTTCGTCGATCGGCAGCGTGATGTCCTCTCGGACCGGCAGTTGCTTCACCACCGCCTCCTGACTCTCCTGATCCACTTCAATCCACTGCGGGACGCTCTTGCTTTCGAGAGTCTCTAGGGCGGCCTTGACCCGCTCGACCTTCTGAGACCGTTCTCGCAGCTCCAGCTTCATTCCGGCCTTCACTAAAATCGAAGGCGTCTGAACTTTCCGTCCGTTGAGCCGGAAGTGGCCGTGCTTAACCAACTGCCGAGCCTCAGCCCGTGAAGTCGCATACCCGGACCGATAGATCACGTTGTCCAGTCTCCGCTCGAGCAGCAGGAGAAGATTCTCTCCTGTCCGCCCCTTCATGCCTGCGGCCTGATCAAACGTTGACCGAAACTGCTTCTCAAGCAGACCATACATACGCTTGACTTTCTGCTTCTCACGAAGCTGAACACCAAAGTCAGAAAAACGCACTCTCCCCTGACCGTGAACTCCCGGCGGGTAGGCCCTCTTCTCGATGGCGCACTTTTCACTGAAGCAACGGTCACCCTTCAAGAAGAGCTTGCTTCCCTCTCGCCGGCAGAGCCGACAAACCGATCCTCGATATCGTGCCATGAAATATCCTGACTACACGCGGCGCCGCTTGGGCGGCCGGCATCCATTGTGGGGAACGGGTGTCACGTCCCGAATCATCGTAATCTTCATGCCCGCAGCCTGGAGCGCGCGAAGGGCAGACTCTCTTCCCCCGCCTGGCCCCTTCACCTCGACACTCAAGGTTCGAACCCCGTGTTCTTGCGCCTTGCGGGCACATTCTTCAGCCGCCATCTGAGCTGCAAACGGAGTCGATTTTTTTGACCCCTTAAATCCCTGCTGCCCCGCGCTCGCCCAGGCGACCGCGTTGCCTCCAACGTCTGTAATCGTAATGACCGTGTTGTTGAAGGTCGAGAGGATATGAGCCACACCCGTCTGGATGTTTTTCTTGACTTTTTTCTTCCGAATCGTCTTCTTGGCAACCATTTATCGCTCGCTACTTCTTCGGCGCCAGCTTCTTGCCGGCAATCGTCTTGGCCGGTCCCTTGCGGGTCCGGGCGTTCGTATGCGTCCGCTGGCCGCGCACCGGCAGACCGCGCCGATGCCGAAGGCCGCGGTAGCAACCGATGTCCATCAGCATCTTGATGTTCTGGCTCACTTCTCGGCGCAGATCACCCTCGACCTGGTAGTCGCGCTCGATGACCTCACGGAGTTTCATCAGCTCGCTTTCGCTCAGCTGGTCAGTCCTCGCTCCCACGTCCACGCCTGCTTTTTCACAGATGTCAGCAGATCGACTGCGGCCGACCCCATAGATGTAGGTCAGCGAGATCTCGATCCGCTTATTTCGCGGAAGATCGATGCCGGCGATTCGCGCCATTGACTCTCCTCTTAATTCGTTCAGCAATCATGCCAGGGTTGGGCCGTGTTTTCGGCTTAGCCCGATCGATTTCATTCGTTCACACCCAAGACAGTGGGTGAATTAACCTTGCCTCTGCTTGTGTTTCGGGTTTTCACAAATCACACGGACCACGCCTCGACGGCGAATGACCCGGCACTTCTCACACATCTTTCGAACCGACGCTCGAACCTTCATGACTTTCGGCCTTCCTGTCTTGCTAACGGATCGCGCACATGACCTCAATCGGTCAGTGCGATCCTTGAACTGCAGTCAATACTTCGGGGCCCTCATCCGTGATGGCCACCGTATGTTCAAAGTGTGCAGACAGCGCGCCATCAGCGGTCACGGCTGTCCACTCATCCTCCAGCATTCGAACTTCTTCCGTCCCGACATTCACCATCGGTTCGATCGCAAAGACCATCCCGGCTGTGAGCCGTGGCCCCCGTCCCTTACGACCATAGTTCGGGACTTGCGGGGGTTCGTGCATTTCACGGCCGATCCCGTGTCCAACGAATTGCCGAACGACGGAATAGCCCGACCGCTCTGCCTTGGATTGAACCGCGTGCCCAATATCAGAGAGCCGCTGACCCGGCACCATCTTCGCAATCCCCTCGTAGAGAGAATCGCGTGTGGTCTTCACCAACTGACGGGTCTCGCCAGGCACAGAACCGATCGGAATCGTGACTGCAGAGTCTCCGTGAAACCCTTCGAAATCAACTCCGAAATCCAGGCTTAGTATGTCACCCTCTTGCAACTCTCGCGACCCCGGGATCCCGTGAACAATCTCGTCATTAATCGAAACGCAGAGCACAGCGGGGTATGGGGGAAGCCCCCCGGGTGAGTAGCCCAGAAAAGGAGAGCGTAGGCCTCGCTTCTCGAGCTCTTTAGAGGCAATCTCATTCAGCTCATCGGTCCGAACGCCGGGCCGAGCAGCCTCTCTCAGCACCAGAAGGATCTCGCCCGTGTGGCGGCCCGCCTCCCGCATGCGGTCCAGTTCTCGGCGGCTCTTAATCGCGATTCGCTCCCCGTAGCTCACGCGTCCAGGGCCCCCAGAACTCGCCCGAGCACGGCCTCAATTGTGCCCATTCCGGACACCTCGACCAGTAGCCCCCGCTCCCGGTAGTAGGCCAACAGCGGCGCCGTCTGTTCTCCGTAAACCTTCATGCGCTCCCGAATCGTCTCTTCGTTGTCGTCCGCTCGCCCTTCAATCTCGGCCCGTTTCAGGAGCCGCTCGACCACCGCTTCGGTGTCCGCGGTCAGAGCTAGGCAGCAGTCGAGACTCGAATCCAACTTCTCCAGAAGCCCATCGAGCGCCTCGGCCTGCGCAAGGGTCCGCGGAAAGCCGTCAAGGATGAAGCCTTTCTTCGCCTCGCCCAGGCGGTCCTCCGCAATGGCAATCACGATGTCATCGCCCACCAGCTGACCGGCGTCCATCAGAGCTTTGGCTTTCAGCCCAACCGAAGTCTCGGCGGCCACCGCCGCACGCAGCATGTCCCCGGTCGAGATGTGGGGGATCCCAAGTTGCTCGACAAGCTGAGCCGCCTGCGTTCCCTTACCGGCGCCCGGTGCTCCCAGGAGGACAATCCGAGAGGCGCTCATCCGCCCAGTCTCCCGCGCATGCGTCCACCCTTCACGAAACCCTCGTAATGACGGGACACCATGTGAGCATCAATCTGTCCCACCGTATCCAGCGAAACACCTACGACGATCAACAGAGCCGTTCCCCCAAAATAGAACGGAACGTTCATCCGTGTGGAAAGGATGACCGGCAAGACGCAGATCACCGAAACATAGATCGCCCCCACAAAGGTCAATCGGCTCAGCACCTTATCAATGTAATCGGCCGTATTTTTTCCGGGACGGACGCCAGGAATATATCCACCCGACCGTTTGATGTTTTCCGACACATCGGTTGGGTTGATAATGATCGCCGTATAAAAGAAACAAAAGAAGATAATCAAGCCGACGTAGACGAGATTGTAAGTCCAGTCTCCCGGATTCAGGAAACGATCGATAAAACTCTGAATCCCCGGACTATCGCTAAATTGCCGCATGGTCAGCGGGAACATCAAAAGCGAAGATGCAAAAATCGGCGGAATCACTCCTGCCGAATTAACACGTAGCGGGAAGTAGCTCATGCCACCCTGGGCCACCCGCCTCCCCACGACCCGACGAGCATGTTGGATAGGAATCCTTCGTTGACCTCTTTCAACAAAGACCACCGCGCCCACCACACCGAGGATCAAGCCAAATAGGAGAATCACTTCCAGGGGGGTGAACTCGTCCGTACGCACCATGTCCACTAGCTGAGAAAGCCCTGACGGGATACTCACGACGATGCCCGAGAAAATGATGAGGGAAATCCCATTCCCGATACCACGCTCTGTAACCTGTTCGCCCAACCACATGATGAAGGCGGTTCCCGAAGTCAGCGTCACCATCGTGGTCAAGCGAAAAGCCAAACCGGGATTCATGACTGCGCCTTCACCGAACTGGCCACTTTCCAAGGCGAGAGCCATCAGGAAACTCTGAAAAAGGGCCAACACGATGGTCGCATACCTCGACCACTGCTGAATTTTCTTTTGCCCCTGCTCTCCCTCTTTCTTTAGCGCCTCCAGTGCAGGAACGACCACAGTCAGCAGCTGGAAGATAATTGTCGCGCTGATATATGGCATGATCCCGAGGGCAAAGATGGACAACTGCTCCATCGCCCCGCCGGAAAAAAGATTGAACAGTCCAAAAACTGTTCCCTGCATCTGCGAGAAAAAGTCTCGAATGACCGTCGGGTTGATGCCCGGGGTGACCACAACGCAGCCAATGCGGTAGACGCCCAGCATTCCAAAGGTGAAGAGGATTCGAGCACGGAGCTCGGGAATCTTCCAGATGTTCTGGATTCCCCCTGTCACTAGACGAGCTCCACCGTGCCGCCGGCCGATTCGACCTTGGTGCGAGCACTTGCGCTGATCCGGCTCAGCTTGACCGTCAGGTTTTGGGGTGAGTCTCCCTCTCCGAGCAGCTTGACCAATTTGGCCGTACCGCGAATGAGACCCGACTGAGTCAAGGTTTCGGCATTCACCGTGGCACCGTCTCCCAATCGAGCAAGCTCACCCACATTCACGACTTCAACGTCTTTTCTGAATTTATTGGTAAACCCACGCTTCGGAACCCGCTGGGTAATGGGCATCTGCCCACCCTCGAACCACGCCTTGATCTTCTTTCCGGAACGAGTGCCTTGGCCCTTCACGCCGGTTCCCGTGGTCTTGCCGGTTCCCGAGCCCGGACCTCGCCCCACCCTACGGCGGGATCGGCGCGCCCCCGGACGCGGTGTCAGTCGATCGAGCATTGCCTCAATCCTCCAGTACTACGACGAGGTGGTTGACCTTATTAATCATGCCCCGAACAGAGGGGGTGTCCTCAACTTCAACGACGTGATTGATCCGTCGCAGCCCGAGGCCGCTCAGGGTTGCACGCTGACGCTGGTTGTACCCGATTGGACTCTTGACCTGTTTCACTTTAATGGTCGTTTTATTGGCCATCAGCGAGTCCGCCCGAGTTCTGCGAGTCGCTCTTCCGGGTCACGCAGTTGGCCCAAAGCTTCCATAACAGCGTTCACGACATTTCTCGGGTTATTCGTCCCGAGGGTCTTCGTCAGGATATCGTTGACCCCGGCCGACTCGACTACCGCACGGACAGGACCCCCGGCGATCACACCGGTACCTGGCGATGCTGGTTTCATCAGAACTCGTCCCGCGCCGAATACGCCCAGTACTTCGTGGGGCAGCGTCCCCTCGACAAGCGGAACACGAACCAAGGCTTTGCGCGCCTTCTCAACACCTTTGCGAATCGCTTCAGGCACCTCACCGGCTTTGCCTAAGCCCACGCCAACGACTCCCGCGCCATCGCCCACGACGACGAGAGCGCTGAAGCTGAACCGCCGCCCGCCCTTCACCACTTTCGCGACACGATTGATGTGGATCACTCGATCGTTGAGTTCAAAATCGTTGGCATTCAACTGTAAAACTCTTGATTGCATTGCCATATCAGAAACGAAGCCCCGCTTCCCGGGCGGCCTCTGCCAGAGCGCGAACGCGCCCGTGGTAGAGGAATCCATTCCGGTTAAAAACAACCTCTTGAATATTTTTCTCTTTTGCAATTTCAGCGACGGCAGCACCGACCCGGCGAGCCGCTTCGACATTCCCTGTGTAGCCGTCCACGACACCCTGGGTCTGACTTGAGACCGAGGCCACAGTCTGACCCGTTTCAGGGTTCACAAGCTGGGCGTATATATGTTTCGAGGTCCGGTTCACCGTCAACCTCACACGCCCACTCTGGGACACTGCCCGGATAGTCCGTGTACGGCGTGCTCGCCTTTTCCTCAATTTGTCATCTGCGATCTTCGTCTTCATCGGATCACCTTATCAAGCCCCAGTCTTTCCGACCTTGCGGCGAATGTGTTCGCCCGTGTAGCGAATCCCTTTACCCTTGTAGGGCTCCGGGGGTCGCAAGCGGCGAATGTCTGCGGCGTATTGCCCGACCGCCTCTTTGTTCATGCCTTCCACCTTCACGCTGGTGGTATTTTCTACCTTGACCGACAACCCCTCCGGAATCGGCATTTCAACGAGGTGCGAAAAGCCCAGAGTCAACACAAGGTTCTTGCCCTTCACTTCAGCTCGGTATCCGACGCCCTCGATTTCGAGACCTTTCCGGAACCCCTCCGTGACACCAAGAACCATGTTGTTTGCGAGGGCCCGCGTCAATCCGTGCAGCGAACGGAGCTCTTTGGAGTCAGCCTCCCGTGAGAAGGCAAGAACGCCGTCCTCAATAGACCCCTTGATCCCATTCGGAAGCGGTCCAGTCAGCTCACCCTTCGGGCCCTTGACCCCAATCTCACCCTCTCCCAGCGAAACTTGAACGCCGTCGGGGATCGAAATTGACATTCGTCCTACTCGTGACATGACTACCAGACCTCGCAGAGCACTTCGCCGCCCACTTTCTGAGCGCGTGCATCCCGGTCACACAAAACACCTTGCGAGGTGGAAATGATCGACATTCCCAACCCGTTCCGAACCGGGCGAAGTTCCGATGCGCCCTGGTAGACGCGACGTCCCGGCGTACTCACTCGCTTCAAACCATCAATAATCGTCTTTCCGGACTCCGCGTACCGAAGCTGCAGGATCAATTCCGGGTGCAAGCTGTCGTCTGCAACCTGAACACCCTCAATGAAGCCCTCCTTCGCTAGGACTTCGGCGACAGCGAGCTTCAGTTTGGAGGCTGGACAGCGCATTTCCGCATGCCTGACCTCTGAGGCGTTTCTAATCCGGGTAAGCATGTCCCCGACCGGGTCGGTCATCATGTTGGTCTATCCTCGTTTCTTCTCGGTCACTTGCGAAACGGCATACCGAGGTGAGTCAGGAGGGACTTCCCCTCCGCATCAGTCTTGGCTGTGGTAACAAAGGTCACGTTCATTCCAGTTACTCGTTCAACCGCGTCGTAATCCACTTCTGGGAAAATCGTCTGATCCTTCACACCCAAGGTGTAGTTCCCACGTCCATCAAAGGCTTTCGGAGACACTCCACCAAAGTCGCGAACTCGCGGCAGGGCGACAGTCATCAGGCGATCGACGAACTCCCACATACGCGTGCCGCGGAGCGTAACGCTACAGCCGATGGCCTGACCCTCTCGTAAGCGAAAGTTCGAGACACTCTTTGTCGCTTTTCGAATCACCGGCTTCTGGCCAGTAATCAGGCCCAGCTCCTCTGCTGCTCGATCGACGATTTTCGAATTCTGTGTCGCCTCGCCCAATCCCATATTAACCACCACCTTGCTGAGCGTAGGGATTTGGTGAGGGTTCCCGTATCCGAATTCGGTCTTCAGCTGAGGGCCAATATCCGATTGGAATTTTTCCTGCAAGCGGGGCGCCATTTACAGAACCTCCGGCGCGAGCGACACGATTCGCATGAACCCACGCCCGCGTAGCTCACGCGCGACGGGACCAAAAATACGCGTCCCCACAACTTCTTTATCGTTATTAATCAGCACGGCTGCGTTCTCGTCAAAAAGAATATGTGATCCGTCTTGGCGTCCGATGGCCCGCTTGGTTCTGACGATCACCGCACGCCGAACCTCGCCTTTCTTCACCCGGCCATTCGGGATCGCTTCCTTGATCGCGACGATCACGACATCCCCGACCGACGCAAAACGGCGTCGGGAACCACCCAAAACACGGATGCACTTAAGTTTTCGCGCACCGGAATTGTCGGCCACCTGAAGTGTCGACTCGGCTTGAATCATCTTTGTTTCTCCCGGATCCCTCGCCGCCCCTGCGGCGCGGTCCCTCCCGCTATGCGTCCTTCGTAAATAGGGTCAGATACCCGTTGCCTTCGCAACAGTCTCTTGAACCTTCCAACGCTTACGCTTGGACAAAGGACGATGCTCGATGATTCGAACTCGATCACCATTTTGGCAGTCATTGTTCTCATCGTGCGCCATAAATCGCGAGTACCTGCGAATATACTTCTTGTACCGCAAATCTTGAACCAATCGCTCGACACGGACGACCACAGTCTTATCCATCTTGTCGCTCACGACGGTCCCGATCAGGGTTCTTCTTTGACCTCGTTCGCTCACTTCGCCTCCCCGCTTTTCTGCGACAGCACCGTATTCAAACGGGCCAAGTCTCGCCGAAGTCGACTCATCTTCGACGTATCTTCCAGCTGGCCCGTTGCATGCTTCACTTTTGCGTTGAAAAGCTCACCTTGGAGGTCCAGCGTTTTTTGCTGAATCTCCTCGACAGAAAGCTCGCGCATTTCGCTGGCTTTCATACCTGCTCCTCCCGCAAGACAAGCCGAGTTCGAATCGGCAACTTATGAGCGGCCAAGCGAAGAGCCTCTTTGGCCACTTCTGGGCTGACACCCTCCAACTCATAAAGCATTCGACCCCGCTTCACAGGCGCCACCCAGTACTCCGGGTTTCCTTTACCTTTACCCATTCGAGTTTCCGCTGGCTTCTTACTGATTGGCTTGTCGGGAAAAACTCGAATCCAAACTTTTCCGCCGCGCTTGATATGGCGGGTCATCGCAATACGAGCCGCCTCAATCTGACGAGCCGTGACGAATCCACTCGTCATGGCTTGTAGCCCGTAATCACCAAAAGACACTACGTTCCCACGGCGCGATGCGCCTCGCAAACGGCCCTTCTGGACTTTTCGATGCTTAACTCTCTTCGGCTGAAGCATTGTTCCTATTCCTCGCCTGGTCGGCTTATCGAGCCGGGTGCTCGGCCGGAGCCTCGTGGGAAAGCGGGCCCTGGCGCAACATCTTGTCACCGACCTCGCCCTTAAAGATCCAGCACTTGACCCCGACCACTCCGTAGGTCGTGCGTGCTTCTGCAAAGCCGTACTCAATCTCAGCGCGGAGCGTATGCAGCGGGACCCTTCCGTCCCGATACCACTCCCGGCGGCCCATCTCAGCTCCGCCCAAGCGACCAGAACACTGAATTCGAATACCTTCGGCACCGAATTTCATAGTCGCGATCATCGCTTTCTTCATGGCGCGCCGAAACGCAACCCGTCGTTCGAGCTGCGTGGCGATATTCTCAGCCACGAGTTGAGCATCCAGCTCGGCCTTTCGAATTTCCTTAATATTGATGAAGACGTCTCGATCAGTGTAGTCCTTCAACTCACTCCGAAGAACCTCCACTTCAGCTCCTCGTTTACCGATCAAGATTCCTGGACGAGCGGTGTGGATATTGATCACCATCTTGTCGCCAGTTCGCTCAATCACGACCTTAGAAATGCCGGCGTGGTAGAGCTTCTTTTTAATGAATGCTCTGACGGCGATGTCTTCATGCAGCTGGTCAGCGTAGTGCTTGTCCGCAAACCAATTGGACTGCCAACCGTAAAGCGTTCCGACTCGAAATCCGTAGGGATGAACTTTCTGACCCACGTTCTCTCCTATTGATCCGCAAGGACCACGTTGATGTGGCTCGAGCGCTTTTGGATCCAATTCGCTCGACCTTGAGCACGGGGCCTGATTCGCCACATGCTTGGCCCCTCGTCTACTGTGATCGTTCGCACGACGAGATTGTCGATATCAATCCCTGCGCTGTCGTTATCGTTCTTTTGTTCTGCATTTGCGACAGCTGATCGAACCAACTTTTCAATCGGTTCAGAGGCTTTCTTTGACGACAGAGTTAAGAGGTTCAGGGCATCTTCCACCCCTTTGCCCCTAATCTGATTCGCGACCAATCGCGCCTTAAAGGCGCTGATCCTGTACCCCTTCAGTGAAGCCCTCACTTCCATCTCAGCGCCTCACCTTCTTGTCCGAGGCATGCCCGGTGAACTTCCGCGTGGGAGCAAATTCACCCAGGCGATGCCCAACCATGTTCTCAGTAATAAAGACGGGCATAAAGAGCTTGCCGTTATGAACATGAAAAGTGAGGCCGACAAAGTCAGGCGTAATCATCGATCGCCGCGACCAGGTTCGAACGACTTGCTTAGAGCCAGAGGCCCGCAGTCGATCGACTTTTCGTTGAAGGCTGGGGTCGACAAAGGGCCCCTTCTTGAGTGAGCGCGCCATCTATTTCTTCCCTCGCCGCTTCACGATGTACTTGTTCGAGCGGCTCTTCTTTCGAGTCTTCCGACCCTTTGTGGGTTTACCCCAAGGCGTACACGGATGGCGCCCGCCCGAGGATCGACCTTCGCCGCCGCCCATAGGGTGGTCGACTGGATTCATCGCCACGCCACGAACGTTGGGGCGCTTCCCCAGCCAGCGGGAACGCCCCGCCTTTCCTGTTCTCTGATTTTCGTGTTCCCAGTTGCCGACCTGACCAATGGTCGCCATGCAATCCATGTGCACCATTCGCATTTCACCGCTGGGCAAGCGCAGCGTCGCCATCCGGCCCTCTTTGGCCATCAGCTGAGCGCTCGTTCCCGCCGAGCGAACCATTTGAGCGCCTTTTCCCGGCTTCAGTTCAATCGCGTGAAGCTGGGTGCCTAGCGGGATCTCGGAAATCGGGAGAGCGTTGCCTGTCGAGACGTCTGCCTCAGGTCCCGCTGAAACAGTATCGCCCACGCTCAGACCGTTCGGGCATAGGATATAACGCTTCTCCCCATCTACGTAGTGAAGGAGTGCGATATTCGCCGTGCGGTTCGGATCGTATTCCACAGCCGCCACCCGGGCGGGAACGCCGATTTTGTTGCGACGAAAGTCAATCTTTCGCAGTCGGCGCTTATGGCCGCCTCCCCGTTGAAATGTGGTGATCCGCCCGTAGACGTTTCGCCCACCCGATTTATTCGCACGCCCCTCGACCAGAGACCTTTCCGGCGTCCCCCGAGTAATTTCTCGAAAGTCGGACACGCTCGCATTTCGGCGACCGGGGCTCGTGGGTTTAAAAACTTTCACCGGCATCGAATCAGACTCCCTCGAAGAATTCGATCGATTGGCCCTCGGCGAGTTGCACGATGGCCTTCTTCCACTCGGCTTTTCGGCCGACCTTCGCTCCTACGCGGCGCTTCTTCCGAGGCTGTCTCATCGTCCGCACCTCGAGCACACTGACGTCGAACAGTTGCTCCACCGCTCGGCGGATATCGTGCTTATTCGCACGAGGATCACCGCAAACGTCGCCAGGTTGTACTCGTCCCTCCCGATACTGCTCTTCTCTGTCACCAGCGGCCGGCGTATGACTTCATGAATGTTCACGATGTCTCCTCCTGCGCTGCCCCAGAAAGCCGAGCCTGCAGGGCTTCAAGCGCCGCACGCGTCATCAGCATTTTCGGGTGCCGCAGTACGTCGTAGACATTCAGTCCCTCTGCCCGCACCAAGCCGACGCCGGGAATGTTTCGAGACGATGCCTCTAGGGTCGGGCAGACATCCTCTGTCACGATCAAAACCTTGGACTCAGCGAGACCTAGCCCCTGAAGAATCTCGACCACTTGCTTGGTCTTGTATTCCTCAACCTTAATTTCATCTACAACGGTAATCGCACCTTCGGACAACCACTGCGTCAGGGCACTCGCCAAGGCCGCCCGGCGCATCTTCTTCGTAAGCTTGTGCTCGTACGTCCTCGGCACCGGGCCGAAAACCACTCCGCCCCCAGCAAACTGAGGTGCTCGAGTCGTGCCCTGACGAGCGCGTCCCGTTCCCTTCTGGCGATACGGTTTAGCGCCACCACCGGAAACCGCGGCCCTATTCTTTGTGGAGTGGTTTCCCTGTCGGCGACCCGCCAGCTGACGGCGCACCTCAGCGTGATAGAGGTGCGGTCGAACCTTGGCCTCGAAAACCGAGGGGTTCAACTCCACCGAAGCCACTTTTTTATTCTTCACCGATACAACGTCCGCGGTAGCCATGACTAAAGCTTGATCTCCACGTCAACCCCGGCTGCAAGTTCCAGCTTCATCAACGCGTCGACGGTCTGGGGCGTCGGGTCCACAATATCGATGAGCCGTTTATGGGTTCGCATCTCGAATTGCTCTCGCGATTTCTTGTCGATATGCGGACCGCGCAACACGGTGTACTTGTTGATGTTCGTCGGAAGCGGAATCGGCCCCGCGACCCTGGCGCCCGTCCGAAGAGCCGTATCGACAATTTCCCCTGCGCTCTGATCGAGCAGCTTGTAGTCGTACGCCTTCATCCGGATCCGGATTTTTTGCGCCGATTCGTCGGCCATATTCCTCTACCTCGTCCTACTTGAATTCGTTCTGCGGACCCGAGGCCCGCCTCGGGCCCTGCGCCATCCTCAAATGAGCCCCAGTCCGATTATCGAACCGAGCTCGCCTTCTTCTTACTCAATCACCTCAGCCACGACGCCCGAGCCGACCGTTCGTCCGCCTTCACGGATTGCGAACCGAAGCTCCTTGTCCATCGCGATCGGTGTAATCAAGGTCACTTTCATCTCGACGTTATCGCCCGGCATCACCATCTCCGTGCCTTCCGGAAGCTCCGATACACC
>JAQWNI010000136.1 GCA_029268645.1 Myxococcota bacterium
GAAAACGGCGTTTGCATTCGGATCGAGGAAGAAATCGAAGGAGTCGAAGGAGTCGAGCGCATTAGATCAACCGCCGTAGAAGGCGCCTGCTCGGTCAGTGTCGAACTCTTTGAGGACACCGACGAGAGACAGGCTCTCGATGAAGTCAAGAACCGCATCGATGCGATCGACACATTTCCGGAGGAAACCGAGCAGCCGGTCATCAACCTTCTCTCCCCTCAGCGCGCGGTGATGGAAATTGCCGTCACCGGACCTCAAGCAGAACGCGACCTCAAAGAACTGGGTCAGCAAATTCGAGATGAAATCGCCTCGCTTCCGGGTATCACTCAGGTTGAACTCTCCAACACACGACGATACGAGGTGTCCATCGAAGTCTCGGAAGCCTCGCTCCGGCGTCACGGACTCTCCTTCGAAGCCGTCGCCCAAGCGATTCGCAGAGCCTCCCTCGATCTACCCGGAGGCGCGATCAAGACAGAGGGGGGTGAAGTCCTTCTTCGCACCCAGGGACAGGCGTACTGGGGATCGGAATTTGAAGAGCTTGTGATCTTGACCCGCCGCGATGGCACTCGAATACGAGTTCAAGATATCGGGCAGGTCGTGGATGGCTTTGAAGACACCGATCAGAGAGTCCGCTTCGACGGTAAGTCCGCCGCGATCATTCGCGTGTCGCGGGTCGGGAATCAGGACATTCTCGAAATGACCGAAACCCTGAAGTCATATCTCGGTGAGGCCCGCGGCCGCTTGCCCTCTGGCGTGGATCTGACGATCTGGAGCGATAACTCTGTGATGCTCCAGGATCGTCTCGACACCTTGCTCGACAGTGCCCGGCAGGGTTTTCTCATGGTGCTCGCGTTGCTCGCATTATTTCTTCGACCCAGACTTTCGTTCTGGGTCAGTGTCGGGGTTCCAGTTTCATTTCTCGGGGCACTGACCCTGGTCTCGCTACTCGGTCTTTCGATTGACGCCATCTCTCTGTTTGGCTTCATCTTAGTCCTCGGCATTCTCGTGGACGACGCCATCGTGGTCGGAGAAAACGTCCATTCGCACCAAAGTCGAGATGACAATTGGCTGCGAGCAGCCATCGAAGGAACTCAAGAGGTCTCCGTTCCTGTAATTTTTGGTGTCCTAACCACAGTCGCCGCATTCACCCCTCTTCTGATCGGACCGGGGACCATTGGGCAGATCCAATCAGTGATTGGCACGGTCGTAATCTGCTGTCTGGTCTTCTCGCTGATCGAATCTCAGCTCGTGCTCCCGGCTCACCTGGGACATCGTCACGCCGAAAAGCCAGCAGCGGAAGTCGGTCTGATGTTGATCCCCATCGTGGGCATCGCTTTGATCGGCTTTGCGTGGGATCTACGAAGCTACCTAGCTCTCGCCCTCTTGGCAGCCAGCACTCTATACGCCTGGCATTGGCACGGCGGATTCGATCGAGCAGCTGAACGCTTGATCACTCTCCAAGGCAAATTTTCCGCGGGGCTAGAGCGAATCATTCGCGAACGTTTCGGAGCGGCAGTCGAATCAACGATTCGTCGACGCTACGTGACCATTGCAGTCGCATTTGCGATCTTCGTGGCCACCCTTGGCGCACTCGCCAGCGGGCGCTTGCCCTTTTCTTTCTTCCCACCCCTGGAATCGGACCGGGTTATCGCCAAGCTCACAATGCCGCTGGGGACACCGGTCGAAATCACCGAAGCGGCGGTACTCCATCTCGAGCAAACAGCCGACGCCGTGTCCCAAGGACTGGCCCTCGAGTTCGCCGACGCCCCACCTGTTTTGCATGTCCTCTCTGCCGTCGGCGGGCATCCTGTTTCGAATGGAGCTTCGGGATCTCCGGGAGGAAGCGGACCGGTGCCTGATGGCGGCCACATGGGCGAGGTCACAATGCAGCTCAGTCCCAGCCAGTCTCGAACACTCGAAACCCGGGAAGTCGCCGATCTCTGGCGGCAGCGCGTCGGCCACATCCAAGATGCCGTTGAATTGACTTTTGCGACGTCACTCTTCAGCGTAGGTCAAGCCATTAATATCCAACTCGAAGGCAATCAAGTTGAAGAGCTTCAAATTGTCGCGGCGGCCATTCGCGCAAAACTCTCCGAGTACCCGGGCGTTATCGACATCGCAGATTCTTTCCGGTCTGGCAAGGCAGAACTCAAGCTAGACATTCTCCCCAGCGGCGAAGCCTTAGGACTCGGCCTCGGAGACCTCGCGCGCCAAGTTCGACAGGCCTTCTACGGAGAAGAAATTCAACGAGTCCAACGCGGACGAGATGATGTCCGCGTGATGGTCCGCTATCCGCAGAAAGAACGGCGTTCGTTGGGCGCATTGGACGACATGCGAATCCGAGCTCCGGATGGGTCAGAAGTCCCCTTCGCAACAGTCGCGAGTGCCCAACTGGGTCAGGGCTTTTCAACGATCCGTCGCTCTGATCGGAGGCGGGTCGTCAACGTCACCGCCGATGTCGACCGGACACAAATTACTGCGAACGAGGTCATCGCAGATCTTCGATCTGGGGCCCTAGAGCGCATTATGCGCGATCACCCTCGCGTCACGACTCGACTCGAAGGCGCCCAACGTGAGCAGAGTGAGGCCATGTCGAGCCTGCTCCCGACCTTTGGGCTGGCCCTCTTCGTCATCTACGCCCTCCTTGCCGTTCCGCTCCGATCCTATCTCCAACCCTTCATCATTATGAGTGTCCTCCCCTTTGCTTTCGTTGGCGCGATCCTGGGCCATATATTCATGAAAGGATTCGGGTTGGTCAGTGGCTTAGCAATGATGTCGATCGTGGGCATCATCGCCGCCTCCGGGGTCGTCGTGAATTCGAGCCTCGTTCTTGTTCACTCGGTCAATGGGCGTCGCGAGCAGGGCCTCTCAATTCGACAAGCCGCCCAGGGAGCAGCGATCTCCCGCTTCCGCCCCATTCTGCTGACTTCCATGACGACATTTGTGGGCCTCTTGCCGTTAATGCTCAATCGAAGCGTTCAAGCTCAATTCCTCGTCCCCATGGCGGTTTCTCTCGCTTTTGGGGTGGCCTTCTCGACGCTGGTGACCGTTCTGGTGGTGCCGGCGGTCTACGTCATCTTGGAAGACCTTCGCGGCCTCCGAGGCGGCGCTGAGAGAGGCGCAGACCCGCCGCCAAGCCGTCAGCCAAACCGTTCCGAACCGCAGGTTTGAAGTCCGCAGCGCCCTCATCTAGAATGATCGATCTAGACCAGAAAATCGCCCCAACTCGACTTTGACCTGCCCAGCACCCGGAGCCTTCGATGACCGACGTGGCGCGCTCGCCCACACGCAGGGAGGCTCTTGGCATTGAATCGCGTCAGCGGATCCTGGCCGCGGCCACGGCGCTCATGGCCGAGCGAGGCTATGCCGGAACCAGCATCGCGGCCGTCAAGAAAAAGTCTGGGCTGCCCTCGGGGTCGATCTATTGGCACTTCGAAAATAAAGAAGCGCTCCTTCTTTCGGTGATCGAACAGGCGGCGGCCCGCTGGATAGAGGCCCTTCCCGACACAGAGAGCCTGACCGGCCTTCCTGAAGAGAGAATCCAAACCTTTCTCAACGCGGCCGCTCAGGCCCTCGAAGAACGACCTGAATTCATCAGACTGATTCTGCTGATCAGTCTTGAGCGACGCGACGTGGACTCAACCTCTCTCGTCCCCATTCGTCGGGCTCGAACGCTTGTCCGGGAACGGCTGACGACCCTCTTCGGTGGACTTCTTTCTTCACCGGACCCGAAAAGTAAAGACTCCGTTGCTAGGCGCTTTGCCGATTTTGCATTGATGGTCGCGGACGGCGCCTTCATCGCACACCACCTCGATCGAGAAACCACTGACCTACGAGCCGCTTTCGACCTAATGCGGACTGCGTTGACTGTCTTTCTCGACGAAAATGCGGCCGCCGCCAGCGATGTCTAGAGGAGACATCCTATGGCCCAAGTCGAATCCGTGATTTTTGGCCGTTTCGAAGTTCAGCGCCTCGACCTCTGGCGCGAATTTATGGGCGTTTTCTACGGGCTGGAGCTAAAGCCCTCGCTCATGCCGGGCGAATTCGAAGCGGTCGTCGATGATTCGGGCGCAAGGTTGCTCTTTCGAGAGGGGCCCGCAGAAGATCTGATCGCCAATGGCTGGATCTGTCGCGATCTCGATGGCTTGAAAGCTCGTCTCGAATCATGCGGGCAGCGCGCCGAATGGGCCAGCGAGGCCGAGGCCCATGCGCTCGGCTCCAACCGTCTCCTACGGACCGTCGATCCAGAAGGTCTCACCATCGAAGTCATGGACAAGACCGCTTCTCACCAAGCCTACTCCCCGCCGGCTCATCAGCAGACCTTTAAAACGGGCTCTCTCGGCGTCGGGCACTTCACTTTTCAAACCGCCGACCTCGATCGCTTCGAACGTTTTTACACTGAGGCCCTCGGGCTCGATATCACCGACTATAACGACCTCACGCTCCTCGCCGGCGTCCGTGTCAAGGTAGGTTTCTACCGCGCAAACCCTCACCATCATTCCATCGGTTGCGCCAGCTTCGGAATACCCAGCCGAAAACGGCTCAATCATTTCTTTCTCGAATTGCCAGACCATGACTCGGTTGGCCGAGCTTTCGAGCGCATACAGGAAAAACGCATTTCGATCGCCCACGAAATCGGGGTCCACCCCAATGACAACCTATTTACTTTCTACGTAATCACTCCCTCTGGATTTCAAGCCGAGATTGGAGCAGAGGGCCGACTCGTCGAAGCCCCGGAGCCCGTCCTCACCCACCGAGGAATGGCGCGATGGGGGCACCGCATGCCAGCGGCACAAAAACTCCGAATGGTGCCCACTGTGGCCCGAGCAGCCGCTGGACAGCTCAGGAAACGATTCGCCTCCTGAAATAATTCTCGTTCTTGTTGTCTCTTAACCAAGCTCACCGCTTCGTCAACAAAAGGAAAAAACCATGAGCGCTACATTGAGCCCTGCGGCCACTCTAAGCCTTCAAGAAGCCAATCTCATCGTGAAAGCCGCCCTCGCCGAAGCCCGCCCGCTTGAGCTTGCACCCATCGCGGTCGCTGTCCTCGATGCAGCGGGCCCCCCTGCCCACCCCGCCTTCGCGACCGTCTGATCCCTCATCAAGCCTTCGACCATCATCTGGCTGTCGCAGCCGGGCCCGAAGAACTTCTCCACGTGACCTTCTGCCGGCCTGTGCCCGCAACCCAAATGATCGAACAGAATCCAGTTCAGTGACTCGATCAGACTCTGAGGGCAGCCAGGCATCCGTGGTTTTCGAGGACAGGATTCAACTGGCGTAGGGCGCCTTCAGAGAGGTCAGCGTACTGCCTTCGAAGAGCATCCAGACAACGCCCTTGGTATTTAAAGGGTGCACCTTCGTATGCGAAGCCATTGGCTTCGATTCGGACCCGTTCTGAACCTGCTTCAAGAGCCTCACTGTTCGCTAGAAGAAAGGGAAAATAGGCGTCGCCCGCCAGATCGAGCAATGCCCCGACTGCCGGACTCACCGATTCGACATCTGTTCTCCACGCCCCTTCATAGCCCGAAAGATCGTGAACATGGTGGCACCATCGCATCGTATACGGCGCCTTCTCTTGACACGGAGCGATGGCTGCCAGATCAAGGGTGAACTGACACAGCTGACCGAATAAGGCAAAGTCTGCATTCGATGGCCGGCTGCCAAACAAGAACGGTTGTGCCGGAATATTGGGCTCCAGCGCCCCAAGCACTCGGTCCGCAATGTGCATCAACATGGGCCTATTGGCTTCTGTACACCCGACCAATTGATTACGCTCAACTTGACGGGTCTCGAAATCATGGCCCGCCCTTTCGATTTCCACACGACCACCGCCGAATAATTGATCGAATGCAATCAAGCGCCCAGTCCACAGGGTATGTTCGGGGAAGGCCCAACGATAGGTATACATTGACTTTGACAACCACTCATCTGCAAGATCTTCAATCAGTGCGGCCAAAAAAGCATCCGTTTCTCGGTCCGGAATCACGGAGCGCCCAGAATGCCGTCGTTCGAGATCCAGAATCAGAGGCGTAGAATCGTTTTGAAAAGAGCCATCGGGATACTCAAGCACAGGCATCACGGGAACTTTCACATTTTGAAAAGCCTTGGCCCAGTCCGTCAACCGATCCCGAACCACGTGTGGTATCCGTCGGTAACGCAGCACGGCCCGCATTTTCATTGAGTAGGGAGAGCCGATATGCGCGTACAGCTGATAGCGCGAATGTCTATGTTGATTCATCATTTTGATCCTCTTCTATCCCACTTACAAAAGAGCATCCACGCTGCCGGATGACAGAGGACTCACAAACAGCCGAAAGGGCTCCAAAAGGCGATGAAGATAACGCCGAATTTTCAAGCCTGCCTTTCCCAATGCCCCCAGTCCAACAAACCCGCGTTGAGGCAACTGGAAGCCCTCACCGACTGGGCGCTGACTTGAGCGCCAAACCAACAGGCGGCTTAAACCGGC
>JAQWNI010000137.1 GCA_029268645.1 Myxococcota bacterium
CAAAATCGGTTATCTCGAAGAAACCATCGAGTCGATCCGAACCCAACTCGGCGCTCAAGACGTGCGGGTGGTGAACTACTCGAGAAAGCGAAACCCGCCTTCAAATATCTATGCTCGAGCGAGCGTGACGGCACCCATCGAAATTGAGCCGGATGTAGCAGCGCGGGTCTTGCCGCGTGCCGGTTTCTATTACCTCTGGTGGCCGGCCAACCCCTAAGGGATGGCGGGCCCGAACTGAAGATTAAAAGTCGTATATTGCGTCTTCAGCAATACGCGCGCCCAGTTTTTCGAGTTGGAGAGGTGCCGAACCGAGTTCGTGCTCGATTTGAGTGGCCCAGATGAAGTATCGGTGCAGCGGGTAGTCGACGTCGATCCCCACCCCTCCATGAAGGTGCTGGCACGCGTAGGCGGAGGATTGCGCCTCGGCGGCCCAATATTTCGCCACCGCCACCGGATCCGTCGCTTCCAAGCCGCTCCCGAGACGCCAAGCGGCCTCCCAAGTCGCAAGCCGAAGCGCCTCGACCAGAATGTAAGCGTCCGCAGCTCGCTGATGGAACGCCTGAAAGCTTCCGATGGCCACATCGAACTGAACTCTCTCTCTCCCGTACGATGCGGTCATTTCCAGCGAACGCTCGGTCACGCCCAGCTGCATGGCACATCGTGCAACCGTCGCCCGTTCGACGAGCCAGCGGAGGCGCTCCACGCCGTCTGGCCCCTGGGCAAGGCAATCAGCATCACTGACCGCCACCTCATCCAAAGCAAGGTATGCGTAGGGCTGGCGGTCCGAGGCCCGCTGAGATTCCACCCGAAGCCCCCCTGCACCGGGAGTCACCCAAGCCAGAATCACGTCCCCCTCTTCTGTGGAGGCGGGAACGAGAATCCGATCCGCACGGGTCGCCGCGGGAACCAAGGATTTCTCGCCCGAGATCAAGTACCCCCCCTCGGTCCGCCGAGCAGTCGCCGATGGCCGCAAGGGATCGCTCGAGTCAAGCTCCACTAAGGCCGCCGGCAAGAGCGCTTCTCCCGCTGCCACCCGGGGCAACCACTCCGACTTCTGGGCCTCGTCGCCAAATTCATTCAAGGCCAGGGCACCGAGCGCCAAAGCGCCATAGGCAGGAACCGGTGCCACATGACGACCGACCTCTTGGAGCAAAAGGCAAAGCGCCAAATATCCCAAGCCCGACCCTCCATAGGCCTCGGGAATCGCCACCCCAAGCAAGTTTGAATCCGCGAGAGCCGCCCAAACCTCTGCGTCAAAAACCTCTTGCTTCGACTCGATATCCTTCAAGCGCTCGTTCGTGACCTTATCGGCCAAAATCTGACGCGCCAAGTCGGCTACGGCCTGCTCTTCCTCACTCAATCGGAAGTCCATCGTTGTCTCCTCAAGCAAATCACTCGGCGATCAGCTCTTGTAGTGGGGCAATCCCATTCCAGCCATGGCGATAATGTCTCGCTGCACTTCGTTCGTCCCGCCGCCAAAAGTCAGGATCAGGCCATTTCGATAAGAAGATTCAATGCGCCCCTGCAGAATCGCACCGGGGCTATCTGATCCAAGGTTGCCGCGGGCATTCGTGATCTCCATCATGGCCCGGTAAGCCTCGATCAGAAGCTCACTCCCAAACACTTTGACCGCCGAAGCCGCCGCGGGGTGGGGCTGGCCTTCATTGGCCACCCAGGCCTGCTTCCAATTCATCAAGCGCAGCGCCTGCACTTTCGCATAGATTCGCGCCAGGTTTTGCCGCACCCACGGCTTGTCGATGACCCGCTCTCCGTCGATGACGGTCTCTCGGGCCCAGTCTGTGACGTCACGCAGATTTCGGCGAAGCGGCCCGGCGCTCATCAAAGAAATACGCTCGTGATTGAGCTGGCCCGTAATCAGAGACCAACCATTCCCTTCTCCACCGATGAGAGACTCTGCGGACACACGAACATCATCATAGAAGGTGGCATTCGTCGAAACGCCGCCCACCGTCATGATGGGCTGCCGCGAGTAGCCGTCCGCATCCGTCGGCACCAAGAACATCGAAAGACCTCGATGCTTCTTCACCTCCGAATTACTCCTCGCCGCCAGCCAGATGTAATCCGCGTAGCCAGCAAGGCTCGTCCACATTTTCTGGCCGTTGATGACCCAATCATGGCCATCCCGAGTCGCCGACGTTTGCAGGGAAGCCAGATCGGTCCCCGCTCCCGGTTCTGAGTAACCAATCGCAAAGAAAATTTCGCCCGCAAGAATCTTGGGCAAGAAAAATTTTCTCTGCGCCTCATCGCCATGCTGCATGAGCGTCGGGCCCACAGTGTTGAGGGTCAGAAACGGCAACGGAAATCCAGCGGACTGGACCTCATCTGCAAAAATGAATTGCTCCATCGGCGAACGACCCTGGCCACCGTACTCCGTGGGCCAGCCCACTCCGAGAAGACCATCTCGACCCATCTGCTTCATGGCCTCGCGAAACAGGGGCCCGCCCCCCTCGCCGTCTCCGCGAAGCTCCTTAACCAAGGCTTCGCTCATCATTTCACTGAAGTAGGCTCGGAGTTCATCCCGAAACTTCTTCTGTTCCGGTGAAAAATCGAGTTCCATCGCGTGGGCCTCCCCTTCATTGATGTCCCACACCGTCCCGCCGCGGTGGGACCGCGAATTATCCCCGAGGGGGGGGTCGGCTGAAACATGTTCCATTCGGAGTGTGGCGTGCACGGCCTGTGCTGTCAAAGTCACCGATCGCCGTGGGCCGGGCTAGACCGCCTTGAGTTCGACGGTATTGCCATCCGGGTCCCGGATATACACAGCCTCACCGACTCCTTCTGCGCCGTACAACTCACGCACCGGACCCGACTCAATCCCATGCCCCGCCAACTTCGCCCTCAACGCTGCAGCGTCCCAGTCACGGATCTGCAAAGCAAAGTGGTCGAGGTTCCGGCCTTCTAGGCCAGCCGGCGAACCGCCTCGCTGACCGAGGGGGGCCGCGACATCAACGAGGTCGATCAGACTGCGACCCGCGCGCAGCTGAACGAGGCCCAGTTCGTCGAGACGCCGCTCTTCTTGGCAACCCAAAATCTCACAGTAGAAGGCAATCGAAGACTCTAGGTCTCGAACCCGAAGCACAAGATGATCAAGTCCGACGATTTCTAATGCCATGCTTGGAGACTAGCACCCGGCGTTTCTCTCACTGGAACAAAGAGATGTCAGGAATTCGTCTCCGATTGTGCTCTGCGCAGCGCCCGATCGACCTGCTCGACTAGAGGAGCGGCCCCGGCCTCGGTCAGATGAATCATATCTGGCGAGAAACGCATCCCGAAGCGTTTAGCAATCCGGCTCCAGTCCCAACCCAGCACATAGTGGAGGAGAACCGATCGCCCAACCCATCTTTCCGAGATGCGTGCGTCATAGGCTGGAGCCTCCGGGTTTTCGACCTCTTGAATCAAGTCCACCAGCGATGCGTTCAAGTCGACGCAAGGTAAGCCGCGCCGTTCGGCTTGGCCGCGGATGAAGCGGTTGAACTGCTCCACTTGGGTGTCGATCGGCTCATCGCAGCGTTCCCCCAGAGGCGGAAGCGTCACCAAGATGGTCCGGACTTTCCCCGAGGCCGCAAGCGCTTCAAGGAGCGCCTCGTAGTGGACCTCAAAAAACTCTTGATCCGGCACTTGGGGCAACTTCTTCCTCTTAACATACCCCGCGGCCGCCCATGGGCTTTCACATGCCCGCGCATCGTTTGTTCCGACCAGCAGCACAACAAAGCTCGGCGTGCCACGAAGAACCGCATCCACTCGCTGCAGCACATTCCAAGCTAAGTCACTGTTCAGGCCGGCATTGAGAACCGTATACCCACTCGGCTCAAGCCGACTCGCAAGAGCATGGACGTAGTCGTAGCTCACATTGCCGTGGGTGAGGCTGTCCCCCAGGCAAACCACTACCTTTTGGCGATCGGCCGCCAGTGAGGAATGAAAATGATCAAGCCGAGAAAGATGCGATCGGTCGAAGGCCGGAGCGATCCGAATGACCAACCAAACTGCCAGTCCGACGCCGATAAGAAGAATGATCAACACGCTGAGAGTTTAGGCCAAACCGAGTCAGCAAGAAGCCAGACCAGCCGAAAGTATCAAAAAGCCCTCCCGCACCAACCCCGTTGAGACAGCACGGGCCGAATTCAAGCCCCCAGCTCGAAACGGTCGATGTACCACCCCAGTCGCTCCCGGACATGGTTGGCCGTTAACCCATACCGGTCTAGATCGTACTCGTGGGTTCCGTGTTTGCCGCGTGGGTTATCTCGGAGATACCCCTGCATCAACTCCTGGGCTTCATCACTCAGGTCGAGCTCGAAGTGCTGATAAATCAAGCGGATCGCCGCCATCGAATCTTCAACAAAATCCGCAAAACGAAGGTCGATAAACCGCTTAGGGTCTCCCGCGTCACGGACCGCATATCCACGTTCGAGGGAAGTGGCGCAAAAATCAAGAACTGTCGCTCCGAGGTCGGGCTGGACCGAAAACCCTTGAGAAACCAAGAGTGTCTCCATCATGCTGCAGTAGGAAGCGATCGCCTCGATCGGGTCGCGATGAGTCAAGATCACACCGCAATCCGGGAAGACATCCACGATGGCATCGAGGGCCCAAAGATGCGCGGGAGACTTGAGCAACCAGCGGTCCCCAGGGCGTTGCCAATCCAACATCTTGAGAAGTTCGCGGTAATAGGCATATTGAGGCTTCTTATCGATTGCGCGAAACCAAGACGCGTAGGGCTCAATCAACACTTCGATTCCGTTGTGGACATTTTCGAATGTCAGCGCCATCGGAATCACGCATTCTTCGGGGGTATCTGCATCGGCGTAGTGAATCTTCGTGAAGTCAGGATTTTTTGCTCTCACCTGGGCAAAGTGATCTCGCATCGCTAGGTGTCGCGGATCTTCAGCGTCCGCCGGGAGTCCCTCTAGCGGATCGGGGAACGTCCCCTCCCACAGCAGCAGCGGTCTCGCCGCTGGGTCCATCCCCAAAAGGTTGAAGGTCGCGGAAGTCCCTGTGCGAGGTAAACCTGTCAAAAAAAGCGGGCGGTCTATCTTTCGATCGCGGATTTCCGAATGAAGTTCAAAGGCCGCCTCGACGTTCAGCCGCGTACTGAGGAGGCGAACCAATCGACCATAATTGCTCTTTCGCCCCTTCTCGGTCAGGCGGGCCTCGCCCTCAAGCATCTCACAGAAAACGCGAAGACCCTCTCGGAAACCATCGTCTCCGAAATCATCTTTGCCGGTCTGGGCCCGCGCGGCATTGAGCAGGCCATCGATATCAAAGGAAACCTCGGATTCACCCACCGTTTTCGCTCTCCCTTCAGCCGTGACGAGACGACGCATGCAGACGCTAACGACCGAGAGGACTTCGCGCAGCAAGACGCTTGACAGCGAGTATGCTGGGGGCGACCGCTGGCCCCATCATCCCTGCATTTTTTGATCAACCGACCCAATCGAGATAAAAAAGGAGCAACCGATGCCCAAACGCCTCGAAGGCAAACGAATCGTCGTGACCGGAGCTTCTCGCGGATTGGGTCGGGCCTTCGCTGTCGCTCTGGCCGAAGCCGGTGCCCGGGTCGTCATCAATGGAACCAACCCAGAGAAGCTGGAGGAAACTGGAAGTCTCATTGACGCCTCAGGAGGCGAATATCTTTCAGAGGTCGGTTCGATCGCCGAAACGGTGGTTGCCGACCGACTCATTGCCCGTTCTGAAAAGGCTTGGGGGGGCCTCGACGTTCTCGTCAACAATGCAGGCACGGTACGCGACCGGACCCTCATGCGGATGACCGACGAGGAATTCGATGATGTAATCGCCGTCAATCTGAGAGGCACCTGGGCGTGCAGCCGAGCTGCGGCCCGAACCATGAAGGAGAACGGAGGGCACATCATCAACATCATTTCAGGCTCTGCCTTCACCGGTCCGATCGGCCAAACCAATTACGCCGCTGCCAAGGCGGGGGTTGCGAGCATGATGAGATGTTGGGCTTTCGAACTCGAGCGGTATGGCATTCGCAGCAATTGCCTATGGCCGCTGGCGTTGACCGATATGACTCAGGTGATCCTAGAACGAAACCAAGCCCTGGCAGAAAAAGAAGGGCGCGCCCTACCCTCTCCCGAGGAGTTGGGCCTCGGCGATCCTGCCGACATAGCCCGCGTGCTGGTCTTTATGGCCAGCGACGCGGCTCAAACCTTGAACGCCCAGATCGTGAGCTTCAACGGTCGAAAATTGGCGCTCTGGACTCACCCCCATGAAATTAACATCACCGAACGGACCGAATGGTCCCTCGATGCGCTCGATGAAGATTTCTTTCGAACCGCCGGGCAAGAGCTACAAACAGTCTACAAGGCTGTCAAACGCGTTTGACATCAGCTGCGTTCCTCGACCTCGGCCAGAGCCCGCTCAACGAAGATCAGTCGATCATTTCCAAAAAACATTTGGTCGCCGACAAAAAAAGTCGGTGCCCCAAAGGCACCGCGGCTCACAGCCTCGTCGGTTGTCGCGCGCACCGAGGCCTTGACCTCCGGTGTGGACGCTCGCTCTGCAAGCCGAAGAGCATCGAGACCCGACCGGTTCAAAACATCAGCAAGGACATCCGCATCGCCTAGATCCAAAGCTTCGATCCAGAAGGCCGGCCAAACCGCAGCGTGGAATTTCTCAAAAACCCCCTCCTCAATGGCGGCATGGGCCTGGCGCATCAGGGGCAAGGTATTGATGGGAAAGTGTGGGTTGAAACGAAAATCAATCTCATAGAATTCAACCCAACGTGCCATATCGATGCCGCCATGCGCCCGCTTCGGTTCAACGGGCTCGAGGGCGGGAGACTGATTCCCTGTGGCTTTAAAAACGCCGCCGAGCAACATGGGCCGATGAATCACCCGAGCTCCGGTCCGCTCGACGAGACCGGCGAGCTGACTCTGAGCGATAAAACTAAAAGGGCTTCCGTAGTCGAAAAAAAATTCTAATTCAGCAGACACACCTGATCTCCTCAAAAAATAGGGGGTCCGTGGAACTCCTCGATCGGCCCCACCCGAAGCCATCTGGGGTTTCTTTGCGTCAACCGCTCTCGCCGGCCGGGCCTGGATGTTGAAATTTGAATCGCCGGACACACCCTGGCCCAAGCGTTTCCCAACCGTCGATTTTTAGTTCAAAGCGAGCCACTCCGCAGGTAGATAAAAACACATCGTTCTGCTGCGAAAGGTAGGACCCGAACTGCGAAAGCCCCGGATTGTGCCCGACCACGCCCACGTGATGAACTGAGGCGGATGAAATGTCGAGGCAGTCCAGCAAATCCTGTGGGTCCGCGAGGTACAGCCCATCATCCCAATCAATGCACTCTTCAGAAAAACCAATCGCCTCGGCTACACAAAGCGCCGTCTGTCGAGCGCGAAGAGCGGGACTCGAAATCAACCGGTCGAAGTGATCCGCTGCGGAAACCAGGGTTCGCCCCACCCATCTTGCCTCCTCAATTCCGCGCGGTGACAGCGCTCGATCAAAATCCGATCGCTTCCCCGGAGCTTCGCCAACAGCCGCCCCATGGCGAATTAAGGTCAATGATCTCAGGCCCTCCACGGTCTAATCGGCTCCTGAACTGACGGAAGCCACCAAGGCTACGTCGGAGTCTCTAACCGACTGCGTATCAAACCGCCTCGCCGCAGAAGCCATGCGAGTCAGGGCGGCCGAAACGGTCATCGGCGGATCCGTTTCTCCTTTTTTTGCGCGGTGAAAGCGAACAGGATTGATCCGAGCCACAACGTAATTTCGGAGGTAGGGACTCCGAAAACCACGTTGCTGAAGTTCTGCAATCACGCGCTTCACTTCGATGTCAATCGATAGAATCCGCTTGGCCCAGTTCCCCCGCTCCTTGAGGCTGGATGCCAAAGTCTTTTCACTGAACCGATCGACTTTTTTGAGCAAAGGGCTGTATGCGCCCCCGGCAAATCGACCATTCTCGAGGTAGACCAATCCGAGGGTCAGAAGCTCGGGCGCCTCGAACTCGGAGGAGAAATCACTTTCTTTCGCCCTTTTCTGTCGCGTTGCGAGAGTCTGAGCCATCCGAATCACCTCAAGGCTTCGGTCTTTCAGGTTGTGAGCCTTTTCTGTGTTCAGTGCCAAAATTCTGAAGGCCAAGTCCTCCTCGGGAGAAATCAGCGCCGTAATCTGCTGCAAGCCGAGCACTTTGGCCGAGGCCAAGCGGTGCCGACCATTGGGTGTCCAAAAGCGGCCCTGCTCGCCCCGAACCACGATGATGGGATCCAAGAATCTTCCACTTTCCTCGATCTTCTGAGACAGCCTTTTGGTATGAGTCGGAGAAAGGTCTCGCTGAAAGGGAGTGGGATCAACCGCCTTGATGGGCAGCGAGGCCATCAGGATGGGCTCTCCTGCAAGGGGCTCACGGTAGGCGCCAATGGGAGCCCCTCCGACGTCTTGAACGGCCTTGAGGAGGGTCGACAGTTCGGGAGCACTCAGCGGAAGGGCAATCTCTT
>JAQWNI010000138.1 GCA_029268645.1 Myxococcota bacterium
CCCACACCCCACATTCTCCGAACGGGCAACGGAGCGAGAAAAGCCGTGACTTCCTCTTGGCGTAAAACCAGAAGTCCATCAGGTTTGGCGGCCGCGCTGGCCATTTTGGCCACCATCTTCGTAGGAGCGATGCCAACCGACACCACCAGTCCAGTTTCCGACCGGACGCGGGAACGCAGGGATTCACCAACTTCAGTCGACGGGCCCAACAAACGCTCCGTTCCCGTCAGATCCAGGAAGGCCTCATCGAGAGAGAGCCCTTCAACGGAAGGCGAGAAGTCCGCAAAGGTGTTGAAAATTTTTCTCGACTCCCGAGCGTACTTTCCCATGTCGCCCCGGAGAAAGACCAGTTCTGGGCATAAGCGCTTCGCCTCAAAACTCGGCATCGCAGACCGAACACCGAATCGGCGAGCTTCGTAACTCGCTGCCGCAACGACGCCTCGAGAGCCATCCCCGCCAACAGCCACGGGACGATTCCGAAGCTCAGGCCGGTCACGCTGTTCGACGGAGGCATAAAAAGCATCCATGTCTGCGTGCAAAATGCACCGCGCTCCCGGGGCGCCTTCTGCCCGGGCCGGAGGCTTAAACGTCACCCGTCCCGGCCGAGGCATCGAACAGATCTCGGACCGTTTCGATCAAGGTTGAGGGCCGGAAAGGTTTCTGAAGAAAACGTCCGCCCATCGATTCGACACGCTGCGCCATGCCTTCTTCAAGAGGGGCCCCGCTCACAACGATCAGACCCAGATCGGGTCGCGCGGCATGAAGCGCTTCGAGGACTTCGCCGGATCCTCGAGGGGGGATAAAAACGTCGATCACCGCGCCGCAGAGGGAGTCCACGTGCTGCCCGAGAACCGAAATCGCTTCATCGCCGTCGGGCGCAGAGACAACCGCATAATCCTCCCTTTCGAGTACCTGCGTCATCAAGCGGAGTAGCTGCGGCTCGTCATCAACAACCAATAGAGTCGGTTTCATCTTCTCATTCCCAAGCAAAATCACCAATCTCAGCGGCCAAAATAGCCAAGACAAAGCCATTTTGACGAATTTTGAATCCAACTTTCGCATTGCCAAATAGCGAAAGTAGAGCGAAAGTCACTCACCGTGACTGCCCCCGGCGAATACATCGAGCTCCGTGTGCGAAGCGCCTTCTCATTTCTTGAAGGCACCGCTGAACCTGAGCAAGTCGCCGAACGAGCCGCGGAACTTGGCTACCCCGCTCTCGCCTTGGCCGATCGCGGCGGGGTCTACGGTTTGCCCCGATTCCATCAGGCCACCCAGAAACTGGGCGTACGCGGAATGCTGGGTGCGGAGGTCAGCCTTGAGGGCCCCGAAGATCATTCTCTCCTGATCTTGGTCGAATCCGTCAAAGGGTGGAGGTCTCTCTGCAGATTGATCACAGAGGGCCAAGCCAACCGACCCAAATCCGTCTGCCGCGTACGGTGGGAACAGGTCGAGGAATACGTCCGAGACTGGACGGTCTTGCTCCGAGGAGACGCTCGACTCTCTGCTCCCCTCCTCGACCAGGCCAAGGGCATCATTGGTCATCGTTCATCGCAACTCTGGGTCGACGTCTCCCGGTCCTTAGATCGCTCCGTGGAACGAAACACACGAAGGGCTATCGCCATCGCGGAAAGTGCCCAGGTTCCCGTGGTTGCGACAGGCGACGTTCGCATCGCACACAATCGCGATCGCCCTCTTCTGGATGCGCTCACCTGCCTGAAGCACAAAAAAACACTCGATACCGCAGGCCAAATTCTGCTTCGAAATGCGGAGTACTCTCTGCAAAGTCCCGAACGCATGATCGAACGTTTTGCTGACCACCCGGAATGGATACGGGCGACTCGAGCCATTGCCGAGCGCGTTGACTTTACCTTGGATCAACTCGACTACCGTTTCCCACAGTTTCCCGTTCCGCCAGGAGAAACCCAAACGAGCCATCTCCGATCGCTCACCTGGAGAGGCGCACGCGAGCGGTACGGCCACCCCCTTCCCGATCGAGCCCGCCAGCAAATCGAACATGAGCTGACTGTCATCGAGAAGCTTGGCCTATGTGGATATTTCCTGATCGTCCAAGACATCGCCGACTTCGCGCGCCGCGAGCGAATCCTCTGTCAGGGTCGCGGCTCCGCGGCCAATAGTGCTGTTTGCTACGCCCTCAGGATCACCGCTGTCGATCCTGTAGGAATGGAGCTCCTGTTCGAAAGGTTCCTTTCAGAAGAACGGGGCGAATGGCCCGATATCGATCTCGACTTGCCCTCAGGCGACCAACGCGAGCGCACGATTCAATATGTCTTTCAGCGTTATGGCCGCCATGGCGCTGCAATGACGGCCAACGTCATCACCTACCGGATAAAAATGGCCGCACGGGAAATGGGCAAGGTTCTGGGAATCCCGACCGATATCATCAGCCGACTCAGCCAGGAATTTGCGCCGCTCGATCCTCCCGAGAATCCAGAAAACGAGAAAGAGAGCTTTCGACAGCGCATCCACGCCTCAGGACTAGACGCTGGATCGCCCCGCATGCAGGCCCTCATCGATTTAATGCAGAGAGCCCGTGGCCTCCCACGTCATCTCGGACAACACAGCGGTGGAATCGTTGTCGCAGCTGGACGACTCGACGAAATTGTTCCCATCGAACCTGCCAGCATGAATGGGCGCAGCGTCGTTCAATGGGACAAAGAAGACTGCACCGATCTCGGCATCATCAAAATCGACCTCCTCGGCCTCGGAATGCTGTCCGCGTTGGAAAATACGATTCCCCTGATCCAACAGCATGAAGGCGTCGAAATTGATTTGGCCCATCTCCCCGCTGACGACCCCGGAACCTACGCCATGATTCAGCGAGCGGATACTGTCGGTGTCTTTCAAATTGAGAGTCGAGCCCAAATGGCGACTCTACCCCGCCTCCAACCCAAAACTTTCTACGACCTTGTCGTCGAAATCGCGATCATCAGACCCGGTCCCATCGTAGGCCAGATGGTTCATCCCTATCTCAACCGTCGAGCTGGTCGCGAACCGGTGACCTACCCCCACCCATCCCTTGAGCCCATCCTCAAGCGAACCCTGGGGGTTCCCATCTTCCAGGAGCAGCTGCTCCGCATCGCCATGACGGCCGCCGGGTTTACAGGAGGAGAGGCCGAAGAACTTCGCCGGGCCATGGGGTTCAAACGCAGTACACAACGCATGCAGCAAATCGAAGAGCGGCTTCGGATCGGAATGAGTCAGAATGGGTTTTCCGTCGAGGTTCAGGATGATGTCGTTCGACAGATCACATCCTTTGCCCTTTACGGATTCCCCGAATCTCATTCAGCTTCATTTGCCCTAATCGCCTATGCGTCTTCTTATCTCAAATGCCACCATCCAGCCGCCTTTCTCTGCGGACTCCTGAACGCATGGCCCATGGGTTTTTACAGTCCGGCGACTCTGATCCAAGATGCCCAGAGACACGGTGTCTGTGTCAGGCCTATCGATGTCACACGGTCGGAATGGGATTGCACTCTGGAATCGGACCCCCCGCGCTCTCCCTGCGTACGCATCGGCCTTCGCTTCGTCACGGGCTTGCGAGAAGAAAGCGGATACGCGATCGAAGCCGAACGAGCCGAACACCTTTTTTCGGACCTCCCTGATCTGGTCCGACGAATCCCGTTAAGGAGTCACGAGCTCGAGACTCTGGCTGAACTCGGTGCTCTCGCCCGCCTCAAGGGGTCGCCCCAGGACCGTCGGGCGGCGCTCTGGCAGGTCGCCTCGATCGAACGAGATGGAAGCTCCCTTTTCGCAGGGCACATCGCAGAGAGCCCCCCCCCTCAGGCATTGGGCAAGTTGAGTCGACTCGACGAAACTTTGGCTGACTACCGTCTCGCCGGTCTCACCACTGGACCCCAAATTATGAAACACTTGCGCGATGCCTTGGACCGCCGCGGTCTCACCCCCGCTCATGCGATCCCATCCATCCCGAATGGCCAATGGGTTCGAACGGCGGGGCATGTCATCGTGCGTCAGCGGCCAGGGTCCGCAAAGGGCTTTCTCTTCTTAACACTCGAAGATGAAACAGGGTTGGCCAACGTCGTGCTGACGCCTCGCCAATCCGAACAATTTCGCAAAGTTCTACACTCAAGCAAGCTCGTCGAGGTCCAAGGGTGCATCCAAAACGTCGACCGAGTCGTTCACATCCGACTCCGACATCTGGCCCCCCTCGACCTCTCCGAAAGTATTCTTCCTCCTACTCGAAGCTTCCGGTGATCGAACGACCTCAGTCAAGACGGACAGTTCGCCTAAATCACCCGGTCGAGATGCTCTCGAACACTCTGCGACAAAGCCTCAGGCGTAAAGCCAAAGCGTTCCGCCAGTTGTTTATAGGGGGCACTTTCACCGAAGTGCTTGAGACCGTGAATCAGGCCCTGGCGACCCACGTAGCGACGGAACCGCTCTCCACACCCTGCCTCGACCGCGACGATCGGCGTCCCATCGTCGGGGATCAGCCTCAACTGCTCGGCCTCTGATTGCGACTGAAAAAGCTCCAGACTAGGCATAGAGACCACACGGGCTTCGACTCCACCGGTCGCAAGGGCTGCAGCCGTTTCCAGGCAAAGAGACACTTCAGACCCGCTCGCCAAGAGGATCACATCCGGCGGACCCGTGGTGGCCCGAACCGTATAGGCTCCCCGCCAGACTTCCTTGAAATCGAAACCTTCCGGTCGATCCAGCGCAGGGAGTGCTTGACGCGAGAGCGATAGAGCCACCGGCCCTTGCGAGTTCTGAAGGGCCCACCCGTAGGCCATCGCTGTTTCGACACCGTCGGCCGGCCGAAAAACAGTCAACCCCGGCATGGCGTCCAAGCTATCCACTTGCTCGACGGGCTGGTGGGTCGGGCCGTCTTCACCAACAAAGAACGAATCATGGGTGAAAATAAAAAAGGCGCGCAACTTCATCAGCGCTGCTAGGCGGAGCGATGGGCGCATGTAGTCGCTAAAAATCAAGAATGTCCCGCAGTACGGAATAAATGTCCCATCCAGCGCAATTCCATTGCTCACCGCACCCATGGCGTGTTCGCGAACCCCAAAATGGATATTTCGTCCCAGAAAAGTGTCTTCACCCTCTTCAGCGCCAGGCCCAACAACACCACGCCCGGCCAGGATTGGGGGCGCCGCACTGCCGGCTAAATCCGCCGACCCTCCGATCAGCTGCGGAACGATTTCGGCCAGCTCGGTCAGAACGGCCTTCGAATGATTTCTCGTCGCGTCCGTCACCCCCAGCCGACCCTCGGCGAGACGCACACCCAAGTCTTCAGGGAATTTCCCGTCCCGGATGGCATCCCAAGACGCCGCAGACTTGGGGTTATCTGTTCGCCAAGCCTGAAGCCGAACATCCGCAGCAACGCGATCCGCCTGCTTCTCTCGCACGCGCTCAGCGCAATAGGCCTGCACTTCATCCGGAACCAAGAAGGTGGGCTGTTCGGGCCATCCCATTGCCTGTTTTGTCAGGGCGACCTCTTCCGAACCCAGCTTGGCCCCATGGGCCTTGCTCTGACCCGACACGTTGGGAGACCCCCGGCCGATCACCGTTTCAAGGATGACGAGGCTGGGCCGTTCTGTCTCCGCACGAGCTTCTTCCAATGCTCGCCGTAAGCCGAGCACGTCCTGACCATCGATCGAGTCGGCCACGTGCCAACCGCGCGCGCCAAAGATGGCCGCGGTGTCCTCTGAGAAGCTCAGGTCGGTCGAGCCGTCAATCGTGATCTTGTTCGAGTCATAAACGAAGATCAGATTGCCTAGCCCAAGGTGCCCGGCCAGGGACGCAGCCTCTCCGGTCACCCCTTCCATCATATCGCCGTCGCCCATGATTCCGTAGATGAAATGGTTCCCGAGACCGGACGGCTCGGAGGCCCCATCGTGACCGCCAAATCGAGCCCGAGTGAGTCGGCCTGCGAGCGCCATCCCCACCGCATTCGCAAACCCCTGCCCAAGAGGCCCGGTTGTGGTTTCGACCCCAGGCGTGTGACCGTATTCGGGATGACCGGGTGTCTGGGAATCGAGCTGCCGGAAATGGCGAATTTCGTCGAGGGACAGGTCGTAGCCGAAGAGGTGCAGCAGGGAATAGAGCAACATCGACGCATGGCCACCCGACAAAATGAAACGATCGCGCAGAGGCCAGGCGGGGTCAGACGGATCAAATTGAAGATGCTGATCGAAAATTTCGAGTCCGGCAGCCGCGAGGCCCATGGGCGCTCCAGGATGACCGCATCCCGCGGCTTCCACCGCGTCCACGGCGAGAAACCGAATCGTATTTTCAATCTTCTCGCGAAGGTCCGGACTGCATTGAACCGGCATCGACACGCTCCCCTGGCCGTTCTAACCCAATCTTTACGGCACAATACGGACACAGTACAACCGATGAGCCGCTGGGGGTACTGCGTTCCTCCCCGACGATCTCACGTTTCAACTCCAGCCGTCCTGCGGGTCGGGGTGGTCGGGGTGGTGGGACTCGAACCCACGACGCTGAACCCCCAAAGTTCAGGCTCTACCACTGAGCTACACCCCGACGGGCCGGACGCTACCACGCGACGGCACGCCCAGGCAGCTGCCTACGGCGCCGAAAGGCCTCGCCGGATCAACGGACGGGTCGAAGTCAGCGCCCCCCGGTACCGGGTCGAGGGGCCGGGACACGAGCGAAGTGCTATCCCCTGGCCTGCCGCGAGTCGTTGAACCGTGTGAACGAAATAGCCCGGTCGACCCGCGGGGTCCGCATCGCGATCACCGCGAGCCACCGCTCGACCAGACATGAAGGACATCATGAGCAATCCCAGCAAAAGCCTGTTCGACAAGGTCTGGGAGGCCCACCACGTGCGGGACCTGCCCGGTGGCCAGACCCAGCTCTTGATCGGAACCCATTTGGTCCATGAAGTCACCAGCCCGCAGGCCTTCGCGATGCTGCGCGAGCGCGGACTGCCAGTGCGCTTTCCTGAACGCACGTTTGCGACGGTGGACCACATCATTCCGACCGACTCCCACGCTCGTCCTCTTGCGGACCCCCTCGCTGAAGCGATGCTCGGTGAACTGGAAAAGAACTGCGGCGACAACGGGGTCACTTTTTTCGACTCTCCGAGCGGCCATCAAGGCATTGTGCATGTCGTCGGCCCCGAGATGGGGATTACTGTACCGGGGTCAACTATCGCATGCGGGGACAGCCACACCTCGACACACGGTGCCTTCGGGGCCATTGCGTTTGGAATCGGAACCAGTCAAGTCCGCGACGTGCTGGCGACCCAATGCCTCGCTCTCGCACGTCTCAAAGTACGCCGCATTGAAGTGGTCGGCACCTTGGGCCCTGGGGTCTACGCCAAGGACGTCATTCTCGCGATCATTCGACGCCTCGGGGTCAAGGGTGGGGTCGGATACGCATACGAATACGCGGGCGAAGTCATCGATCATATGTCAATGGAAGAACGCATGACCGTGTGCAACATGTCGATCGAGGGGGGGGCCCGCTGCGGCTACGTCAACCCTGACGAAAAGACGGTCGAGTATCTTCGAGGACGCCCCTTCTCACCGGAAGGCGACGCATTCGACCGCGCCGCACGGGGGTGGCTTGCGATGGCGAGCGATCCGGACGCACACTTTGACGACATCGTCCGGATCGAGGGGTCCGAAATCGCCCCTTCGGTGACCTGGGGCATCAACCCCGGCCAAAACCTTGGGGTCAACGAGTCCATTCCCAGCCCGTCCGATGTGGCCCAGGAAGATCAGGCCGGCGTCGAAGAGGCCCTCGACTACATGAATCTGGTCGCCGGGCAAGCGATCTCGGACATTCCGATCGATGTGGCGTTCATCGGATCCTGCACGAATGGACGCATCAGTGACCTCCGCGAAGCTGCGAAGGTCGCCCGAACCGGACACGTTCGAGAAGGCGTCAGAACCCTCGTGGTCCCCGGATCTCAGGAGGTTCAACGTCAGGCTCAAGCCGAGGGTTTGGATGAAATCTTTCGGGAAGCGGGCTTCGACTGGCGAGAACCCGGATGTTCCATGTGCTTGGCCATGAATCCCGACAAGCTCGTTGGGCGAGAAGTCTGCGCCTCCTCAAGCAACCGAAACTTCAAGGGGCGGCAAGGGTCCCCGGCCGGACGAACTCTTCTCATGTCCCCCGCAATGGTGGCCGCAGCCGCCATAGCGGGCCGAGTCGTCGACGTCCGAAAGGTTCTTTAAAGATGAGTGAACCCAGGAAGATTGAAAGCATCGAGGGCCGTGGCTGCGTGCTGCGCGGGGATGACATCGACACAGACCGGATCATCCCGGCGCGTTTCATGAAGGTGGTCACCTTCGACGGACTCGGAGAACATGCCTTCGAGGACGATCGCAAATCAGCCAAGGGCGACCACGCACTGGATGATCCGCGCTTCGAAGGAGCCTCGATCATGATCGTTGGCCGCAATTTTGGTTGTGGATCCTCACGGGAGCACGCCCCGCAGGCCCTCGTCCGAGCAGGATTCTCCGGCTTCATCGGGTCCTCCTTTGCAGAAATTTTTGCCGGAAATTGCACCAGCCTGGGCCTTGTCTGCATCACC
>JAQWNI010000139.1 GCA_029268645.1 Myxococcota bacterium
TTCTGTAAGACACGCATTGGAAAACAAGAGCTTAGAAAATGAAAATACTATATTAAAAAAGCAGGTTAAAAAAAAATATCAAATAATTGGGAAACCGCTCAGCGGGGCCAAGTTATGGGCATGGTCTGCCGGGATTGTGAAGTGCCCGCGAGCCGAGGCCGTCCGCACAAAGACATCTTCCCCCGCCGAAGCATCCCCCCAGCCGTAAACGGCCGCATGGGGCGGGAAGCTCTCGAGCACGCTCTCGCGAAACGCCGAGTTGCCATCAAAGAACATCAGGGCATTGGACAGTACCGCGTAATCGCGCAGTGAATGTTCAAAGGCTTCTTTCTGCTCCATCACGACATTCGGATTTAAGTCGGCCCCCCGTGTGGCGAGCACCCACGCCTCATCGAGCCCGCGCAAATCCTGAATCAAAGGCAAACCCAGCGCAGCGATCTCGGCCTCCAGCGAGGCCTCGACGACAATCGCCCCCTCAAGGCCGGCCAAGGACGTCGCCGCATTCACCGAATCATCACCGGTCTGGTACAGCAGGTAGCCGTTCACCTCGGATTGAAAATGAGAGACCAGCCAACTCGCATCGGTCACATCGATCCGCTCGACCCCGTACCGATCGACCAGATCCTGAAGCCAAACATCGTACCCCCCGGCTTCCGGCCGAATATAGATCTGTTCTTCACAGCACTTGGCGAGCAGGCCTTGCAGGGTGCCGATCAGGGTGCGTTCCGGCCCGCTCATCTCCGCCACGCGAATCGTATAGAGACGAGTCGGCGTGACGCCCCGGGCCACATAGGGGCTGTCGGCTTGAGCCGCCCCCGAAACGAGCCAAAACAGCCCCATCAAGGCCAAGAACGCGGCCCGCCGGCGCCACAAGCCTTGCGGAACACCGCCGCCTTGAGCCAACGAAAGAGCACCGCTTAAAGCCTGCGCAAATGCTCGGCGTCTGATGAAGCCCCTTGGCGTCGCGTCGTCGAAGCTCCGGCCGTTTTGCAAAGTCCCCAACTGTGCCTCCAACTGAACTCAGCGCGTGGCCCCGGAAACCCCCAGCCGAGGAGTCAGGACGACATCAATCACACCAACTGCAGATTTCTGCTTTTCGTTTCCGCTCGCCCGCGCCTGTCAGCCTTGATGCCCGGGACGCTCTTCTGCACACTCTACCTGCTAGCGTTGACGATCACTCATGATACCGGGAATCGCGATGGTTTTGGGTCTTGCCCCGAAGCCCTTCCCCGGAGCGGAGTTCATCCGACAATGACCACCCGCCTCGCCTGTGCGAGCACTCTCTTATGCCTGATGGCCGCTCTCTCCTGCCAGGGCGGAGACAGTGGGAGCAGCACGAGTCCCAATCAGCTGATCCTCGACTCCTTGGTGGCGTTTGGCGAGATCTCTCAACAGCCTGGCAACGCGCCCTGCCTTGTTGATTTTGAGGCAGGCTATCCGGCCGCGAGCCCTCCCGCCTTCTGCGTCTGCGAGGGCGGCGCCGAACCCGGTGCCCCCGGGATCGTTGTGATCAGAACAATCCCTCTAAATCCCAATCTTTTGCTGACGAGCGGCTTCACCTATCTGACGTGCGCCAATGAAAACAGTGAGGCTCTTTTTTCGGGGACGGTCCAGGGGGTCCTCGACTCGAGTACCTCATCTTTCGACTTTCCCAACTTTGGGGAGTGCGAAAACCTATCGGGAGAAATCGTCTACTCCACCGAAAGCGACGGATGTTCAGGCGAACTCACCGCCACCTGCGGCAGCGAAACCATCGTATGCGACCTAGGGCCGGACTGCCAAAGCTGCTTTTGACCCTCAACCCCGCGAACGGCCCCAAGGCGGTTCCCGAAGAAACGACCGCTGGTGGGCGAATCTGATCTCGCCGGTGTTTGATCAGAGCGAACGGGCAGCCCACAGTTCGCGCACCGCGTTCGCTTAGAACGCCATGCCACGTGGAAAAAGGACGGACGAGATAACGTCCACAGAATCCACGTCCAAGCGGGTCTCCTTAGGACCGGAGGACCCGACTAGAGGCGATCTCTAAGTCGTCAAATCCAACAGGACTAAGCAGAACGACGATTGCGCACCGCGAGGCCGACAACGCCAGCCCCTGCAGCAAACAGCATCAATCCGCCGGGCTCCGGAACCGCAGCGGCGCTGCTCCCTTGATACTCGACAGCCATCATCGAGCCCAGCAGCATCGTGTCGCCCTTCTTGACCTTGACCTTGACCTTGATCTTGCCGTTATCCAAGGTCGTGGTGGACACCGAGCCGCCCATGATCGCGGCCTCGGCGCTGCCTTTCTCGATCAGATCACCGTCGACCTTGATCTTCACTACTTCTTTCTTGTCCGAATCAGAATCATCCTGAACTCCGACGTAGATGTAGACGCTGTCCACGCTGGATGCGGAAGCGGACGGGTCAAACACATGAACGATCTTGATCACGTCGCCCTTTTCGACGTATCCATCGCCGAGGCTCGAGGCTGACGAGAAGTCCGTGACGTCGTCAAAAGCCCCGCCGCTATCGAGTTCCAACAGGGTTGTCGCATCGGCCACAAAGTCGAAGGGATTGTCTTGCAGAATCACATCGATATAGGTGAAAGTCGCGGCGGTTGCCGAGGAGGCCATCACCAAGCTTGCGAGGAGCGCAACCGCTACAGAAGCGCCGAAACGAAAAACGAGACGTCGAGCCATGACCGATCTACTTTCTCAAGGCGATCGACTGGGGGCGATCACCCTTGGGGGTTGGGTTTTCGGATGCCGTACAATTTCTCGGCACTCTTCCAGTATATGAGAAACCCCCATGCTTGGGAAGCCCAAAGGCCCCCTTCGCCCGACCCTTGCCCCTCGGGGCCCACGAGCGGCCCCTCCTCCGTGATTCAGGGGCCCAAGCCGATCAGGGAGCACCGTCCAGAATCGAGTCAAAGCCCGAAGGCGCATGGCGTCCAAAACAGAGCGTCTCGAGGGTGCCAAATCCGGACAGGCCCGATTCGGAAACCGCCCGCCCCACGTGGTGAACGTGAATATTTTTGTAGTCCAGCGGCGAAACCTCATCGAGGCGCCAAGACTCTCCGGCGATTTCTTCCTCGCCTTTCCAAACGCCGTGCGCCCATTCGGGATGTTGATATCCGAGAGCCAGCATTTGAAAGCGCGCAACCGGCTCGAAGCGAAAACGATCGACCTGCCCTTCTTTCGTTAACAATTCGAACGCGGCACTGGAAGGACGGCGCGTGCCTTTCTCCCACTCGATCTCGTGACGCGCCTCGGCCATTTCAATCACCGCCTCATCTTCGGAACGAGGAATCTCGGCTGGGTCGTCGTAGAGAGGCAAACGATGGGCTGACAGCTGTGTCGGCCGACCGTCATGATCTTCAAAAGTGCCAAACTGGGTAGTGGTCCCGTCATCCCAAGCAATGGGCGACCAAACCCAGTACACACCCGGCTCTTGATTGGACCGAGGAGGTGCTCCGTTGACCGGTTCGCCAATGGGACGCACGCCCCATGATTTATCTCGAGTGCCGAGGCTCCGATCCGGCTGAAGGTCCACACGGTCCCCTCCGACGGAAAACCACCCGCTCCAGCGGCCCATCTGGGTAAAACGAGACGTGTTCATCACGCAGCGCAGCTCATCGAAGAGGATGTTCTTCGGTTCTTGATGGGGCACACTGCGCGCCGTAAAAAGAAGATCGCACGACAAGCCTGTCTCGTTCTCTGCCAAATGAACACGCAGTGACCGCATCGGTTCAACAACTTCGAGGGTCAACGGGCCAATACTGGACTCCGTCCGATCATAGGGCGCCCGACGCGATGCATGAAAGCAATGCTGAACCCCTCCAACAGAGACACTCCAGTGACCATCCATGACCCTTCGATTGGGGTAGACCCCCAACCCACACTCAAAGAGGAAATCTCCGGAGACGTCATACCCGTTCATCCAGTAGCGATCGTAGAAATTTCGATCCGTTGGATCCGGATGGGCGATCGGCTCCGTGGTTTGATGAATCAAGTAATCGTCCATGGACGTAATCATCACTGCCTCCTCTATTTTGCGCGCAAGACAAAAGCTACCACGACCCCCGAACAGATGGCGCGGGCCGGGGTGGGGCCTCCTCGACTGGACCCATCGCGCTCTGACTTAACAAAAATTCAGACCGCTCCAGCGGGGCCCCGGCGACGCTGCAGGATCAAAAGGCCGAGACAGCAGGCCCCTTCTGCCACGAGGGCGAATCCGATGGCCAGACCTTGGCCAGGGGATACCCCGATCCAAAATGCCCCCCCCCAAGCCACAACCCCCTGAAGCACCACCAGTCCTCTCGCCAGTGGCTGCTCCCCGAGAGCCCGAGCGTTATCCGGCGCGGGTGAAAGCACCAATGGCAACAGCCAAACCAAGAGAACCAACAAAGCGCTGACCGCCCAACCCATGACGGCCATCCAACCCAGTGCCATGACCCAGCGGGTGCTCTCCGTCGCCCACGCCCACCCGAGCAGCGGCCAAAGTAAGAGCCCGGATATTGCACTCAGCAATAGACCATCTCGGAGCGCTCCCGCGCGCGCTCGACGCGCCCAGCGCAAGATAAGAAAAGGCCAAAGCATCCAGATCGATAGGGCCCCCGGCAACCCGAAAAGGACGAGGCCTATCCCCATCCCTTCGAAATCCAACGGGATCAAATGGAAGTACTGGGCGAGCAGACCGAGGGCCGGAAACGAAACGCTGAAGACAAGACATCGGAGAATCCAGCGAACGGATTTTTCCTCCATCCGCTCTACCTTGAGCAAACCGGCGACCGCTTCAAACGAAGCAGCGGCGATCATTCCGCCCAACCATCCGCCGAGCGCGACCCCCACATGGACGCCCAACCAAAGCGCGCGAGGCCCGGGAAAGAGCATGCCCCCATGGCCGTGCGCCAGCCAAATCCCCAAACTGACGGTGAGGAAAAAGCTCCAGAGGGCCACGCTGAGTCCCTGAATCGTTGGGGTCTTAAAAGAAACCTGGCGCAATCCCCGAATTGCGTGGGTGAGAAAGAGCAATCCCATCACGGTTAGCGCTCCGATAGCGACAAACACCGGAGTCACCTCTGATCGGGCCGTGCCCCAGACTAGGGCCGCGGCCCCTGCGGTGAGTGCGTAATACACCCCATGCACAGTCATTGGGCGGGGAATCGAGACGTTGCCGCCGACCGCCACCAGGGGCAGGAAGAGACCCACAGCCGTCATGGTCAAGAAACCCAGCGTCACAACGTGGGTCAAGGACAGAACCGTGGCATTCCACGGCGTCGTCAGCGCCCCCACACCCCCGGCGCGGAGAATCAATCCACCCGCCACCATCAGGGCAACCGGCGCGGTGTAGAGGAAGGGCAAGCCCGTATCGCGATCGGGTGCCCGTTCAAAATAAAGGCTTCCCTCGGCCACCGATTCCCACCTCTCAGTGGATGAGAACCGGTCTCCCACCCCGGCCCAAGAAGCTACAGCAAAAAAGCGGACCGAGAAGTAGTCGACCCCTCAGCCAGCCGGGGAGGTTCGAGCCGACTCCAAGTCCTCTCGTAGCCCTCGACCCGCCCACCAAAAAACACCACTCGACAGAGCCCCGATGAGAGCGGCGGTGAGCATCGAGTACCGAATGCCTCCCGCGCCCCAACGGGCCGCAAATGTGTCGTTCAGAAAGCCGATCAAGAGGGGTCCCACCCCTAAGCCAATCATGTTGACCACAAAAAGGTTTACCGCCGAGGCCCTCGCCCGTAGATTCGGCGCGACCAACCCTTGAATCGTCGAATGCATCGGGCCGACGTACATCGCTCCCAGCAAATAGAAGGGATAAAACGCGGCCAAGGCCCAAAATAAATCGTCGAGAAGAATGAACGCCAAGGCAAACGGAATCAACAGTGCGGTTTCTAAAGCCGGAAGCCACATGTACCAGCGCGGGTCTCGCTGCCCCATACGATCAGCCAGCCACCCCCCCAACCAAACACCGAAGGCCCCCATCAAGCCAATCGGAATTCCCAGCGTAAAACCGACCTCCATCAGGGGCAAATCGTGTTGGCGAATGAGGAAAGTCGGACCCCAAGTCATGATGCCGTAGCCCGATAGGGACTGAATCGAGGTTCCCAACACGACCCAAATAAAAGAACGGTTCCGGACCAGAGTGGCGAGTGCCGGTCGCAGAGCCACCGGCTCACTGGAACGCCGAGGGCCGGGATCCGAATAGCCTCGCGGCAACTCGCGCACCGTCAAGCGCACGATGATGGCCAGTGGAATGCCCACGAGACCAACCCCCCAGAAGACGGTCCGCCATCCGAACTGCGACCCAACCCAGCCGCCACCGATGAAGGCTGCGGCAACCCCCACGTAAATCCCCATGGCGTAGAGGGCCAGCGCCGTCGCTCTGCGCTCGGGGGGGAAATAATCCGAAAGCAGAGAGTGTGCCGGCGGGGTCCCCGCCGCCTCACCGACCCCGACTCCAATCCGGGCCAAAGCCAACTGCAAGCCCGACTGCGCCATCCCGGAAAGCGCCGTCATGCCGCTCCATACCAAAAGTCCCAGAGCGATAATTCCGCGCCGAGAGCCCCGGTCGGCCAAACCAGCGATGGGAATCCCCGCAAACGTATAAAAGAAAACGAAGGCAAAGCCCGTCAAGAATCCCATAAAGGTGTCGGAGACACCAAGATCCTCCTTGATGGGCTCAAGCAGAATCGAGAGAACTTGCCGATCGATAAAATTGAAGACGTAGACCAGGAAGAGAATGGCCAAAACGTAGCGGGCATAGCTTTTAGACACTTCCGGCGTAGCGGCTGACCCCTCTACCCTCTGCGGAAGTTCCATCAACGGGCCGATCGCTTTTCAGCAACTCGCTCTTCAATTCGTCGGCGGGTCCCCACAACATCCTGTGTCGCTAAGGATTCGATTTCCGACTCGGAGTAGCCGAGTTCGCCGAGCACTTCGCCGGTGTGTTCCCCCAACATCGGCGGCGCCCGCCGCACCCCTCCCGGCGTCCCATAAAATTTGATTGGGACCCCCGTCACCCACATCGCTCCGAGCCGGGCGTGCTCCGCCTGAATGAGCATCTCGTTGTGATGAATCTGGGGATCCTGGGCCACTTCCGGAATGCTGTTGATCGGTGCCGTCAGAATATCACCCGCCACCAGACGCTCAACGAGGGGCTCGCGATCAAAATCCATACAGCGCGCTTCAATCAGTCGATCAAGTTCGTCTTCGTTTTCTTTCCGGGCTTCAATAGTGGAAAATCGCTCATCTTGAGCCCAGTCGGTCTCCAAGGCCTCGCAGAGCTTCACAAAGAATTTCTGAGATGGACAGGTAATAACAACCCGCCCGTCGCGGCACCGGTAAAGGCCCGAAGGAGCAAAGTAGAGACTTCGATTTCCCGTACGGGGCGTTTCGAAGTCGGCATTCAAATGCGCGCCAATCGGATTACACATGGCGTGGGTTAGGGCATCGAGAAGAGACACCTCAATGCGTTGGCCCTCACCGGTCTTGGCTCGAGCAATGAGAGCCGCCATCGCCCCGGAACAAACCAACTCTGAGGTCATCACGTCGATCAGCGGAATCGTCAGCCGGACTTCCGGGCCCTCGGGGTCGCCATTCTGGGACAGAAGGCCGGCGTAGCCTTGGGCCAAGAAATCGATCCCCGGACGCCCCGCGTAAGGGCCGTCCGGCCCGAAAGCCGTCACGCTGATCCAGATCAGATCCTCGCGCCAAGCCCGCATCGCTTCGTAATCCAGCCCGAGCTTAGCCAGGGCTGCGCTGCGAATGTTCGTAATCACAACATCCGCCGTGGCCACCAACTTTTCTAAAACCGCTCGCGCCTCGTCTCCCTGCGTGAGGTCGATGACAACAGCGCGTTTATTTCGATTCAGGCTCATGAAAGCCGTGCGCTCGCCCTCACGCCCCGGCCCCAAGTGACGACTATCGTCCCCCACAAAAGATTCGACTTTGATGACGTCCGCACCCAAATCACCGAGTAACGTGGCGCCGTAGGGCCCGGCGAGCATCGTCGCCAGATCAAGAACACGGAGGCCTTCGAGGGGCCCTTTCGGGAGCATGGGATGCAAGACGACCTTTCGTTCTCGGGCCCGTTTATCTAAAACACCGCGATTGTGCGGTCTGATTGGTTTAAAGCCCGCATCGACAGTCCTTAGGGAATGACGCCCTGCTCTTTAAGCTCACCGATGCGATCCCAGTCAATTCCGAGAAGCTCAAAGAGGGTCAATTCCGTATCCTGTCCGAGTTCGGGACCCAGCGTGTCGACACGTCCAGGGGTTCGGCTCAGCGTCACAGGAAGGCCCCGAAGCGACACTTCTTCTCCGATTTCGTCGCAGTGGGCCTTCACCAGATAGTCGTTGGCCCAGGCCTGACGGTCTTCAGCTAAATCGCGAAGGTGTCTGATTGGGCTCGCTGCGAACCCCGCCTTCACGAGACGCACCGACCACGCAGAGGCCGAAGCGGTCGACAACAAGGCATCTAAGCGACCGACTAGCTCCGCCGAGTGGGCGGTCCGCTCGGCGGCGGAAGCCCACTGAGGATCCCGGGCCCAATCTCCTTGCCCCAGGGTTTCACAAAGCCGAACCCAAGCGGCATCCTCGTTGGGAACGCAAAGAAATAACCAACCCTCTGATGTAGGGAATCGATTCCACAACGGATTGCGAGGCGCCAAGCGCGAGTGCTGATCGGCATACCATTCGTCCCGCTCGACCAAATAAGGCTGAAGCGAGGGCGCGCCCAAGAACAGCTGTGCGCCATAGAGCGATGCATCGAGACTTTGCCCCTGGCCCGTACGACGGCGCGCCTGCAGAGCCAACAGAATCCCGAGTGCGGACATCAACCCCCCGTAAGCATCTCCAGCCCCAAGTCCCAAATAAATCGGCGGCTGACCGGGTTCGCCCTGGCGAGCCATAATACCGGTCAGCGCCTGGACCGTCATATCAAAAGAAGGCTTGTTGAAATCCCCCTGATTGCCATAGCCGCTATTCGTTGCATGAATGAGGCGGGGATTAATTTTCAAGAGCGTCTCGCGTCCAGCCCAAGACCGGGCAAACTCTCGAGACCTTGATTCCAGAGAAAGACGTCGGCTTTCTCGACAAGTTGATGCATAATTTCTCGGCCTGCATCACTCTTTAAGTCGACCGAAAGGCTCTTCTTATTCCGGTTCACGCACAGGAAGTATTGATTCCAGTCCGCCACGGGAACTGCCGCGATACTGCGTACGCCTCGGGCCTGATCCCCAGTCACTGGACGTTCAATGTGGATGACCTCGGCTCCGAAATCGGCCAGGTACTGACCGCACACTGGCCCCTGGAACCAAACCGTGGCGTCCAGAACGCGAAGTCCTTCGAGCGGACGGCGGGCTTCCCCAGAACGATGTACTTCGGCCGGCGGGTCCGGCACCGGGCTTGTGACCGACGGCCCCGCGCCCGGGTCGGAAAACCTTTCGCCGATCATTCCGTCGATCTCAAGCCGCGCAATGCGCTCTTCGGACCATTCCAACAAGTCCGAAAGTACCTCGGCGGAATTTTCCCCCGCTCGAGGCGCCGACACCCGAACATCGGCCGGGGTGCCGGCCAAGTGAATCGGAAACCCTAGGCCCTGAAAGGAATCGCGCTGATCCGCCTTGGGCGTATCGATCACGTATCGATTCACCGCCGCCTGAGGGTGACTGGCCGGATAATCGTAACGCTCGATGATATCCGCTGAGAGTCGGTGTTCGTCGAACTGAGCCTTCCAATGACTCGAGGGCTTCGCACCGAATAATCCCTCAAGAACACGCATCATTTCTAGCCGGTTTTCACCGCATCTCTTTTCGTGGTCATCGAAGCGCGAATCCTCGACATCGAGCCCCATCACCTCGGCAAAAGTGGGCCACCAGCGATCCGTATCAGGCATCGTGACCGTGACCCACCTCCCATCGGAAGCCGGATAGAAGATGCCGCTCATCGGATTGGCGGCGTCAAAGCGCGCTCTGGGTTCTCCCAAGATATCGTCCCGCATCGCGAGGTACGCATCCACGGTCAGGGTCGCGGCGTAGAGGTTCCCACCATATAACGAGGCATCGACGCTCTGCCCTTCTCCCGTCTCTTCTCGATGGTGAAGGGCCGTCATGATGCCCAACGCCAACATCACGGTCGTGTACATGGGCCCGGTCGCCGTATACACCGGAGGCTGCGCCGGCTCTGGCAAGCTAGACATGATCCCGGTGCGTGCCGCGGCAATCTCATCCAGCCCCGGCGCCAGGGCGTCCGGCCCGCAGGGCCCCATGCCTGACCCTCGGGCATAAATAATTTCCGGGAGAAGCTCTTGGGCTCGCTGAGGAGTGAGATCAAGGGACGCCAGCTCGCCGAGGCCCCAATCGGTCAACAAGACATCGGCGGCCGCCACCAGAGCCTGCAGGGTCTCTCGTCCCTTTTCATGGGCCAGAGAGAGCCCAATACTCTGTTTGTTGCGATGCACCAGCTCGCCGAGTGCATTCTTTTCGCCTGGCGGATGTTCGCCATCCCGGTCCCAATCCGGTCGTGCCCCATTGAGATTTTCGACCCGGACGACCCGCGCCCCAAAATCGCCGAGTAAGGCAGCCGACAGAGACCCCCAAACTTCCCGGGTCAGGTCCAAGACGACAAGACCTTCGAGGGCACGACTCATCAGATGAGCACCCCCGACCTAGTTTGACCACTCGTTAATTTTATCGAGTGTCGCGTCCTTGAATTCGCATGTATCCGGCAAGGGCCTTCCTAGCCACTCCCTATAAAACGTATCGAGATCCGGCAGGAACTCAAAATCAGGGGGGCATCCTCGGGGCACAGCTTCGACCTCAAGTTGCGAACCACATCCGGCACAGACGTACTCACGCAGCTGAAGCCAGGCCGGATCGGGCATTTCCCGCCCCACGTAGACCTGCCTCAATTTCTCTTCATCATCGCGCACGTAGATCAACGCGCTGAGCTTCCAGTTCACCCGATAGTCGCCGAAGCTGTGACCGCACTTGCACTTCACAACGCGGCTTCCCTTGTCATTGACGATAAAGAGCATCGGCGTTAGGGGCAGCAGGATCGGGTCGTCGAAGTCGACGCGCTCCTGCATGATCTCAACATACTTATCGAACCGGTCCTCGTCTTTGCTGCTCTTCAGCATCTCCTGGGTGGCGGGCCAAGGCAGCACGCCGTCGATCAATTTTTCGATGTCGGCCTTATCGAAGCTTGCCATCTTTTTTACTCCTGGATTCTCGCCGCCATTTGGGGCGCTCGATTCATCGAGTCCGGCTCAGTCAGCGTCCGGGGTAAAGGTGAAGTCTTCGGGCAAATTCCAGAACTTGCGAATACTTTCTCCGTACTCCGGCGACAAGCGCATCGAGGTTTCCCACATCACACGCACTGCATTGTCCATATTTTCTTGGGCTTCAACCTTCTTTCGCTCCTCGGACCACCATTCCCGGAAGGGTATCGCGCGCTGCTTGCGTTCCTCGCGAACCTGCTCCCGCCGTTTTACGGTGGCGTCAATGTCTGCGACGATGTGATCATTGGGCTGGGTCGTGACGACCCCGTGGATTTCGCTCGCCACTCTCTCGGTCGTCCAGCCTTCATTCAAATCACTGACTACCGATTCCGGATCGCGCTCGATTGGATCCCCCATCGCCTGGGCTCCCGAAATCGGATGGACGATCACGTCGTAGTCCACGAGTGCCTCAGGGGTGACAAAGGGCGCCACCGCGCTGTCCTCGGCGAGTTCGGCGATGATCTTTGATGTCACCGCCGGATTATCCGGACCACCGCGCTCGTGAATCAGTGGTTTCTTCTCGTCGATCAACTGCTTCAAATTGGTCTTGTGCCCGTATCCTGGTCGATCCGGCACGGTGGGGTAGGCACCGTACATGCCATGGTTGCCAACGGTCTTGGACCGCATGCCCGCGTCGCCGCATTGATATTCAAGACCCGGGGTGTTGTAGACCATCCACACTGCGGTGTGACCCAAACCGCCACGAAACTTCCCGAATCCGCCACTGTCCGGTGCGACATTTCGCCCCAGAAACAAGATCGGGTAGTAGAGTTCGCTGACTTCTGCATTACCGAAGTCGCCTTCCGGCGTGTAAATGCACCAAGCACTGTTCTGACCATCGGAATAGCCCCGAGCCGGTGAGCCCTGACTCGCCTGTTCGAGAGTCAAACCCGTGAGGTACATGCCAGTTTGATTGATGCCCGCGAACTCGGCAGTCATGATCGAACCTGAGCCCGCAGCCATTTCTTCGACGAAGCCCCGCATCTGAAAGAGGCGTCCAAATACTTCGTAGAGACTCGAGAGCCAAGTCACAGCCGGCGCCCACGCCACACCCGAAGCCGCCTGATAGTCCACGGGGTAGGGATTCGCCCAGGAACCACCCGGAGGCATCTCGACGTTCCAAGCCGTGGTCGGACCGCTATTGAACATATCGAAGCCGATCACGTGCGAGTAGCCCATCATGAGACCGCTCTTCAGCGCGGTCGGGCTAATGTTTTCACCAAACGGAACCGTCCCAGACGCTCCCGCCAGCGAGAGGTCCACGCTGGCATCGGCATTAATCGTCAGATCCATCGGCAAATTGAACATGCAGTCAATATTCTGCTTGGAAAGCAGGACCCGCTTTCCCTTCATCGCCAAATCTTTAAACTGGCTCTTTCGAATCCGGCCGGGCACGGTTTGCGTCTTCACACGCTTGACCGCATAGCGGCGGCTGTCCTCAACATATTCATTCATCGCATCGAGGACAAAATCGAGGCTGTACTTATCCAGCACCTCGTGAAGACGCTCGCGAACCGTGATACAGCCTGCGAGTCGACCGCGTGCATCACCCATCACGAAGTCAGGGGTCCTCGTTCGTGAGCGAATCCGCATTTCGTACCAGGGATAGAAAGCGTCGTGCTCGCCGACCCGCTCCATGGAAATCGGAATGCCGTCGGAGTAGCAATCGGGGTTCAAGAAACCAATCGAGCCCGGCGTCACGGACCCCGAATCCGACACATGAGAAACACACGATGCCCAAGCGACGAGCCGGTCCTGATAGAAGAGCGGCATGCACATATCAAAGTCCGGCGAATGAATGCCGCCGTAGTGGGGATCGTTGTTCTCGAAGATATCGCCCTGCTTGAAGCCGGGATAATCCTCATAGCCCAATTCAATAAAGTGCTTGATCATGTCCGACAGCAAGCCAGCATGCGCCGAAATGCCGCGACTGATACAAACGGCCTCGCCGGTCGCCGTGTGGAGCGCCCACAAGGCGTCCCCACCCTCTGCGGCAATGGGAGACGAAGAGACCTTGCAGCCCGTCGCCCATGCGGTGTTGCATAAGTTCGAAAGGATGTGCCAGACCGCTTCGTAGGTGCCCGGATCGTCTTCCTTACGCGCGAGCGACGTCAGACCAAAGACGCTTCCCGTCGTTTTAAAAGCCTCGTCGTTCGCGTGCATGCGATCGCGAAGCGGCGTATTCGACGTCGTTGAGGATGCAGTTGCGGACATGGTCAGGAATCCTTCCTCGTAATCCAGTAGATGTCGTGTTCATCGATCTTGACGTGCCACTCCGGTGGAACAAAGAGCGTGGTATTGCTCGCTTCGATGACCGCGAGGCCACTAATTTCATTCCCGGGCACGAGTTTCTCCATTTCCCAAATATCAGCATCTTGCCATCGACCACGAATAAAGACCGGCCGAGTCCCCTTCTTGCTCTCAGCCAGCGGAGCTTTATCCGCAAGTTCGAACTTGCGAAGGACCGGCTTCACTGTATCCACCTTGGCGATCACGCAGACCTCATTGATGTGATAGGCACCGACATCGGGGCGAGCCGCCAAGGTGAACATCTTTGTAAAAAGATCTTCGAAGTCCTTCACCAACGCTTCCCAGTTACCCATCGAGTTCAGGTTAGAAACCGGAGAAACGACTTCGACATCGTCAAGTTGGCCGTAGTACTTCATGTACACGACGCGACTGATCGAGATGGCGCTTTCCTCGAAGCCTTCACCCTTCAGTTCCTCGACCAACTCCTTCTCGAGGGCATCCCAAGTTTGGGTCACCGGTGCCAAGTACTGGAGCTTGGTCTCGTCGTCGAGATCCGGAGTAATTACGGCGCCGACGCTCTTGTGCCGCCGGTGCGAGTAGTCCATGCACGCCCCGCCCCATGCAGAGAAACCGCCAGCATGCGGCACCGTACAGATCCCCTTCCAGGGCAAATCGCTCGCATAGCCCAGCAAATGGAGCGGACCTCCACCGCCGTATCCCAGCAATGTGTACTCGCGAATATCATGACCCACCATCAGCGCA
>JAQWNI010000140.1 GCA_029268645.1 Myxococcota bacterium
GGACGGCTTGTTGAAGAGCCTTCTTTAAGAGATTCGCGGCCTGTCCAGCCGCTCGGCGTGCATCGGGTTCGAGGCTTGGGATTTCAGCGAGCTGTGCCTGCACGACACCCTGCTTGCCCAGGTACTGACGCTCGATCGTCCGAAGCGCCTCGACGTCCAGGCAGCCGTCGAGTTCCTCGTGGGCTCGGGCAAGGGTTTCGTCGTGATCCAGCAAGTCGTGCTCCTTCGGTCTCCGGTGAGTCGGGGCGGCGGAGGTTACCGAATTGCGGGTCTTCAGGCTTCGTCCGATGCAGGGTTCGAATGAGGAACTTGGGCCAGCCAGGTCTCGACTTGCTGGTTGAGCGCTTCTGCTCGACGAAGGAGGGGGTCGATGTTCTCATGCCGTTCGAGCGCCGGGCGTTTTCGGTCCGCGGCTTCGAAGCTTTCCGAGGGCGAAGCAGAAGTCAGCGCTTCGTCGGGGCCGGGCTTCGCTCTCTGGGCGCGAGCACTGGCTTCGGAGGCGGTCTTTCGTTTGTGACACGGGGTGCAGAGGCTCTGCAGGTTTGTCATCTCGTGATTCCCACCGTCCACCAAAGGGACAATGTGGTCGACTTCCCAGAGCGAGCGCCGAGGCACAAAGCCTCGTTCACGGAGGGCTCGGGCCATCCCCCGGCCTTTCAGGGACTTCTTCAGGGCGAGGGTGTCCAGGCCGCACTCCGCACAGCGACCTCGATCCCGCCGGCGCAGGCGTCGGCGAACCTCCCTGGGGTCGCTGTCGTTGTAAATCTCTACGCAGGCTGGGTGCCAGCGTCGGCGAAGGTTCGGTTCTCCCGCCTTGGGACCGTCTTCGTGAAGGATCGGCTCACCGCACCACCGGCAGAAGCCTCGGGGCGCGTCGCTGAAGCGAATCTCAGGCCTTCGGTGAGCCGTCATATTCGACCCACGCGGTCGGGCGCAGGGGACTCGGCCCGTTGCGTCGTCCCTTTCTCGGATTGGCCCCGCCACGGGCTGGCCTGCGGTCGGTGCGGTTTGGTCCCGCGATCCACTTTTTATTCCCCCGCTGGGAATTCTATCAGGTGGGATCAGGGCTGCCGCTCATCCGAGCCCGGAAAGCGATCCATCCCCCGACCGCGATGGATGCTCCGGCTAGATAGAAGGGGGTTGGGGCCCGGAAGTCGTAGAGGGCTCCTGCGGCGATGGGGCCGATGACTCGGGCCAGTGAGGCGCTGGATTGAAAGACTCCCATGACCCGTCCGCGGGCATTCTCATCTGCTCGCATGGAGACCATTGACATCAGCGGAGGCTGGGCGATCGCTCGGCCGACCGCAGAGATCATTAGTGGAATCATCAGCCATGCGATTGAATTCATCTGGGGGATGATCGGGAAGGCAATGGCCATCAGAAAAAGTCCAGCGAGAAGCAATGATCGCTCGCCAAAGCGCTTCGCCAGGCTGCGCATGCCTCCGCCCTGAATCAACGCCATCACGAGAGCCATGGCTACCAAGATCCAAGCCACGCCTCGGGCATCGTAATTGAAACGACCAATCATCCAGTAAGCGAAGATCGATTCGAGTTGGGTGACGCCGAGTGTGAATAGAAAATTGACGCTGCAAAGCCGGACCACCCAAGGGTCTTCAAAAACCGTTCCCACGGGCAGAGCGCTTTTTTCTGCAGTGGATTGGTGTCGCTCCGGCTCGCGGAGGATGAACACGGCGACCAAGCAGTTCAGCCCGGCTAACCCCGCGCCGACGAAGGCAGGCACTCCGAGGCCATATCCCACGAGCCAGCCCGCCAGAGCGGGTCCGAGCAGAAAACCCACTCCGAAGGAGGCGCCGATCATCCCCATGTAGCGGGTGCGTTCGGATTCCTCGGTCACGTCGGTCACATAGGCGGTGGCGACACTGATGTTGGCCGCAAAAATCCCTGAAAAAGCACGAGCCAGGGCGAGGCCGACGAGCGAGTCGGCGAGGCCAAGCCAGAGCAGGGCCAGAGCCGTGCCCGCCATCGTGACCAGCATGACCGGTCGTCGGCCGATCCGGTCAGAAAGCCGGCCCCAAAGCGGCGCGAACAGAAATTGGAGCGCAGCGTGAATCGCCAGCAAGGCGCCCAGGGCCAGTCCACTGGCGCCGAATTCGTCGGCGTAAAATGGCAGAATCGGGATCACGATCCCAAATCCGATCAGGTCGATGATGACCACGCCGAATAGGATCGGAAGGCTTCGTGCGTGCCGGTTGCGCGGGTCGGCTTGGTCGCCGTCTTGGAGGCTCGGCATGCAGGAAATCGCTCGCGTTCAGGGTGGAACTAATGGGCGGCCAGCTGTTGGCCGATGGCGCGAAGTTGGAAGCTGGTGCCGCCGAGTGTTAACTCAATCTGCTTGGCCCAGAGAAAATAGCGGTGCAGGGGATAATCGCGATCCACCCCCATCCCGCCATGTTGATGGACGGCTGTGTGGACGACCCGCTGTCCCCCGAGCGCGGCCCAATATTTAGCGACGGCGACGGCATCGGCAGCCGGTCTGCCTTCGGCAAGCCGCCAGGCGGCCTCCCAGGATGTCAACCGAATCGCCTCCGTATCAATGTAGGCATCGGCCTGACGTTGGCCGACGGCTTGAAACGTGGCCAAAGGCGAGCCGAACTGTTTGCGGCTTTTGGTGTATTCGGCGGTCAGTCTCAGGGATTCTTCGCAGACCCCCAGGGCCATGGCACAGAGCGAAGCGGTCGCCCGTTCGCGGATCCATCGCAGTATCGAATCGCCTTCGCCGGGTCGGCCCAGCCGAGCGTTCTCGGAGACCGTGACCCCTTCCAATTCGATCCGCGCTTCCGGCTGGCCGCTGGTGGTGTCCAGCGGCAAAATTTGCACACCCTGGGCCTGGGGTTCGATCCCAAAAATCGCAATCTCTCCGTCCTCAAGTAGGGCTGGAATCCAGATGTGATCGGCAAGTTGACCCGCCGGCACGCAGAGCTTGGTCCCGGTTAAGTCGTAGCCCTCCGATGTTTTGCGTGCTTGGGTGGAGGGGGTGAACTCCTCACCGCCGGCCTCAACCAGGGCGGCCGTGAGAAGGATTCGGCCTTCTACTACGCCTGGCAGCAGGGCTTGTTTTTGCACTTCCGTCCCGAACTCAGCGAGGGGCATGGCACCGAGAACCAGAGTCTCAAGTAGGGGAACGGCTGCGGTGAAGCGCCCGACTTGCTCAAGCAAGCGGGTGACTTCGAAGAAGCTCTGAGCCGCGCCCCCGTAGGCCTCAGGGATCGCGACCCCCAGCAAACCCGCATTGGCCAGTTCTTTCCAAAGAGCCCCGTCGAAGCGCGGCGAGGGGCCTTGCTCCAACTCACGCAGTCGGTCTGCTGAGGAACCTTCTTTCAGAATTTGAGCCATCAGTTCGGCGAGGGCTTGTTGCTCGTCAGTCAGGTCGAAGTTCATGAGTACGTCCTCTTGATGCGGCGGGCAATCAGGTGCGCGGGATGCGGGGGAGGCCGAGTCCGAACAGTCCAATGAGTTCGCGCTGCACCTCGTTGGTGCCCCCGCCAAAGGTCAGAATCAGCAGACTCCGATACAGCGTTTCGATATATCCGCCGACCCACTCATCCGTGGAGTCGCGGCGCAGGTAAGCGCGCTCGCCACAGATTTCCATCAAAAGGCGGAAGGCCTCTAGGTAGAACTCTGTTCCAAAGACCTTAATCGATGAGGCATCCGCGACGTCCATCCGATCCTGGGTGGCGGCCCAGGCCACTTTCCAGTTGATCAGGCGCATGAATTGAAGGCCTGCATGCACGCGAGCGAGATTCATTTGTACCCATTCTTGGTCGATGACTCGACGTCCATCGGTGAGATGGGTTTCTCGAGTCCACGCTAAGGCTTCGTGGTAGGCATTTTCGAGCATGCCTGGTGCACAGAGCGTGACGCGCTCGTGATTGAGCTGGCTGGTGATCAACTTCCAGCCTTGATTTTCGCCACCGACCAGGGCCGAGGCCGGCACGCGAACGTTGTCGTAAAAAGTCGTGCAAATGTCGTGTTCTGAGAGGAGATTCATGGGCTCGGCTTTGACGCCAGGTGTCTTCATGTCGACGATGAACATCGAGATTCCGGCGTGCTTGGCCGCCTGAGGGTCGGTGCGTGTCGCGAGCCACACGTAATCCGCGTCGCTCGCTAGGCTCGTGAAGACCTTCTGTCCATTGATCACATAGTCATCGCCATCGCGTTCGGCTCGAGTCGATAGCGCGGCGAGATCGGTTCCCGCCCCCGGTTCCGTGTAGCCAATGCAAAAGTGCAATTCGCCGCGAAGAATTTTGGGGAGGAAGAAGGCTTTCTGCTGCTCGGAGCCGTTGCGGTAGATTGTAGGGCCGACGGTATTGATGGTGAGCATGGGCACCGGAGCCCCGGCCCGCATCGATTCATCGAAAAAAATGAACTGTTCTATATCCGAGCGCCCCTGCCCACCGTATTCGGTGGGCCAGCCGATGCCGAGCCAGCCGTCGTGTCCCATCTGTCGAACGATGGACCGCATGGTCTCCCCAGCGCCGTGTTCGCGCTGAAGTTCGCGTCGGATTTCGGGGGTCAGCAGGCCTTCGTAATACGCCCTGAGCTCTCGCCCCAGGTTTTCCTGCTCTTGGGTGTAAGCGATGTGCATGGGATCTCCCCGATCTCCCTCGCGGGGGACGCTGGAGTAGAATAAGGACGCCCGGAAGGCGGACGGTGCCCGGATCCGGTGAAACGTGTTTCAGTCTGACGCGTTCGCGGCCAGCCGTCGAGGGTCGAAGCCCGGGCGGGCGAATGCCTGGCCGGAAGCGAACGCGGCCGGTCGAGAGCGCGCCGAGGGCCCTCGTCCGTGGTAGTTTGCGAGTCCGGCTGCGGGTCGCCCCGCAGAGTGCCCACGAGGAGAAGGTGGACCGATGAGCGACGAAAAAAGCGACCGATACCTCAGCGAGTGGACCGTGCGGGCCCGGATGGCCGAAGAAATGATCCCCATGATCGGTCGCTTGTATCGTGACCGGGGCGTCATTATCACGGTGCTGGGCCACTCCCTGGTGGGGAAATCCGCCACTGAAATTATTCAACTTCATCGGGTGGGAAGCGCAGTCGTCGATCTCGAGATATCGATTCATGACAGCTTTCCGATTCTTCAGATCATCGCGGGCCTGGATCTGGCACCTGCTCGAATTGACCTCGGAAACCTGGTGACTCATCTGCGCAGCGAACCCGAGGGGACGGATCCGGCAGTCCTGGTGCAGCGCGAGCTTTCCGAGGTTTGCACCGGGCGAACTCCCCGCCGCCCGGAGCCGCAGGACATTGTTCTTTACGGCTTTGGTCGGATCGGCCGTCTGATCGCTCGGATTCTTGTTGGCAAAACCGGGGGGGGCGATTCGCTTCGCCTGAGGGCCATCGTGGTGCGTCCCGGTGGTGACAACGATCTTGCTAAGCGGGCCAGCTTGTTGCGCCGGGATTCTGTTCACGGCTCGATGTCGGGTCAGATTGATCTCGATCCCGAAGAGAATGCCCTCGTTGTGAACGGGAACATGATCCGAGTTCTGTACGCGAATTCTCCTGATGAGGTCGACTACACGCAGTATGGAATTCGGAATGCCATTGTGATCGACAATACCGGGAAATGGCGAACCCGGGAGCAGCTGGCGCTGCATTTGAAGTCGCCCGGGGCGTCTTCTGTGGTCTTGACGGCGCCTGCCAAGGGCGATCTTCCGAACATCGTTTACGGGGTCAATCACGAAGTGATTGGTGAAGCGGGCCCCATGATCTCTGCGGCGAGTTGTACGACGAACGCGATCGCGCCGGTCCTGAAGGCTGTGAGTGACGAATTCGGAGTCGTTTCTGGTCACGTGGAGAGTGTCCATTCCTTCACCAACGACCAGAACTTGATCGACAATTATCACCCGAAGGAGCGGCGGGGCCGTGCGGCTTCGCTCAATATGGTCATCACCTCGACGGGTGCGGCGAAGGCAGTTGCCAAGACTTTGCCCGAGCTTGAAGGAAAACTGACGGGGAACGCGATTCGAGTGCCGACGCCCAATGTTTCTCTGGCGATTCTCTCTCTGCAGCTGGGACGACAGACGCGGGTGGAGGAGCTGAACAGTTACCTTCGGATGACCTCGCTCGAGGGGCCGCTTCAGAACCAGATCGATTATGTGGTTTCAACCGAGGTGGCGTCGAGCGATTTTGTGGGAAATCGGTTTGCAGGCATCGTCGATTCAAAAGCGACGATCGTCAATGGCGATCATTGCACCCTATACGTCTGGTACGACAATGAGTTTGGTTACAGTCGCCAGGTGATCCGATGTGTAGAGGAAATGGCCGGGGTCGTGATGCCCAACTTGCCTCAGCGTGCCTGCTAGTCGAGGCGCGCCATCGGCCGCAAAAGAGGGCGCCCGCCTAGTAGCGCCCTCCGAGTTTGCTGTGATCCCAAGTCATGACCCGACCGGGTTGAACGAGGATGGCGGTCTTCTTGGGCGCCATGCTTCGCGAGGCTTGGTCAATGACCTCTTCAGGGAGTTCCGGGGTGTTGCGCAATAGGACCGCTTTGTGCAGGGCGTGAACACGATCCACTTCTTGGACCAAATCCGCCTCCGCGCTGATGGACGCACCCTTTAAGTGCTCGTAGACGAGACCTTCTTCAAAGAGGATTGTGATTCGGGGATCCCGTTCGAGGTTTTTTATTTTCTGTGATTTTGTAAAGGTTTCTAAGATGATCGTGTTGTCTTGGCGAGCGAACCAGAGCGGAACGAGATGGGGGCTTCCATCTCGGTTGATCGTGGCGACCTGGACGGTCTTCTGTGAATCGATGAACGACCAGAGTTCATCCTGGTTCATGCTGATTTGATCGCGGCGTTTCGGCATGGGTCTCCCCGTAGACCTGAGAGGGCATGATTTGGTGGCAGCATATCTCAGCCCCGGGGATTCCTGGATGCATCCCCGCGGGCCGGTCCCGGAAAGTCATCGAGGCAACAGCGGGTTGTGGTAGGCTGCGGCCCGAATTCGACACCGACGCCGCTGGGGGCGAGGAGGTCAGCATGGGAAAGCGCAGCAAGACCGGCGTTCTCAAGCGCCTACGTGAAGTTAAGAAGGCCGAAAAGGCGGCTCTGAAGCGTGAGGAACTCCGCACGCGTAAGGACGACGAACCGCCGCGTGAGTCCGGTGACATGATTGCAACGGAAGACGATTTGGCCGGATATGGCTTCCCCGTCGAACCGGATGAGGAAGAAGAATCCCAGGCCGACTGATCGGCGCCGTGACGCACCGGATCGGCCTGCGCCCCTCGTTCCTACTTGCCTAGATCCTCGCGCCAGCGCGCAGCATCCTCGTCGAAGAGTTCCTCGACAACTTTCCGTTGGGCCTCGTCCAGTTTTTTGGGGACTCGAATTCGAATCGTGACGTAGAGATCCCCCGCCGGCCGCTGGCCATGGGCGGGAACGCCCTTGCCCCGGAGTCGAAGCCGGGTGCCGCCATCCGTTCCCGGAGGCACCTTGAGATTGAGCCTCCCATCCAGCGTTGCGAGGTCGACCTCGGCGCCCGTAATGGCCTCGGCGATCGAGATTGGCACATCGAGGTTTAGATTCCGACCGTCTCGCTTGAAAGCCTTGTGCTTCTGAACTTGGATGCGCGCGTACAGATCTCCGGCGGGTCCGCCTCCGCTTCCTTCCCCCCCCTTGCCGGCCAGACGAATGCGGGCGCCGTCTTCGACACCCGTCGGAATTCGAACCTGCAGGGTCTCGCGATGGGTTCGTCCTTCCGCGTCGGGTCGGCTGACCTCGACCCGCTTTTCACATCCCAGCACCGCTTCGGAAAAGGAAAGACTCAAGCGTGTTTCGAGATCGGGTCCGGGCTGAGGGAAAGGCCCGCGGCGGCCTGCACGTCCGCCGCCAAAGAGGTCTTCAAACAGGCTCCCTAGGTCTCCCGCATCTTGGAACCCTCCCCCGGGCGCACCGCCGGGGAAACCCCCGCCGAAGCCTCGGGAGGCGGCGCGTGCCTTTTCAGCATCGAAGCTTACGTCCAAGGCGATTTCGCCGAACTCATCAAAATTCTTTCGACGTTCCGGATCCGAGAGCACCGCGTAAGCCGCGGAGACTTGCTTGAAACGCTCCTCGGCGGCCGGGTCGTCAGGGTTCCGGTCCGGATGGTACTGCTGCGCGAGCTTCCGATAGGCCTTCTTGATGCTCTCGATCTCAGCATCGCGAGAAACCCCGAGGGCCGCGTAGGGATCTTTGTGGGTCTGTTTACTCAACCGCTACTTCCTCCAAGAGGGCGATGCGTGGGCCCCGCTTCGACTCTCCGCACGGCGGTCTGGGCGATGGGCTCCGAATGACGACTCGAGCACGCAACGCTCCGTCGGTCGACGCCCGCCCGGGCTTCGACTCCCGTAAGCTAGGCACTGAACGGGGAAGAGCAACTGGGAGCGGCTCCTTCTTGACTTGCCCCCGGGGAGGTGTGGACGGAGCCACACCTCGGGTGGTGGATGGGCGTTCCGACCCGAGGAGGGTACTGTCCGGCTCCCGGCGCATCGCTTTGGGTGTTTCAGCCTCGATGCGGCGTAAATCCGATCAACGAAGGAGGGGGTGTGGACTCACTTCGAGAGCAATTCGAGAATTTGGTTGAGGGTGTCGGGGCGGAGCAAAATTGGGTGCGAGAAGAGGGCCATATCTTGGTCTCCCTGGCTCAAGGCAGGCAGCAGCGGGTGGCCTTGGAGTATTTCGATTACGAGGGAATTCAGATGATGCGTTTCCACACGCGCATCGGATCGACTCGTCGGATTCGGTCGGAACGGCTTGCTTTCGCCCTCGAGTTGAATTGGCAACTCCCTCACGGGGCGATGGCGGTTCATGCGGACACCTTGGCTCTGGTCGAGACGATGGCTCTTTCCGAGGCCAATGGAGAGAAGATTGCGTCGGTCGTTGCCTTCTTGGCCGAGATGGCCGACCGCTATGAAAAGGCCATCTTTGGCCAAGACGACTATTGATCGAGCAGCCCCAGCAAGTCATCTCGCGAGAGGCCTTCGCCGCTGCTTCCGGTCCCGAGCGCGGATTCCGAGAGCGCGCGCTTCTGTTGGTGGAGCTGAAGAATTCCTTCTTCAACGGTGTCTCGAGCGACGATTCGGTGCACCACCACGGGGCGGGTTTGGCCGATTCGGTGGGCGCGGTCGGCTGCTTGCTGTTCCACCGCCGGGTTCCACCATGGGTCCAGCAAGAAGACATGGTCAGCCGCTGTCAGGTTTAGGCCGGTTCCTCCCGCCTTCAGAGACACCAGCATGACCGGCGGCCCGTCTTCGTCGGCGAATTGGGATACGACGCCGCCGCGGTCCCGAGTGGAACCATCGAGTCGGACAAATTCGATCTGTTTTTCTCCCAATACCGGCTCGGTTAAGTCCAGCAGTGAAGTCCATTGAGAGAAGACGAGGGCGCGATGGCCGTCCGCTGCGGCTTGTTCGAGCCGGTCAGCAAGGAGATTGAGTTTGGTCGACTGGGCTGCATTTTGGCCCGGGACCAGCGCAGGGTGACAGGCCGCCTGGCGAAGCCTGAGGAGGACTTCGAGGGCGGCCATGACCCCGCCTCCGGCTCGGAGCTGCTGGACGGCGGCTTCGACGCTCGCGGCACGCACGGCGTCGTAAACGGCGCGCTCCTCGGGGTCGAGTTCGCAGTGAAGGATGACGTCGGTACGGGGCGGGAGCTCCGGCGCGACCTCCTTCTTGAGCCGGCGCATCACGAAAGGGCGGATGCGTTCTCGAAGGTGGGTAGCGATTTCTTGATCTCCCGAGGCGATTGGACGGGCGTATCGCTGTTCGAAGTCGCTGCGCCCACCGAGCAAACCCGGATTGAGAAAGTGGAGTTGGCTCCACAACTCCTCGAGACGGTTCTCGACGGGGGTGCCTGTGAGCGCGATTCGGAACGGGGCCCGGAGTCGGTAAGCGGCTCGGGCGGCCTGGCTGTCGGCGTTCTTGATGTTCTGGGCTTCATCAAGCACCAGGGTCGACCACTCAATGGCAGAAAGCATCTCGATATCGTTGCGGAGAATCGCATAACTGGTGAGGACGACATCGGGTTCAGCAGGGAGCTGCCTGCGCGGTCCGTGAAAAATCGTCACGTCGAGGTCCGGGCGAAAGCGCGCCAGCTCCTCCGCCCAGTTGTAGAGAAGGCTAGTCGGTACGACAACGAGCGCGCCGGGTTGCAGAGCGCAGATCGCTTGGACGGTTTTTCCTAACCCCATGTCATCGGCGAGCAGTGCGCCAAGGCCGGCGCTTCGTAGGAAGAAGAGCCAGTCGACGCCTTGTTGTTGATAGGTCCGCAGTTCACCCTGAAAGCCGTTGGGTTGGCCAGCCGCGGGTAGGCCCTCCCAGTTTTCGATGAGCGGCCGCAGGCGTTCCAAGCCTGGTGGCGGTGGGGCGTCGAGGTCGTCGCATAGAAGCGCTAGATCAGGCAAAACGCAGGCGGGCAGTCGGTGCTGATCGTCCCGAGCGGCGAGGAGGTCAGCCACTCGGGATCCGAAGCGTTCGAACCAGTCGCTGGGTAGCCGCGCGAAACCGAGGTCCTCGACGGCGACCCATCCGCTTCCCTCTCGCCATGCGGAGAGAACGGCCTCGGATTCAACTCGAGCAGAGCTGGCGCTCGTGGAGGTCCCGTCCGATGGATCAGTGAGCGAGAAAACAACGTTGAGATTGTCGCCGTCAAAATCGATGCGTGGGTTGAGTTCGCCCAGGGGCTTGAAGGCCCGGTGGGCGTTTCCATTGACTTCGCCGGGGAACGCGGTGAGTCGTTCGGCCAGGGCGATGGCTTCATCGCCCGCGAGGGAAACGCGGTGTCCGGGCTGCAGGCCCAGGCGCTCGCGTAATTCGGTGATTCGCGCTTTTTCGGCCGCATCGTCGCGAACCGGAACCGGTCCCGAAAGGTGAACTAATCGCCCGGCGTCGATCCGGGCGCAGGGGGGCGATCCATAAACGATGGTTCCGAGTACCGAGAGACGTTCGCCCTCCCGGTCCACCTGGATGTGAAGCCGTGGACGCTCCTGGGAAGTGGTGTCCGGAAGGCACTCCGTCTCTCGGAGCACCGGAAGGCGTTCCTCCAGGGACGGCAAGATCTGGGTTACCAGCTCACTCAGCTGCTCAAGTGAAAAGAATCGGCCTCGACGAAGATCTTCTCGTTCACGTCCCGAGAGTTCGACCACTCCGGCGGCGCGGAGTGTTTGTCCGCACAGAGCGGCCCCGTTTTCATAGGTGCGAGTGACCTCGGCGTCCCGGTCTGCGTAGAGCCGAACCCCGCCCGGAGCATCGACGACCCGCACGATCGGGAGCACTCGCTCGCGGGAGAGTTCGATGGGTTGGTCGTCGAGGGTGACTTGATCGAATTCCGCAAGGGCATCGATGACCCGGGCCAGCAGTTCGGCGGGGAGGACCCTCTGCGCCCGAGACGGCAGAATCTTCTCAATCTTCATATCGAGGGGCGTGGCGGCGATTCGAGGCCCTGTGTCTCGGCGAGCCAGTGCGGCCGCGAGGCCCTGTGTGAGGGGCTCAATGGATTGATCCGGGGCGACGAGTTCTCTTTCGAAGGCCAGGCTCCGGTCCCCGGCGCTGCGAAATCGGTATTGGATACGAGCTGTCGCGGCATTGGATTGTGGCAGGGCATTTCCCGCTTTGTGTGCTTGACGTAAAGCAATGGCCGCCGCCACCACATGCTCACAGGGGTCTTCGATCTCGGAGCAGGAGCACTCCCAGTCCTCGTCGTCCGGATAGAGGGTGACGGTGGGTGTCAATAAAGACTTCGGTGTCGTGACTCGAAGCACGACCTCATCGGGGGAAGTTCTGTCACCCTCAACGGCATCGGCTCGGACGAGTTGGACGCCACGAGACCATACGGCCTTGGATGCGGCCGACTGGATCGCGCGAAAGAGTTCCTGCATGGCGCCGTTTTCGCTTTCTTGGGTAGAGGGGAGGTTCACGTTCCGTGGGCGTTTGAGGGACTTTGGGGCAGAGAGTCTGGATGCCAACTCGCTAAGAGCGATCGGAGTGTCGCAGGCTGATTGAGCTCGGGGTTTGCCTGCACCTCGCGCTTCAGATATTCGATGGCTTGCCCCACGTTGGGTCCGGATTCGATTCCGAGCGCTGCCATGATGCCCCGTCCGTCGAGCGCCAAGGCGGGGCTCTTTTGCGCTGTGGCTTCTCTTTTAAAATAATCTTCAAGCCCTGCTCGAAGATCGGCAAGGCGTTTCTGGGTCAGGCGAATTTCGTCTGAGGCGGGGGCACTCTCTAGCTCGTTCTCTCGAAGCCAGAACAGCGCTTCTCGGTCCAATGCCGGTAACGCAGCGAGGCGAAGCAGCGAAGAGCGACGTCGAGCGGAAAAATTCTCTTCAAGCGGGTGGGCACTGAGCAGTCTAACGATCCGTTGTCCTCCCACTCGGTCGAAACGATGGCGGCGCAAGAATCGCCCCGGGCGGTTGCCCCGAAGCCAGATGCTGAGGCCGAGGAGCGGATCGTCCGTACATTGCTCCACCAGCGGGGCGGTGCCGGGGTGGGACAGCACGCCCAGGGCTTTTTCTAAGCCGGTGTCCGCGAGCAGGCGAACCACCCGTGCAGGCTGTGCGCTTTCGAAAATCTTTTTTAGAGCCGCTCCGCGCCAGGGGCTGGGGATCGATTCCCAATCCTCGCGGTTGACGGTGGAGAGCGCACGTTGGCAGTCCGGGTCGGGATCTTCGCCCCAACGAGCCACTCGGTTCAGCAGGGAAAGGATAAGCAGGGGATTGCGAGCCAAGGGCGATGCATTGGGTTGAATCAGTCTGAGACGTCCAGCGGTCAGATCCGAATAGCCTCCGAAGGGGTCCTTTAAAGTTTCATCGAGCGGAAACCACGCCATCCCGAAGCTCGTCAGCCCTCTGCAGGCCAACAGGGTGTTCAATGGATCAGACTCCTCGCAGGGTTGACAATCAACCGGCCCGCTGAGGGTCGGGACCTGCCAGACGCGCCCGCGAGGATGGGTCGGGACAGCTTGGCCGAAGAGGTCCCGGATTTCTGCACTGGTCGCTGTGGTTTGCAGGCTGACGAACGCCGGAGGTCGTCCGAGCATCTGTTCGGCTAGCGACTCTCCCGTCATCCAGGCCCGATGTCCGCGACGGTTCAGGTGCCGGAAGACTTCGAGACTGGCCTCGCTGAGGTCTGATTGAATCATTCGATCCGCCATGCAGAGTCTGCCTTAGGCCTGGTCGAGAAAACGAATGATGTCGTCCCGCAGCTGCTGGGAAGCTGGCCGCTTCGGGCGATTGAAGAACCCATGCTGTTCGCCGGGGTATTCGATGTACTCGATGGCTGCGCCGTTCTGAGTGAGATGGTCCCGTGCGATTTGGGAGGACTCGGCCAGGGGGTCCGCGGTTCCCGTCGCCAGCAGGCAGGGGACCTTTAGAACCGGAGGCAAGTCGCACGGGGTGAGAGAGAGCTCGGGGCCTACTTCTTCTGCGGTGGCGCCTGGTCCCCCGTAACAGTGGAGCATTAAGCGAGCCATCGGAAACCCGTTGGTCACCCAAGAGATTCGATCCAGAACCCCGTAAAGAGAAGTGACGCTGGCCATCGGGGGGCGTTGGGTTTGACAAAGGGCCGGGTCAACCGCTTCAAAGTGGGAGGGCGACGAACCCAGCAGGGCCAGCATCATGACCAGGTTGCCGCCGGCTGAATCGCCGATCAGGTGAACAGGCGTCTCGGCCCCTTCTCGTCTGACGACCCATTGCAAGGCTTGAGTGAGGGATCGAAGCGGAAGCGGAAAGGGGTGCTCGGGGGCCAGCGGGTAGTCGAGGTTGTAAACGCGGTGACCGTGATCGATGAGGAAAGCCAGCTCGGGGGTATACAGCCCCTTGTCACACATAATCCAGCCGCCGCCATGCACATAAACCACCGGGGCACGGGGCGGAGCGTCGGGGTTCGGCTCGAGGACTTCGAGCGTTTCTTGAGGGAGATGCCCGTAGCGATGGGCGTTGACCTCGATTCGAGCGCTTCGAAATCGGCGGAGCGGACGGGTCACGGCCCCCAATGCGCCGATGGCGGCCCGGGCCCCTAGCAGAGCGGCTTTTTGCGCCGGTCGGAGCGGGTGGGATTGAAAATCGGAATGGATCGGATTCGGCACGACCACGGAGTCTACCGCAGACCGCCCGTGGGTCGTTGAGTGTCTTGCCGACCCGGGCGGACCTGATCGGAACCGCTGCTGGGCCGGGGAGGCGGTCTTCCGCCACGACTTGAAATTTCGAAAGCTTCCGGAATCAAAAGAAAAACGCGACGCTGTCGAAGCAGAGGATCTGACACATGGACCGGTGATGGACCACTGACTGCCAGACCCGACGAGGCTCGCGTGGCCTTTCAGCGCGGAGCCACTCGGGAGCCGTGGACTGGGTCGCGGGTAGGGTGCGTCGGGATTTTCCGAAATCAGGAACAGTGAGGCATCAGTCATGAGGCAGATTCAAAGGGTCAGGCGATACGGCTGGGTAGGCCTGTTGGGCGCGCTCTGGATGGGCTTGGCCACATCAGCCTCCGCGGTCGAAATTCCTGTGCAATTCCTTCAGTTGTCTTCACCCACGGGCATGAATTCGTCGGGCTTTCCCACTCCGGTTGATTTCATTCTGACCTCCGAATCGGACATTCGCCCCGTTTCAGGGGGGACAGTGCCCAATAGCTTCGGCATTGACTTAAGCGTATGCGCCATTATCAATGAAGATCCTGGGGGTGGGTGCCAGAGCACACAGCCCGCTGGCTCGTCTGGGTACAGCCTGTATGTGGACATGACTTTGTTGAGCGAGCCCGATGACCTCACCGATCCCTCCCTGATCTTCTTTACGAGTCTCCCTGCGGTCCCGACCTACAGTGTGTCCCAGGTTTCCCTGATTGTGGACGCAACGCCGGAGCCGGGATTCTTTGATCCGACAGCCTTCACGAAGGCCCGCTATGCGTCCGCGGCCGGGATCGACTACTACTACTTGGGGTTCGTGCTAGGAGTGGGCGAGACGGCGAGTTTTAGGGTCGATGTGGAGGGGGACCATTCCGCAGCCGGCGAAATAGTTGCTTTTGGGGCCAGCGGCCTGGTGGTGCCTGAGCCTTCGACGGCGATTCTCCTGGCTGCGGGGCTGTTGGTTTTGGGCCGACACCGGAGTCGTTGAGAACAAGATGTCTTGGCTTTCCGCCTTGAGGCGTTGCGCTTCGCCCCTGTTTTTGGGGTGGGGGATTGTTTTGTGCGGGTTGCTGTGGACCAGCAGCGTCTCAGCAGCGTCCGATGCTTCCCTGACTCGACGCGCGCTGGAACTCGTGTATCAGGGACGCTGCCAAGAGGCTCTTCCCCTCCTCGAAGAAGCCCGGTCCGCCGAGGATTCACCGCGTCTCGCGCTCGTTGATGCCCAGTGTCGGCTGAGGGTCCGAGATTTTGTCGGTGCATTGTCGGCTTTGGATACCGCGCAGAGAGTCGATCCCGAGCTCGAGGACCTCTCGCTCTATCGAGGCATCGCGCTCTATCAGCTTGAGGATTACGACGAAGCGCGGAAAGCATTGGCGGCAGCCGAGGGCCACACGCAACCGAAACTCATCGCCCAGCTCGATCTCTATCGAGGCATGCTGCTCTTGCAAGCCCAAGAAAACCGCCAGGCCGCCGAGCTGCTCGACCGGGCCCGAGAGCGGGACGCTCGACAGGTTGAGCCGGTGGCGTCTTTTTATGCGGGGCTGGCCTGGCAAGCCGCCGGTGACCGGAGCCGCGCTCGGGAAGCGTTGGAGCGCGTCGAATCGTTGGACCCGGACGGGTCTTGGGGCACCCGGGCCGCGATCTTGCTCTCGGAAGAGGTTTTTGGGGAACGATCTTGGGCCACGATTCGGGCGGGACTGGAGTACGACACCAACGTGGTGTTGTTAGGGGAGGACGTGCCTGATCCGCTGGGGATTTCAGATCAAGCCGACGGCCGGGCCGCGTGGTTCCTCGATGCGGGGCTCGAACTGTTTCGAAAAGGCCGCTTTTCGGGCGGCTTGGGGATCTCGTACGCGGGCAACGTTCAATTTGAGTTGCGTCAGTTCGATATCCAATACCCACGAGCGGGCGCCTGGCTGGATTACGAGTTGGGGCCTCGGACGCTTCTACGGACACGCTATGGCTTTGGCTATGCGTGGGTCGATTATTCCCCCTTTCTGCTGACCCAGGACGCAAGCATGAGTCTTTTTCATGGTTGGGAGCGCTGGGGGCGAACGGAAATCGGACTTCGCTGGATGAATAACGACTACAAGTTTTTCATTGCCCCGGTTCCGAACGGGCAGCCAGGGCAGGGAACGGGTCAGCCCTGTGAAGCCGGGGGAGGACCTCAGCCTCCTGTGCCATGCGCGCCCTATAGCGTGGGATGGGACAATGAAGTCCCCTTCAATTCGCAAGCCGCACGTAACCGGGACGGGGATTCAATTCGCCCCTTCGTCTTACAGCGATACCGGTTTCAAAATATCAACTCTGCCGGTTTTCACGATTTTGAAATTCGAGGCGGGTACGCGTTCGAACGCTACTGGGCGGATGGGACCGATTGGGATTACAGCAGCCATGATTTGCTGATCGGGGCCGAGGCCATGTTGTTCTGGGATCTCTTGGTCGACGCCCTGGTGAGCTTCAGTTACCGGCCTTACACATTTCCTTCGAGCTATCCGACGCCACCGACGGTGAATGGTCAAGTCTATGCGCTTTCTCCCGACAACCGACTCGACAAGATCGCCACGGTTTTCTTGATGGTGGAGCGCGCCTTCGGCGAGCATTGGAGTGTGTTGGCGCGATATTCCTATACCCGGGCGGACTCCAACGTGGCGGTTTTTAATTATTCGCGAAATATCGTAGGCGCCTACGTGAAATACAACTTTTGATCTGACATGAAGTTGAAGTCTCGAGGGTTCATTCGGGGCTTCTGTGATGCCAACAAGGAGGATTCGTGATGGCCGGAACCAATACAACGAAGGGCGCAGCCTGGGGAAAAAATGCGGCGGTCCTTGCCGCAATGACCTTGGTCGGATTGTGCGGCTATGCGCTTTGGGGTCCCGAGGCCAAATCCCCGGCACCGCCGGTGTCGGTGATCACGCCGCCGGTCGTCGTCGACGAACCGGAGGCGATTGCCGTCGTACCGCTTGCTCCCGTCGAGGCCATTGAGGAACTGCCTCCGGTCGTCGCTTCAGAGAGTCCGGTAGATGTGGCGCCTGTGGTGGCGGCCGCCGTGGTGGCCGCTTCGCCCGCTGTTGTGCCCGCCGCCGCTCCTGTGGAGCCGGCGGTACCCGTCACCGCTGCAGTGTTGCCGGCGGTTTCGGCGGCCGGACCGATGCCTGAGCCCGCTGCTGATTTTCTGCCGCTTGGTCCAGCGACGGATCAGTTTGCGGACCCCTCACCCGACGTGGCTATGCCCTTGGCGCTTAATTTTAATACGGGACCGGGCTTGCCTCAGATTGATGATAGCCAGTCGATCATTCAGCCCTGTCAGGCCGCGGCCTCGTGTGCGGTGGATCTTCCGGCAGCGGGTCCGATTGGCTTGGTGGTGGTGGGTGGCGGATGGCCGCCTGCGCCCTGATCACGCATAACGTTTCCTGTCCGGAGGGCAAGGAGGCCCCGTTGCACTCCGGATCGATGGCCCTGCTAATCCGATAGCGAATCCTGCTCTGTCGGCGTGGGCGATTGAATCAGTCGGGCTCTGTCGTGAATTGCGCGCTGGGTGAGGGCGTCTGCTTGGTCTGTGCGCCCGCGGCTTCGAGAGAAGGCCGCGTAGAGGTCGAAAAGGCGAATGGTTTCCTCACTTTGCTCGTCGGCCGGAAGGGCCTCGTAGGCCTCTAGGGCCCGCGCATAGTCTCGGTCGGCAGCGGCGAGGTCTCCCGAACGGGTCTCTGCCGTCGCAAGAGTAGTCAGGGAGGTCACCAGAAGGGGGGTAGCCGTTTTCGTGGGAGCCAGGATATCCACCGCCGCTTGTCCGGGGGTCACAGCGTCTGCGGCCCGTCCATGTTCCAAGTAGAGCTGGGCGAGCTGGCTCTGGGCCCGCGCCAAAGAAAGCGAACCGGGTTGATGCGCTGCGAGGATCGAGATGGCGTGGAGATTTTTGCGCTCGGCTTGCTCAAAGTCTCCTTGCTTTGCGTAGAGGGCCGCCAGAGGAATAGTGACTTTTGCCGCCTCGACGGATTCCGGTCCGAACCGACTTTGGGCGACTTGCTGGGCGTTCATTAAGAGAGGGGCGGCTTTGGCCGTTTCGCCCAAGCGCAGGTAGGCATCGCCGAGAAGGGCTTCCAATTCATTTCGGCGGTTGATCGCAGTGGGGGCTGAGGATCCGTAGAGGCTGAGTCCGACCTCAAGGAGAGAGGCCGCGGCTTGCGGGTGCCCTGTTGCTTCGAAGTGGGTGGCTTGTGCGGCGAAGACGGGCTCCGCGGTATCAAACTCGGCGAGACGTCCGACCTGTGCCTGTTCGACGACGACTTGGATGAGTTTTCCGGCCTCTGGGTAGTTGCCTCGTCGCTGATAGTTCTCCGCGACATGAAGGAGGTTGCCCAAGGCGCTCCGGACTCGGGCGTCGTGGATCGAAAGGGTTTCCGTCTGGGACAGGGCTTGGAGGTAGTAGTCCTGGGCCGTGGCGAGGTTGCGTTGACGCATGGCTTCACGGCCCTGTGCGGTGAGGGGGGCCCATTGGGCCGGATTCGCGGTCTGTGCCGGCGCGGCGAGGCCGGGGTTTTGGATGTTCGCCGAATCTCCTGGCGAATTCTCGGTGGGAACGGCGGTCTCGAAAGTCTTCGCGGAGCCAGGGGCCGTAGGCGAGTCCCATTTGAGAGACTGGCAACCAAGGCCCAGTATGAGCACAAGGCAGAGGCCGATTCGCCTGCTCCGCTGAGTTCTTGATCTGCTTCTTCGTACACCCATTGGGTTGGATCCCCGCATCTTGCTTCGGTCCCGCTTTTGGGAGGATGACTCCGCGACGCTCATTCGGCGCTTCACGCCCACGCCCCGCGCAACGCATGAGCGCACTGTTCGAGTGCTCGAGAGGTTTGGTTGAAGAGGTTGGGCATCGTGAAGAAACCGTGAATCATGCCAGAGTATCGCGTTAGCTGGGTGGGAACTCCGGCCGCCATCAGACGTCCCGCATACGTCTCCCCCTCATCTCTCAGCGGGTCGAATTCGGCTGTGATGACGGTGGCAGGGGGCAGCTGGCTAAGGTTCTCGGCGCGCAGCGGGGATGCATGCGGATTGGACCCGGATCGGGGCTCCGGAAGATACTGGTCCCAAAACCAGCGCATGAAGTCACGCGTCAGTAGGTACCCCTCGCTGTTCTCCTCATAGGAGGCGGTGTCGAAAGAATGATCGGTGACTGGGTAGAGGAGGATTTGGTGAGATAGGGCAGGGCCTCCTCTATCTCGGGCCATTAGACTCACGACCGTCGCCAGATTGCCCCCGGCGCTATCGCCGGCAACAGCCAGCGTGTCGGCACGGCCGCCAATTTCCGAAGCCGCCTCTGTCATCCATTGAATGGCCCGGAAACAATCCTCCGGTGCCGCGGGAAAGGGCGATTCCGGGGCCAGCCGATAGTCAACCAGTCCGACGAGGCAGCCAGTTGCGTGGGACAGCCAGCGCGCGATCCAGTCGTGGCCGGCGTTTAACCCGAGGACGAAGCCGCCGCCGTGAAAGTAGGCAAGCATCGGAAAAGGGCCCGTTCCGGGTGGGCGGTAGAGGCGTAATCCGATCGAGGCCCCGGGGCCGGGGATCCTGTGTTCCGTGCATTCCACCGTTGGTGCCCCTTCAGCCGCTCCGCCGAGCTCTGTGAACAGCGCGCGGGCCTGCGTGGCCGACAGCGCGGATACATCCAGCGGCTCGGCCGCATTGAGCGGTTCGAGAAAGGCGCGGGCTTGGGGATCGAGCGGCATCGGAACTCCTGATTGAACGTAAGGCCCGGCGGGGCCAGCGGCGACGAGTCTACCGGTACCGAGCCTTTCGAGAAAGTCGAGCCGATCAGATGGTTGGTTCCCGGGGGCTGGCCTTGTTGAGTCAGGGCTTCTAGCCTGCCAAGGTGAAAAACATTTCCGTGGCACTGTGGTTGGTTTTGTGGGTGGGCGGCGCTGACGCGGGCGAGGCTGGCCCTGACATCCGTGGCCAAATAGAAGTGGACGGATGGGTCGAAGATCATCTGAGTGACACCGTTTCGTTCTACCAAGACCTCCACGCCCATCCAGAACTCTCGGGTGCCGAGCACCGTACGGCGGGTCGTGTGGCTGTCGCCCTTGAATCCGCCGGCTACTCGGTGACCACAGGGTTGGGCGGTACCGGAGTGATCGGTGTTCTCAAAAACGGCGCGGGGCCCGTGGTGATGATTCGCGGCGACATGGATGGGCTGCCGATCACCGAGAACACGGGACTTCCCTATGCGAGCACGGTACGGGCCGAATGGGCGGATGGTCGCGAGGTGGGCGTTATGCACGCTTGCGGGCACGATGTTCACATCGCCAATCTCGTTGCTGTCGCTCGGGCGCTTTCAGCTCTCAAGAAGCAATGGACAGGGACCCTTGTGATCGTGGCCCAGCCCGCCGAAGAGACGGGGGCTGGTGCGCGGGGGCTGCTGGAGGCGGGGCTCTTTGAGCGGGTGCCCCGGCCGGATTTCGTGCTCGCGCTCCACGTCGAGTCCGCTCTACCGGCAGGTCAGCTTGGTTTTACATCGGGTTGGGCGATGGCCAATGTCGACTCGGTGGACGTCACTTTCTATGGGCGAAGCGGTCACGGGGCGCGGCCCCATCGTGCCGTCGACCCGATCCTGGCTGCGTCCCACTTTGTTGTGGCCCTGCAGTCCATCGTGAGTCGCCGGGTCGACCCTCAGTCCCCCGCGGTGGTGACTGTGGGGGTGTTTCGGGCGGGAACGAAACGCAACCAGATTCCCGAGACGGCTCACCTGGAGCTGACGGTGCGTTCGTACAGCGATGCCGTCAGGCAGCAGCTGTTGAAGGGGATCCGGCAGATCGCTGATGACACCTGTCGGACTTTTCAGTGCACCGCTCCGCCGGAGGTCGTGCCCGGTGAACACTACACGCCGGCGGCGTACAACGACCCGGTCCTGACCAACCAGGCGGTCGACCTGTTTCAAAAACTGGTCGGCCCTCAAGCCGTGATTGAGCGGCCCGCGTCGATGGGTGGCGAGGATTTTGGTCGCTACGCCCGGGCGATCGAGGTCCCTGGCTTGATGTTTCGTCTTGGTGTGCAGTCTCCCGAGCGATACCGGGAGAGTCGTGAGGTCGGGGGGGCGGCCTTGCCGTCTCTGCATTCGAGCCGCTTTGCACCGGACGCCGAAGCGAGTTTGGATGTGGGGATTCGGGCGATGAGCCTTCTCGCGCTCGATCTGCTTGGCCCCCCGGCCCAGGAGGATTAAGTGGGCGCTCAGCGAGCGCGGGGGAGACGATCCAGGATCTCGTGCGGCTCTGGATACCGACCCTGTTCGTGCTTGGAGAAGACCAATTCATCTTCCACTCGGACGTCAAACACTCCGGCGTCTCCCTTGAGGAGCACCGCTTCGAGTCCAGTGGCCTGTTTAATTTCGGCCGCCAAACTGGTGGCCCGGGGGAGGTAGTTTCAACGGACGCAGTAGGTGATCGAGATTTTCATAGGATCGCTCCTGAGGCAGTCGGGGGTCTCTGCAGGTATTTGACTTTCAACTCTCTGATTCTGCCTCAAACGGGCCTCGCTGGCTCCTCAATCTGCACCGATCGGATTCTTTCTAGGTTCAGCACAGTTTCCTCTAGGTCGGAGATTCGTCCCGCCAAGAGGGCATCCGTTGAGGGGCGGAGCGTGAAACCCGCGACCGCTCTTTTTGTGCCCACCGCCAGCCGCAAGACTCCGCAGAGGCTGACGGTCAGAAGACCGCACGCGTAGGCGAAGGATCGCATCAGCAGGGAGAGGACTTCGATCACACCGGGTAGGACGGCCTCGGTGATCAGGCCCAGCCGAGGGGTCTCGACAGCTTGAGGCGTGGGGGGAGGCGCCCAGCCCATCCGACTGGTGAGGTCGGACCAGATCCGATCGGGCAAGAGGGCAATCGATTCGAGGCGACCGTCGAGAACGGCCAAGGTCAAGGGTAATTCGGTCTGATCGACGAGGAGCCAGGCCCCTCGCTCAAAAAGCGGCGTGGCTAATAGAGCCGTTGCACCCAGCGCGACTCCGCAGGCGCAGAGCAGATCGACGCTCGGCACTCGGTTCGACCACATTCTCGCGGGTCGCCACGGGCGCAGGGCCAAGAGATACAGCCCAGCCGCGAAGATGAGGCTGCCCCACAGCAGCTTGCTGATGGCGATGGCTTCCATAGAATGAACCCCTGTGCTTGAGTCGTTTGATTGCGCGCCCTTTACCCACGCCGGCGTGACACGGCCCGTCTTCCGGGCGGGTCACGGTCCGGGGATCGTGGTCATGCACGAGATCCCAGGAATCTACTCCGCAGTGGCCGAGTTCGCTGAACGGCTGGTGGAGGAAGGGTTTCGGGTGGCGCTTCCGGAGCTTTTTGGTCAAACGGGTCGCCCATTTTCCGGGGGCTACGCAGCGGGCGAGCTTCTTCGGGCGTGTGTCCGCCGCGAGTTCGCGGTTCTCGCGGCAGACCGCTCGAGCCCTGTGACTGATTGGCTGCGGGCTTTGTGCCGAGATCTCCACGGAGAATGCGGGGGGCTCGGCGTCGGGGCCATTGGCATGTGTCTGACTGGAAACTTCGGCTTGTCTCTGATGCTTGAGCCCGCCGTCATCGCCCCGGTTCTCGCTCAGCCGTCGCTCCCGTTTCCGCTGGGCCGGCGGCGGCGGCGGGGCCTGCATGTTTCCGATGAGGAATTGGGGGTGATTCGCCAGAGGGTATGCGAGGAGGGGCAAAAAGTTTTGGGCTTGCGTTTTACCCAAGATCGTCTGGTTCCCGCGGATCGTTTCGCGCGTTTACGAGAAGAATTGGGGTCGGGTTTTGAGTCGATTGAAATCGATTCGTCGCCGGGGAACAAAGATGGTCTTTCGGCCTCAGCGCACAGTGTGGTGACGAAAGATCTGGTTGATGAGGCTGGGCACCCGACTCGGGTTGCGCTTGACCGCGTCATCACCTTTTTCCGAGAACGGCTTGAGGCCTGATGTCGTCGGCTGCCCAACGAATTGAAAAGCGCCTCCGAGCACTCGGAATCGAGTCCTTGCCCCGCAATGCGGGGGTCCTTCACGGGACTGCGGTTTGGTCTGATGGCGCGGGTCAGTTTTACGCTCTGAAAATTGGGAAGAATACGCCTCGAAGTCCAACTGATGACTTCTTGCTGGCGCTGAATCGTACCCGGGCCGATGCCATCGTGACGACAGGTCAGATCTTACGTGATGAGCCGGGTCTTCGTTTTGAAGTCGGTGGCGATTTGGGTCGAGATCTCCGCGAGTGGAGACAGCTTGTTTTGGGGCGGAGCGAGGCCCCGAGAATTGTCATCCTGACCCGAGGTGGCAACTTACCCGCAGGCCATCCCGTTTTGGCCTCGGGTCGAGCCTTGATCATGACGGGTCGTGACGCTTCCGTGCCGGAGGGGCCGCAAATCGTTCGCCGGGCTGCGCCGGGCCTTTTGGATACCGTTTCCTATCTGCAAAAAGAAGAGGGGCGGGAAACGGTTCTGATCGAAGCCGGTCCGAGCACTTCGTCGGTCCTTTATCAGCCTGGTCAGCACGTGGATGAGCTGATGCTCTCCGTTTATCACGAAGCTCGATTGCCGGCTGGCGTTCAGGGGCACGCATTCCTCACCGCGTCCAGCCCGGACTCAGTGGGCCTGCTGGAGATCTCTCGGCAATCCGTTCGGGAGGGGAGTGGGCTTTGGAGTTTTCATCGGTGGGCGCGTCTTCCCACTGGCAGGGTTCTAGGGACGCCCTGAGGCCCCTTCTCGGGTGAGGGGCCATCTTCTTTTTACTGGCGTAGGATTGCGCTTGGAATACGGCGGAGGGTGAATCGACATGCGATGGAGTCAACGAGTCAGACGAGAGTTGGCGTTGCTGGGTGGGACGGCGGCGCTGCTTTGGATGGCCGGGGGGGCGACCCAGGCTCTGGCCTCTCCAACCGGATCCGCGCCGGTCGAAGCGGAGGCTCCGTCGTTCGATCCTGCTGCGGAGTCGGCGGCCTTGGAAGCGGTTAGTGACGCCGGGGGAAATGCCGGCTTGTCGGCAACAGAAAGTGATTCAGAAACAGAGGAGTTCACCCATGACCTCCACCGCTATCCGAGCCTCGATGTGCCGACAAAGCCGTGGTCCTATAGCGGGCATTACATTTTTGGGCTGACCCGTGGACTGTCGGAAGAGGAACTGTCGGCTTGGGGGCGCGGTGCCAGCATGGTGGGCACCGTCCCGCTCGACTTGGTGGGACTGCCGGCAGCGCTGTTCGCGGGGCTGTTTGGGTCTTAGCGCTCACTCGTGACCACTCGGAGCCGAAAAACGAAACCTCGGACGGGGTCTTCCTCAAACGATCCGCTCCGGCCTTTCTTGCCGACCACCCGGCATGAAATTGAGGCGAGGGGCTGGGATCGCCCAGACATCATCTTCGTCTCCGGCGACGCGTACGTCGACCACCCGTCTTTTGCGGCGGCCGTGCTGGGGAGGTGGCTGGAGGCACACGGTTTCCGGGTAGCGATTTTGGCGCAGCCGGATTGGCAGAGTGCGGATGCTTGGCGGGCGCTCGGTCCACCGCGTCTCTTTTACGCGGTGAGTGCTGGCAATATGGACTCCATGATCAACCACTACACCGCGAATCGGAAGCGGCGAAACGCAGATGCCTACTCGCCCGGTGGTGAAATTGATCGCCGCCCTGACCGTGCTTCCATCGTCTATGCACAGCGATGCCGAGAAGCGGCGAAGGGTGTTCCGGTGGTCGTGGGGGGCGTGGAAGCCTCGCTCCGGAGAGTCGCCCACTATGACTACTGGTCGGATGACGTCCGGCCGAGTCATCTCGCGAGCTCGAAAGCCGACTTGCTGGGCTTCGGAATGGGCGAACGCACGATTCTGGCAATTGCGGAACGATTGAACGCGGGCCTTGGAATTAAGTCATGCCGGGACCTCCGGGGCGTGGCCTACCTGCTTGGGAAGCGGGAGGTCCTTCCGGATCATGAGTTTGGACCTGGTTGCCCGGGGGACGTCTCGTTGCCTTCCTTCGAAGCCGTGTGTGATCGGGGGGAAGCTTTCGCCCGAGCGACACGATTAGTTCATCGCGAGACGAACCCCCTGAATGCCAGAAGAGTGCTGCAGCCCCACGGCGACCGGATGCTTGTCATCAACCCGCCCGCTCACCCGTTACCCACCGAGGAGCTCGACCGGCTCCACGAACTCCCCTATGCCCGGGCGCCTCATCCCGCTTACGCGGAACCGATTCCCGCTTGGCAAACCATTGCGGATTCAGTTCAGATCATGCGCGGCTGTTTTGGAGGCTGCACGTTTTGCTCGATCACGCTTCATCAGGGCCGAAGTATCCAGAGTCGGAGCCAGGAATCGGTTCTGAGGGAGTTGCGCGAGGTCACGGAGCGTCCGGGATTTCGCGGGCACGTCAGTGATGTCGGCGGTCCGACGGCCAATATGTACCGAATGCGTTGCACCCGGCCTGATGTGGAGGCCCGGTGTCGCAGGCTGTCTTGCGTTCATCCCAAGGTTTGCCGTTTGCTCGGAACAGACCATGGTCCGCTCCGTTCTTTGTTGAAAGAGGCTCGAGCCGTCCCTGGGGTCGAGAAGATCCACGTGGCTTCGGGCATCCGAATGGATCTGGCAGCCGACGAACCCGAGTACGTGGCAGAGTTGGCTGCTCACCACGTGGGGGGGCATCTCAAAGTGGCCCCGGAGCATGTCAGCGCTTCGGTTCTCCGTCTGATGAAAAAGCCCGATACCGACTCATTCGAGCGTTTCTCTGAACGATTTCGTCAAGCATCGAGCGAAGCGGGTCTTGAGCAGTACCTCGTGCCCTATTTTATCGCCAGCCATCCGGGATCGGGTCTAGATGAGATGATCGAACTGGCGGTTTACTTGAAGAAGAACGGGTATCGCCCCCGTCAGGTGCAGGACTTTATTCCCGCTCCGATGGATATTGCGACCTGCATGTACGTGACGGGCATCGACCCCGAGACGATGGAGTCCGTCGGGTGTGCGCAGAGTGCCGCCGAGCGAGGATTGCAGCGCGCTCTTCTGCAGTATTGGAAACCTGAGAACCACGCGCAGGTTGCACGAGCTCTGCGCCGCGCGGGCCGCACCGACCTGATTGGGCCGAGTCCTGACTGCTTGATTCCCGCGCAAGCTCCCCGGGGCCGGTCTCGCTCGGATCAAGGACCGTCGCGTTCCGGAGCCCAGCCAGGCTATCGCGGATCGGCGCGCCGGCGGGGTCGGCGCTGACTCGGCGAGTGGATTATGAAGCGGGGTTGCGCTGTTCGACCTCGGTTTTGTAGAGGATCCCGTAGGCCATGTGTCGGAGAAAATGACCGAACATGGAACCGTCAGCGGCCTGATAAACCTTCCAGAAAATTGGGAATTCGATCAGATGCGCGCAGAATAGAATTCCAAACAGCGGGCGGCCTAGGCTTCCGAAACCTGTTTCGGCCAGCGGCGGCAAAAATGAAAGGAAGCCGAATATCCAGAGGCCGAGGGCGACCTGGCGAAATCGTTTGAGCTGTCGATCTGTATACATGGTGCCTCCCTGCCGTGGTGGGCCTGATGCGGCTTGGCGCGCAGCGACTGATCCTGCATCAGCATACTGGGTTTGGCCAGGATGCGGTGCTGCTAGCATTCGGCCCGGTTGTCAGTGGAGTCCCAGATGAGTTTCTTCGATCTTCAAAACTATGAATCCAGCGTCTATTCCCAGTGCGGGGAAGATGGCGTTCTTACCCGTATTTTTGACCTGATCGGTACCGCCTCGAACTATTTCGTAGAGTTTGGAGCCTGGGACGGAAAGCATTTTTCGAATACGGCCAACTTTCGTTTGAACCATGGCTGGACCGGGCTTTTGCTGGAAGGCAGTGACCGGGCTGATGGCGAAGTCGTGCGACAGGCCTTCGTTGACGCTGAAAATGTGAACGCACTGTTTGCCCAGTATGGCGTCCCGGCGCAATTCGATCTCCTGAGTATCGATATCGATGGCAACGATTACTGGGTTTGGAAAGCGATCCAGGGCTTCACGCCTCGTGTCGTCGTGATCGAGTACAATATCTACTTCGGGACGGATCGGGCCGAGACGATGCCTTATGACGCGGGGCACACCTGGGACGAAACCCTCTACCACGGAGCGAGTCTGGCGGCGCTGCACAAGCTCGGTCAGGAAAAGGGCTATGCGCTGGTTCATGCAGACGGCTGGGCGCCCAACGCCTTCTTTGTTCTCCGCAGTGAGTTGCCGAGCGACTTTGTTGAGCGCCCCTTGCCCGAGGTGACCCCTTGGAATCGTTTTTCCGATTCACCCGATGTGGGGGGGCGGCCGTGGGAGTCGGTCTGAGGCTCCGATCCTTGATGCCCAGACTCGCCAACCTAGGCCTCGATGGTTCAGCCGCGAGCTATGGGTTCAAGAACTGAGATGGCCTCGACGGCATCGGGTTCAAATCAGACTTCTTCTCGAGTCTGGTGTCCAAAGTCAAGCACCCTCAAACCCGACCGGACGGAACTGGGTCGGTATCTCGAAGATACGATTGTGATCGACTGGCAGACGCCGGCGGTTTTGGACCGAACGCGCGACTTGGTCGCCGGGGTCGGGGCCGATGAGGATGAACTCAAGCGGGTTGACGTTTTTTTTCGATTTGTCCGGGATGAAGTGGGAGACGCCTTAGGGTCGGAGATCGATGCCGTAGCGTGTTCGGCGAGTCAAGCGCTCAAGCTGGGGGCAGCGCTCGTCTATTCTCGCTGTCACTTGCTGGCTGCTCTTTTGAGAAGCTGTGGTGTGCCGGCCGGGTTTGGTTATCAACGGCTTGCCCAGGAGGCCGCCGAAGGGACGAGACTTCATGGGTTTGTTGGGGTTTGGCTGGCGCGTCGATCAATTTGGGTCGACTTAGATCCATGTGGGGTCAAGCCGGGTGTGGATTCATCTCCTCCGCAGGTCGACGAGGGGCTGATGGACCCCGCGGCGGGGGGGGCTGAACTCACGTATCCGACTTTGTGGGCTCGTCCGGCCCGCGACGTCACTGATCTGCTCGATCAGGCGCCGGATCTCGCGACGATCCGCTCGAGATTCCCGGCTGGGCTTCGAGCGTAAGCGACGAGTTCGTCCGGGTATGCGACGTTGGTTCGGTTCTGCTGTTGAGCTTCTGGCGGCCCATGGCGTCAATTGAATCGGAATGGAATGGTTTTCTCGAAGCCAGATTGCAATGAGAGCGGAACGGTCGAGTTTTGAGTGAGCTTTTTAGGACGTTTGCGGCCACTCACTGATGTCGGACCGCGCGATTCGAGGTCGTGCGGGCTGGCACGCGGTACGATACGCATTTAGACGGCGCTGAAAGGCTTAGGCTCCTTTGGCCGAGTCGGCCGCCAACGAGATGGAAATGGATCAGGTTCAGATGACAGAAGCTGGGTGCTTCCGGTGGCGGGGGTCCTTTACTTGGTTCTCCTTATTGTTTTTTGTCCCCCTGATGTTGGCGTGCGGGGGTGGCGAGGGGGACACCGTCGACCCCTTTAGCTCGCAGGCTCCTTCAGCGGATTTCGAGCAGGACGTCGTGAATGGCCAGCCGGGTCTGCAGGTTCAGTTCAGCAGCACATCGATCGGGGAGATCGATACCCACCAATGGGAATTCGACGGTGGCATTGGGGATGAGGCGTCCTCCGCACCGCAGGTGACTTTCGCGGGCGCCGGGTCCTATACGATTCGGTTGACCGTTTCTGGGCCGCTGGGTTCGAGCTCAGTGGAGAGAGAATCTTTGATCCAAGTGGGCGAAGCGGTTTCCGCTGGCTTTTCCTGCGAGGGGGATGACCCCGCGGCCGCTCCCTGTCAAAACTTGATCGGCTACGCACCGTTCACGGCCTCATTTAATGATGCGAGTCTCAATGCGGATACGTGGAGTTGGGATTTTGGCGATGGTGTGACGTCCTCCGAGGCCTCTCCAAGTCATACGTTCACCGAGCCTGGAACCTATTCGGTGGCTCAAACCGTTTCAGGTCCCGGGGGCACCGATGCGGCCAATCCTGTCACGGTTCAGGTGGGACGCCTCGAAGTGACAACCGAAGCCGTTTCCGGTGGTGCAGCGCCCCAGACTGTTACGTTTACCGCGGAAACCGGAGGGCTCCCGGTCAGCAGCTTTTTTTGGACGGTTGAGCGAACCGACGGACCCGACCCGACCCCCCTAAGCTTGGCCGGCTCCGGGCCGGAGGTGTCGATTCCCTTGCTTCGGAGCGGCAGCTATGAAATTTCAGTGGCGGCTTTTGATGCGGAAACAGGCTTGAGCGCCATCGAGCAGTTGGCGTTTGAAGTCGGCTGTGGTGAGGCCATCCCCGCGCTTGAACGGACACCAGTCGGCGGAACCGGTCCGCTGGCCGTAGCCTTCGAAGATCAGTCTTCCGGTTTTATTGAGCGTTGGGAATGGGATTTTGGCGACGGCGAGCGCTGTATTTATCCCGACCCGAATCCAGAGGCCGACCCAGACTATGTGGGCCCGCCGGCGTGTGAGAGTGCGAGCCCGGCGCATACCTACGATGAAATCGGAAGTTTCGACGTCGCTTTGCAACTGACCGGGGCCGGCGCGGGCTGCACCACCGGCTCCGTGGCTTCCGCCACTTCTGTGCCGGATGCGGTCCGTGTCTACATGCTCGATGCCAGTTTCGAAGAGCAAACTGCCGGGGGAGACTTGTCTGCGCCTTGGTCCCAGCGTCCGGAGTTTTTCCCTCTCGTGGGTGAAGTGGGCACGCAAACCGTGGCTTCCGGTTCCGACCAGGGGATGCCAACGGATGGTTCGCAGTGGGCGGTTTTGGACGGCGCCGACACCCTGGGCAACGAAGAGGTCGAAGTGGTCGATAACTCGATTTCGCAGGATTTTATTCTGCCGGCGACCGAAACGGTCTTGGAGTTTGACCTCGCTTTTCTATACCGAGAGCCGCCCGCTTCAGGGAGCCGAGATCGCGTGACCGCTGAGGTGAGCGATGGGACAACGATCGTTCAGATTCCCAGCGCCGAAATCGATACGACCGCCGCCTATGCGGGTCAATCCAGTTTGGCTCCGTCTGTTGGCGGAGTTCCGGTTTGGATCACGCCGCCTCGGACCGCCAGTCTCGACGTGGCTGCGGCGTTTGGACTGACTCCGCCGGTTGGTCCACCCGTGGGCGGGCAGCGGTATACCCTCACCATTCGAGTCGGCAATGCGGACGATGCTCTACGCGGTCCCGAAGCCTATGTGGACCATGTTCGCTTCGTCGAACCCAAGGCGGAGCCCGTGAATGCCGATTTTGAATTGCCGGCTGGCTTGATTGTGGCCGGACAGCCCGTCCAGTTTGAAGATGCGTCCTGTGTCGGGGCCCTCGCGCCCGGCTGTGAAACGCCCACCAGCTGGATTTGGGACTTCGGCACCTCGAGCCTTCCCTCG
>JAQWNI010000141.1 GCA_029268645.1 Myxococcota bacterium
GAAGGGTGATCGAGGCGCGTTCGCCCTCTACGACTGGAAGCATAGAGAGTGCTTTCTCAAGGAAAGATCCCTCAAGGTCTTTGGGCTCCAGCGGAAGAGCAGATGGTGACGCGACGGCTTGGTAAAATTCGGTAAAAGCGTCGGCTCTAAAGCCTTCCTGAGCGAATGCTTGACGAATTTTACTTTCGTAATCAGGCACTGACTGGAGTACATCCAAATTGCGCTTTTGGAGAGCCATTGATGGGAGGACCCCACTCAGCGATCCGATGCCGGAGAGAGCGCCGGCTTTTACGAGGGGTTGTAAGCGCTCTGAGACGGCTTCATTTAGGATCAGAGCGGCTTCCGCGTCGGGCGCTAAGCCGATGATGAGTCGGCCGGCGTCAAAATCGCCATATCGAGACTGCACACTTTGCGCTTCTCTCAGAATTTCGGGGTCCATCTGCATCAGGGCGGACGGGTCATCATCCCAAAGTACTCGACCGAGTCCCAGCACCGGAAGTAGAAGCATCAAAGCGAGAATCGAGATTGGAATAGCGGCATGTCGGTCTAATCCGGCGCCGAGTCGAGAGAATTGTTCAGCGAAAAAACGCTGCGTTCGTGTTGTCGTCTGCGATCGTGAAATAAAAGCCGGAGACGCGTAAAGGGTAAAGACGACCCCGATAGGAATGCCGATCGCCGCAAAGGATCCCATTTCGCTCAAGCCGGGAAAGCCGCTTAATGAGAGTGATAGAAAAGCCAATGTCGTGGTCGCGGCGGAAAAAACGAGCGATGGGAGCAGCTTTCTCGCCGAACGGAATGCGCTGCCTGCGGCGTTTTGCAGGGAATGGGTCGTCATGACGTGAATCGGATAATCGATCGCGACGCCAATCAATACGAAACCAAAGGCAAGCGTGATCCCGTGAATGGCCTCTGTTGGCCCACTGGTTAAAGCTAGGGCAACGAGAAAGCCTGCAAATGGAGTTAAAAGCGCGATCAGCAGGAAACGGATGGATCCAAAGAAAAGAAGAAAGACTCCGCAGACCGCGATGACGGAAAAAGATGAAACTAAGTTCACGTCGTGTCGTATTGACTTTTCTGAGGCGATCGCAAAAAGGTTGGCCCCGCTCTTTTCCAATAGCAGAGGCGAATCTTGCTGGAGAGCTAGCGCATCAAATTCGCCCTGTATGAAGCTGACAAGATTCTCTTGCCTCCCCGCTTCAAATGGAGAAGAGCGAAGGCCTATGAAAATCAAGACATAGTTGGGATCTGAAGTGGGAGTTTGAGCGGGTTGCAGCTGACCAATGCGATTGATGAGTTGGGGGAAGAAGCCAAGGGGGTCGCCTTGCGCCGTTCGGGTGAAGAGAAGTGAGTCTGGAGCACTGAGGGCGGCTTTTAAACTCCGTGCCTGTTTGCGCAAAGCGAGCGGTTCGAAGAGTCGGGGAATTTGTCGCTCGGGGTTTTCCGAGATGAAGTACATCCGTCTCTCGAAATAGATTTCGGATACCGTCTTTAAGATGTCTTCGTCGAGTTGATTGCTCTCAACCCAGGCAACCTCTGGGTGACCACGAAGGCGCTCGATGAGACTTGCGGCGACTGAATCGCGAGAGTCTTCTCCTTGAATAGAGAGAACCATCCGGCGGGAAAAGGGGGAGTCGAGAAGATTAAGCGTGAGCTGGACGTGTTTAGCTTCTGCGTGGTCAGGGATGAAGTGAGTGATGGAACCAGATAATTCAAAATTGAAGAAGCAATAAGCGGCCGCGATTCCAAGCAGCGTCAGCGAGAGGATGCGTCTTGTGCGATCGGTCACGGCTGTGTGGAACGGCCTTTGGCTGAAGAGAACGCAGCCTGCTCGATTTCAGCGAGAGGGACCCCTGTTTCGATGTCGAGAAGCCGGGTGGTCGTCACGTCACCGTTCGTTTCAAAGGTCCTGATTTGACCGATTTCTCGGCCTTGGCCTTCGACGCGAATTTCGCGAATCATCGACCGAAGGGTTGGGTTAATGGGAATCAGCGCAAGGCTCCAAGTCTGAGCCTGGACTTCGTAGGTCGTTTTGTAGCGCTGAGTCAGGCCTTCGAGATCTCCGCCGAGTAGAACGGCAATACCGCCAATGAGGCTTTGTCCGACTGGGCTCGCATTGAGGTTGAGGCTCCGCCGCCCGAGGCCGTCTTCGAGAATGACCTGTGACCCGTCGACGATTACCGTCGACGGGGCCGGCCAGCTTGTGATGCGCGCCAGGCGATGGGGTGGCAGGAAGTAGAGCTGTCCAGTGGTTTCGATGGGTTCGACCAAAAGGGCAATCGTCCGGCTTTCTTCAAAGGCGGCCCGCACCGCGCCGCTTTCGGCGAGCTCTTCCATGAGGGCGGGCAGGGAGGGCGGGGCGGCGAGGGGATTGTCGCCGCGGCTCGGTTCGCCGGTCAGAATGAGGATCCCGACGATCGTGGTCCACCCGATCGCGCGGAACCGGTTCGTTTGTGGAGGCATCTGGCCCCGCGGGAATAGGGACCGCGAGACGTGGGTGATGGCGCGCCTGGAGGATCCCCGCAGATTCTCCCGGTTCTGTTTCTGGCTGAGAAAAAGCAAATGGACTCGCTCTCTGTTTTTTTCCGGAAAGGCTGCATGAAGGAGCCGGCCCGACGCTTCCCTATTTGGGCTGTTCTACTCCGGGGGTGCAGATGCCGGTATATTGAACCGGGTGGCCCGGGCGAAGCTAGCTCAACCTTTCTCTGCAGCCGGGGACGGATGTCAGATTGATTTCCCAGCTCGGGCATTGTTTCGGTCAAACTTGGCGCGTTCTCGCAACAGGACTCTGTTTCATTTTTGCGGGCATTTTTCTGGTTTTACTGGCCGGTTTGATCCTGCCAATGATTCGTGGGCTGGGTGGCCGATCGGAAGTCCGTGAGTTGCGGGCTCAATATGCGACGCATCTCGCGTGCCGCGCTGGGATTGCCGTTTTCGTGATTTTGGGAGTTATCCGTGTCAAAGTGCATGGACGAGAACGGCTCAGGGTGCCGGGTCGACTGATCATTGCGAACCACCCCACTTTGATCGACGCCGTTTTACTGCTCTCTTTACTGCCGACGACGGACTGTGTCGTCAAAGCCAGTCACACCCAGAATTTCTGGCTGAAACACACCGTGGCCGCGACTGGGTACATCCCCAATGTGAGGGGGCCTCGCCTTGTGGAGGAATGCGTGAGACGACTGCGAGTCGGCCGAAACGTGCTGATCTTCCCTGAGGGCACCCGGTCTCCGAGGGGTGGTCTAGGTCCCTTTGCCCGGGGTGCGGCCCACATTGCAATCGGCTCTGGTCTCGATCCAGTTCCGGTGACGCTGCGCAGCGACCCGGCTACCCTCTCGGGGGAAGTCGCTTGGTGGAGAGTGCCGGAACACCAGCCCACATTGACGGTGCAAGTCGGTGAGCCAATCTCTCTCGGCGAGGTCGTGGGCCGTGGCGCTCCACTCGCTCAGGAGGCGAGATCCGTCACAGCCTTGCTCTATGACTATTTTGAGAGGCATACCGACAGTGGCCGAGACTGAATCGCTGCAGCAAGAAATCAAAGTTCTCATTGTCGAGACGCTTATGCTTGAAGATGTCACCGCTGAGGCCATTGAGACGGATGCGCCGCTTTTCGGTGAAGGCTTGGGTCTCGACTCCATCGACTCCTTGGAAATCGCAATGGTTTTGGAAGAGAACTACGGTGTCGTTCTTGACGAAGATCCAGATGCGAATCGCGAAATTTTTCAATCAGTTGCCAGTCTTGCTCGATTCGTACAGGGAAATCGGAGAACGTGACTCGACTTTCCGAACTGCTTCACAATCGAACGGACGACGGGCGGGAGATTGCTAGACGCCATGGGATGCCCGCAAGCCAGAACGGCTCGCTCACCCTGGGTGAATTCCGCGACGACGTGGGGCGTCTATACGCGCGACTCGCTTACGAGGGTGAAGGTCCTTGGCTGCTTCTGACAGAAGACGCTTATGCGTTCGCTGTCGGTCTCTTTGCCCTTTGGCACGCCGGCCGCCATGCGATCCTGCCTCCCAATTCTCAGATCCCTTCGCTCAAGGGCTTGCAGACCCGAGCCACCGGCGTGTTGACGGATCGGGCCGACTGGTTTCCGACAGGGTCTCCTCTCCATCCTCTCTTTGATGCGGATCCGACTGGCTCGAAAGATCTTCCGCCGATTCACCCTTCCGCATTTTCCGTAGAAATGTTCACTTCCGGGACGACTGGCGACGCAAAGACCGTTACCAAACGGATTTCACATCTTGAAGAAGAGTTGATCGATCTGGAGAGTGTCTTCGGGCCCATGATTGGATCGAGTCGTGTCTATTCAACGGCTTCTCATCAACACCTTTATGGGCTGTTGTTTTCTGTGCTTTGGCCACTTTGCAGTGCCCGCAGCTTCGACCCGCACCATTATCTTCATCCGGGTGAGTTGATCCCTCGACTCCTAGCGGATGAACATTCAACCCTCGTCAGTGTTCCCACATTTCTTAGTCGTTTCGTTAGGCATCCGCAGTCCGCTTCGCTCAAGCACTGTAAGATGACGGTTTTTTCTTCAGGGGGAATGCTTCCCTCTGAGGTCGCGCAAAAAATGCGCAAAAAACTAGGCCACCCAGCCTTTGAGGTCTTGGGTTCGACCGAGACGGGTGGGGTCGCCTGGCGAGTTCAGAACTCTGATTCTGATGAGTCCGCTTGGCAGCCCTTGGGTCGTGTCACCGTGCGCCGCGAAGAATCCACCGGGGTGCTCCGTGTGCTCTCGCCCTACGTGACGACTGAGGAAGGCCAAGCTGGGCACTCAACGGGTGACCGAATCGAGTGGCTCCCGGAAGGCGGCTTTCGTTTGCTTGGGCGAACGGACCGAGTCGTGAAGGTGGGTGAAAAGAGAGTCGACTTAGAACAGATGGCTTCCCAAATTCGCTCCCATGAATGGGTGGAAGCTGTGGAGTTGACGACGGTGGTGCCGACCTCCGATCCGCGGGTCGCGGGTGTGGTGGTCGCATCGGCTAAGGGACGGCGGGTTCTGCAAAACGAAGGTCGTCGTCGCTTCCTTCGCGCTCTCCGAGAGTGCCTCGTGGACGATTGGGATCCCGTTCTCCACCCTCGATCGTGGCGATTTGTTCGTCGGCTTCCTGAGGACACACAGGGGAAGGTCACTCAGAGCTCCCTGAGAGCTCTTTTTGGGGGACAGGATTCGTCTTCCGGTGGATCCGACAGGCCTGAGCGATTAAGTGAGCAGAAGACGGCTTCGTCTATAAAGTGCCGGTATCGAGTTCCAGAGGATTTGGATTGTTTTCTGGGTCACTTCCCGGGGCTTGCGATCGTGCCCGGCGTTCTCCAGTTTGATTGGATCATGGAGCTGGCCGTAGAGGTGCTTCCTAACTCGGCCACGCTCTCAACGATCAAGTCGATTAAGTTCGTTGCGCCGCTGGCCCCCAACGATGAATTCGAGATTGCCCTGACGGTGGAACCCTTGAGCAGTGGGGATCAGGGTGCCAGGAGTTGGCAGCTCAGCTTTACACTCTCGAAAGGAGACGTTCCCTTCACTATGGGCCGGGCCGATTTCTTAGATTCCACAGCAGACAGAGAAAGCTAAAACTTTTGCGGCCTTGTCTCGGGATACCGATCTACGACCACGGCGAGACGATTGCATCGGTGGTTGAGTCTCTCGAGCGCTATGAACTGCCTTGTATCATTGTGGATGATGGGAGTCATGAGGCGACCCGTGACGAACTCAAAAAAATCGTTTCGCAAAAAAAATGGGTCGAAGTCATCCGCCATGAAAAAAATCGTGGGCGCGGATCGGCCCTTCGGACTTTGTATCAAGCCGCGGCTGACAGAGGCTACACGCATGCTGTTCAACTCGATTCAGATGGACAGCATGACCCAGATGACGTCCCCCTTTTTCTTGAGGCGGCAAAAGAGGCTCCCGACGCCTTGATCTTGGGTACCCCGATTTTCGATGATTCGGCGCCCTTTCATCGGGTTTACGGTAGAAAGCTCTCTCAAGCCATAGTGTGGTTGGAAACATTCTCGTTGGCTGTTCGAGATCCGCTCTGCGGTTTTCGATGCATTCCTCTAGCTTCCGCGCTGGCGGTGCTTCGGGGAGTTCGGTCGGGAGACAGAATGGATTTTGACCCCGAGCTCATCATTCGAATGGTCCGAGCCGGATCGCCGGTTGTCAATATTCCGACCCAGGTGATCTACCCGGACCAAGGGCTCTCACATTTTCGAATGGTTTCGGATAATGCAAGGATCGCTTGGCAGTACATTCGACTCGCTACTCCTTCGGTAAAACAGGCGTCGTCCTTCCTGGGCGGTCGACGGGTGCGCCGATGACCGAGAGGGAATCGGCGGACAAATTGCCACGGACGAACTGGTCAATACATGCAGAGCGTGGATCATGGTGGATTCTTCGCGTTCTTGTGTCGGCCGTTCGCAAATTCGGATCGGGACCCCTTCGGCCGGTCGTCCCTTTGGTCGCTCTCTACTTTGTCTGTTTGGGGGGGGAGTCTCGGCGGGCGTCTAGAGACTACCTGGAAAGAATGCGTCGTTTAGGCGTGTCTCTCCCAGGACCTCGTTTCGCCCAGACGTATCTTCACCTGCGAACATTTGCATTTGTGATTCTCGATCGCCTCGAACTCTGGTCGGGGGCGATTGATCGATTCGACATTCGTCTTCATGGAGAGCAATGCATGCGTGAGCTCATCGAACGCAAGCAAGGCGCCCTGCTGGTGGGTGCTCATGTCGGCAGTTTCGATGTTCTCCGTCTGATCGCACGAAAATACGGAATTGGCGTGAACGTCATCATGTACACCGGGAATGCCGAGTTGATCAATCGTGCGTTTGAAGAACTCGACCCGTCCGCGCATCTTAGACTGATTCAGCTAGATCCAGGTGCCTCATCAACAGCTCTTGAAATTCGTCGCTGCATCAGCCGAGGAGAGTTCGTCGCCATGCTGGGGGATCGAGTCCATCCCGTAGATGCCGACCGCAGGAAGGTCAAACTTGATTTTTTGGGGCAGACCGCAGCTTTCTCCCAAGGTCCTTTTTTGATGTCTGCAATTCTCGGTATTCCGCTGATTCTGACCGTTGCGCTACGCACGGGGTTTCGAGAGTACGATGGCTACCTGACCCAGATTTCGGACGGCGTTCGAATTCCACGTTCGGCGAGGCAAGAGGCCGTTCAGAGCTGGGCGCGTCAATACGTTGAACTGCTCGAAGTGTATTGCAAAAGAGCACCGCTTCAGTGGTTCAACTTCTACGATTTCTGGGGCAGGGACTAGGGTGGAATATTTCGAATTGCAGGATGTGACTCAGGTCCTTCCCCATCGAGGGGACAGCATTCTGATCGACCAAGTCGTCGAGCAAGGGCCGGATTCGGTACTGGTTTCGATCATCGTCGGCGATTCGCCGTGGCTTTGTGATGGGGAAGGTCGAGTCGCGCCCTGGGTGGCGATCGAGTACATGGCCCAGGCCGTGGCGGCCTTTGAAGGCCTACTGGCGGCGCAGGCGCGGCAGTCCCAGAGGCCAGGCTTTTTGGTTTCCGTGACAGGCCTTGGGTTGCCGGACGCGCCGTTTCATTCAGGTGACCGACTCTGGGCCGCCTCTCGGAGAACACTCGGTCGCCCGGGTCTCGGAGTCGTGGCCCATCGTTGCTCACTCCATCGAAGCGATCCAAGGGAGGGGGGAGCAGCGCTCGCCCAGGGCCGTTTTTCTGTGGCGATTGCTCAGGCCACTGAAGTTCCGAAACCGTAAGCGGGCACTCGCTTTAGGATTCGGTCTCAGCGTTCCATCGCTTGGCCTCTGCCCGGAGCCAGCCGTGCTCCCAGAAGCTTTCGCTTCCGGTCTCCAGCAGTTTTTGGTGGGAGGCGGCCATTAATTTTTTGGCCTCGAGGTGGTCTTCTTGAGCGAGGATGGCCTCGGCGAGGCGGATCGCGGTGGGGACGTCGCCGGATTCGAAGGCCTGTTGAGCTCGGTCCATGACGGCTTTCGAGCCCAGCTCTGCAGCCAGCGTGGCGGTCGCCAGGGCAGGGTCAACTGGGTAAAGGTCCGCGGTCGAGCGTCTTTGAAACCAGCCGGTGTATTCCTCAAAGATCGTTCGAGCAGCCCAGGAGACCTTTCCATAGCCCTGGCCTACCCGGAGTTCTCGAGGAAGTTCGACAGACCTCATGATTTCATAGGGGTCTTTCTGCTGATTGATGAGTTCCAGCGTTCGTTGATGCACGAAGTCAACAGCGCCTCGCATTCGGGCCAGGGACGCGTCGATCAGATCGGCCCCCTCGATTGGAAGGCCACGTCCGGTGATGAGCGTGGCGGGGTTGAGAGCGCGGACGCGATCGATGTTTTCCATGTAGGGAACGGGAAATCGATAGAGATCTCCTCGGAGCGTGTTGAAATTGGGAAAGTGTGGAAACAGAGGCCCGAAGAGGTTGCTCGTGATGGCCACACGCCACTCGGGAATCCACACGATCGTGCTGTCGATTGTCTCGCCGCCCGGGGCATGGATGAGCTCGATGGCGAGGTCGCCGGTGTGAATTTTCATTTGAGCATCAAATAGAATATCAGGCGTCGGGATATCTTGAACCGGTTTTGCATCCGGATATTTCCGTGTCAGGTTACCGATCTTTTCCGGCAATTCAGGAAACCATGTTAGAGCGGTGGCTTGACGAAAAGATTGGATTCTTTTGTCGTCGGCTTGGCAACGGGGATTGTTGCGTTGAGCGACATACCGAGTCTGCTTTTCACGAAACTGCGAGACACCGCCAACGTGATCCACGTGACCTTGGGTCGTGATGATGTAGTCGGTGGGGCCGGTATGAATGGCTCCGAATAGCTTTTTGTGATGGGGGGCTTCGAATCCCATTCCTGTGTTCACGACTACTCGAGCATCCCCAGCATCAATCAGATAACTCGCCGTAGCCCCTGCAGAACGGTAGATCCTATCGTGAATCTGAACGGCTGCTTCATCGTATGGAACGTTCAGGAGCTCACGTCCGGTCCGTTCATCGATCAGGCGGTCGACTTCTTCTTCGATGCTCATGTTGGACTCCTGTCTACTCAATGAGTGATGCAGCGCGGTGACGTGCTCGGCCTTTGAGTGTCATTGGTGCAGAATGTTGAGTGATATGGAATTCCGAATGCTCTATTCCCTTGATCCGGGTGTGATCTCTTTATCGAGGTGACGGCCGTTTCGGACGATCCGGATTGTGACGGGATCCCCGACCTTGAGGGCGTCGAGTGCGTAAGTGTAGTCATAGATATTTTCAATTGTGCGCCCGGCAACGGCCACGATGGTGTCTCCGCCTTGCAGTCCAGCTTTTTCGGCCGGTCCGCCTGGAGCGACAGCGGAAAGCAGGACGCCGGGTTGATCGCTCTGGGCATAGTCCGGGATTGTGCCGAGATATACGCGCATGACCCCGGGACTGCCGGCTTGGCGCGGATCGGGCGCAACCGCGAAATACTCGGGGGGTGTGTCTCGGGCAGCCAGTTCTTGGGCTATGCCGGCCATCAGTTGAGCGATGCTTCGGATTCCCAGGTAGTCGAGCTTGTCAGGCGTGTCCCTGGGTGTGTGATACTCGCCATGGGACCCGGTAAAAGCTGCAAGAATTGGTACTCGACGTGTGTAAAAAGCGGTCGCATCGGTAGGGAGATAACTGTCTTCCTGGGCATCGATGGGCAGACCGATAGCGATGTTTTCACGCTCGATGACTCGAGGCCATGCCGGGCTCGAGGCAACGCCGAAGAGAGAGAGTCGATCTTCTTCTAGGCGACCCACCATGTCGAAGTTGAGGTAAGCCGTGACCTGTCCCTCAAGCGAACCGTGGCTTGAATGCGAGCCCACTTTGTCGTTGCTTTCTTGATTGACCCAGTGGGTTGAACCGAGCAGGCCGAGTTCCTCCCCAGACCAGGCGGCAAAGAGAATGTCACGTCTTGCCCCAAGTTCGCCCGCGTCCAAGCGAGCTGCGAGCAGTTCGGCTACTTCGATCAGAGCCGCGACTCCAGACGCGTTGTCGTCGGCGCCAGGGTGGATGGATTCTTTTTCGTTCGGTTTCGCCAAGGACCCAGAGCCGCGTCCGCGACCCAAATGATCAACATGAGCGCCAACGACCACGGTCTCATGGCTGGGTTCCGGACCGACTTGCAAGCGTCCCAGGACATTGCGTCCCGTCTGCCGGAGCCTTTTGAGGGCAATTTGTGCAGCCATGCGGGTCTCTTTGAGAGGGAACCCTCCCTGAGCGCTATTTGTATCTGCCTGGTCTTGGAGACTCTGCAGCGTTCGGCCGGTTGGTTCCAGGAGCTCTTGGGCGAGGGCGTCGCTGACAGAGATCGCAGCGATGCCGCTCCCAGCAAGAGAGACATCGAAGCGCAGCGGCGCGAGTTCCTCTCGTACCTCGGAGTTGGGGCCGCTGACGATGAGAATGCCTCGGGCGCCTCGGTCGCGTGCCACCATCGCTTTGTGACGCAGGCTCGAATAGCGATGAAGGTGCTGTCGGGATTCAGGACTGAGCTGCTCGGGTATGTATCGGAAGACCAATACCCAACGGTCTTGCACGTCGAGGTCTGCGTAGGAGTTAATTGCGCGCTGTCCCTCTGTCGCTGGCGCCACGATGCCATAGCCCGCGTACACGACCTCAGAAAGAGGAATTTCTCCCTCGGCGGAAAATGCGAATGGTCGCCAATCGATGTCCACAACGAAGTCTTTCCTTGACTCTCTGTCGGGCAGTCCATCTTCGAGCATCAGCGCATTGCCGAGGCCAACCGAGACACCGGCTGTGAACCCAAAATTCTGAAAGTAACTTCCATTGTCGCCGGCTGGCTCAAGCCCGATAGAGCGAAAAACACGCGCCACATAACTTGTGGCGATTTTTTCGCCGGAGGTCCCTGTGAGTCGGCCCTCGGTGACGTCGCTGGCCAGGGCTTCAACGTGTGCACGGATATCAACTTCGCGGATCGCGGGGTCAGTTTGCTCCGGAATCGGCAACAGGGCCTGGGTGATCTGTGTTGCCCGATTAGGGAGTCCGAGTCGTCGGCGTGCTTCTTCATCGTCCCACTCGCCGCGAAAAAGCTGGGACTGACCCGAGGCGGTTCGCCCGCTGGTCCAGACCAAGCCCTTCCCATCAGGCGAAAAGGCAGGCAGGCCGTCGAAGCCGGGTTTTTCAGTGACTCGGACTGGGGGCCGCCGCCCCTCGGCGTCCACGATATAGAGTTCAAAATTGGCGTGACCGTGCCGATTGGTTGTAAAGATCAAGTAATCGCCCGACGGGTGATAAAAGGGGTCCCAAGACATCATGCCCAGTTGTGTGATGGGGCGAGGGTCGGAGCCGTTCGCCCGCATCGTGTAGATTTCGGCGGTTTGCCCGTCCTCGGAGAATCGTCGCCAAACAATATGGGAACCATCGGGGCTGAAGAAGGGGCCACCATCGTACCCCGGAGTGTTTGTCAGCCGACGGATGTTTTGTCCAGACGCATCCATGACGTAGAGGTCAATCGCATGAGATGGGTCTTGCTCCAATTTTTTAGGCTCGATCTTTGATCCCTCGGCGTAGGCATGGCGGTTAGAAGCGAATACGATTTGTCTCCCGTCCGGTGACCAGGAGGCTTCGGCGTCATAGCCCGGGGCATCGGTGAGTCTCGTCGGAGAGGACGCTGTTGGGTTTTTCAGAGCGACAGAAAAAATTTCGTATTCGGGATCGTAATCCCAGGCGTATCGACGGCTGTGTCCACTTTCTCGGAGTTCCCATTCGTTGCGTTGTTTCTCTAAGGCATCGGGGTCGAGGTGGGTGGCCGAGAAAAGGGCCCGAGTCCCGCTTGGATGAAAAAAGCCGGAGGTGGCTTTACCTCGCCCGATGGAGAGGCGCTGCTGCTGGCCAGTGTTTAGATCGAGCGAGTAGATCTGGAAGAACGGGTTATCGGGTTCACGCTCGCTTTGAAAAATGAGCCGTCGTGCGTCTGGCGAAAAGTAGCCTTCTCCCGAGCGTCGCCCGGCAAAGCTGAGCTGGTGGGTCTCCGTCAGAAGAGCGGGCGTCGGGGGCGGTGACTTCGGTGGGGTGGTTCCAAGCACCCCCCCGCATCCGGTCGACGCCAGCAGGAGTCCGATTCCCGCCAGGGCGCTTCGGATTCGATCTGGGGCTTGGGTACGCGTGCCCTCTTGTCGAGGAAAAGTGCAGGTGGTTCGGGCAGCGTCAGGCAGAATTCTCAATGGATCGGGTTCCCGGTGAGATGTCTCCCGGAGCCTACTTTCGTGGGCCGGAAGGCGCAGGTTGAATGTGGCATGCGTGCAGTGATTGACAGCTTGCCCCGTCGTGGGAGCGAAGCATACGCGTCAAGAGACTGAGCCGGACCGGCACGCATTTTGAAGAGAACACCGATCAACGGTCGGCCCCCAAAAGAACAGAAGAGAATACGGGGACCCGTATGGGACGCCCGGGAAGCGCAGCGGGAAGAAGAATAGAAGGAGCAGAGACGACTGTCCGGGGTGCCTGAGGTCGGTCTTCTGCATTTTTTTGCATCGCTTCTCGGGTTTACAACCTTGCCACCAATGCTCTGCCGCGATTGAGGAGAAACTAAATGAGTCGCTTTGAGTCTGAATTCAACGAAGAACTCGATCTGGACTTCGATTTTGCGTCGTCGCGGCCTGAGGTACGCGAGATTATTATTCGAAGGCCCCCAAGCCCGGGCATCGCCGCCGTCCTTTCGGTCTTTTTGCCGGGTCTGGGCCATGTCTACAGCGGTCGGCTCTGCGCCGCGGCACTTTGGTTTCTGGCCACCGGATTTGCGTATTGGGCCATTCTTCTGCCCGGCTTTCTTCTGCATGGACTTTGCATATGGTCGGCCTGGCGAGGTTGCCCGGCAGATCGGCTGCAGGCAGACCCCTCTGATTTCCCCCGGGGCAGTTGGCGGAGGCGCGCGTGAGCGACTACACAAAGGCTCAGATATAGAGAAGCGGGAAAAGGACCCGCCTGAGGGCACGCGCCATGTTCCGCAAGACCGATGATCTCCGGATCGAGGGCATTCGTCCCCTGATTTCGCCGGCGATCCTAATGGAAGACTTCCCGATCACCGAGGCCAGCTCGACGACCGTCGCCCAGGCTCGTGAAGAGGTCGGACGCCTTCTCCTTGGAGAGGATGATCGACTCTTTGTGGTCGTGGGGCCGTGCTCAATCCACGATCCCGACGCGGGTCTTGAGTACGCGCGTGGCCTCGCAGCGAAGCGCGCGCAGCTCTCTGATGACCTCGTGATCGCGATGCGGGTCTATTTTGAGAAGCCGCGGACCACTGTCGGATGGAAGGGGCTGATCAACGACCCAGATCTCGACAACAGTTTTGCGATTAACGAGGGGCTCCGGAGTGCACGGCGCTTCTTGCTCTCCGTGCTCGAAATGGGCCTTCCGGCGGGCAGCGAGTTTCTCGACCCGATCACGCCTCAGTTCTATGCCGACCTGGTGAGTTGGGGAGCCATCGGTGCTCGAACGTCCGAGAGTCAAGTGCACCGGGAATTGGCATCTGGTCTCTCAATGCCCGTCGGGTTCAAGAATGGGACCAACGGAAGTGTCGAAATTGCCCTGGACGGAATTATGTCGAGCCGTCACCCGCACCACTTTCTCTCCGTTACGAAGCAGGGAGTCGCTGCCATTGTCGCGACGAGTGGCAATCCGCAGTGCCATGTGATTTTGAGAGGGGGCAAAGACGGTCCTAACTTTTCGAAAGACCATGTCGCGCAGGTCAGTGAGGTTCTTCAGACTCGCGGGCTCCGCAGTTCAGTGATGATCGACTGCTCTCATGCCAATAGCGGAAAGAAACATGACCGGCAGCCGGTGGTGGCCGCGGACGTTGCCGAACAGGTCGCGGGTGGCAGCGACAGTATTTTTGGTCTGATGCTTGAGAGCTTTATCGAAGCCGGTCGACAGGATCACGATGACGGCCTCCGCGGCGGCGGCGCTCTCGTTCGTGGGCAAAGCATCACGGACGCATGTATGGGATGGGCTCAGACCGAGATCGTACTGGACGAATTGGCCAAGGCTGTTCAAACCCGTCGAAGTCTGCGTCGCTGACGCCTGCGGGCCAGCGCTTCATTGGACGACTAGCAAAATTGAACCTTCGTCGACCTGTGCACCGACCTCCGTATTGAGTTCGCCAATTTGGCCGTCTACTTGGGCCTTTAAGGTGTGCTCCATTTTCATGGCTTCCATGCGAAGGAGAGTTTGGCCTGCCTTAACTCGATCGCCGTCGGAGACAAGCACGGCGGTCACGAGGCCCGGGAGTGGGGCTCGGATCGCTCCGGCAGTGGCGCCGGCATCATCTCCCACGGTCTGGTCGTCCAAAGCAGTGAAGCAAAGGGTTGATGGTCCCCGGATCAGATAGGCGTGGTCTGCATGAAAAATCACCTTGGCTTTGAGCATGACCCCGTCGATTACAGCAGAGACGGTGTCTCCTTGGCGCTGAATCCGGTGGAGGACGGATGCTCGCTCGTCCCATTCGAGAGTGGTCGCCGACCGATTCGAGTGGACGGTTACCTCGATTTTCTCTTCCCCGAATCGCCAGTGAAAGCGATCGACTCCATCCTCGTTGAGTCGAAAACTATCGGTCGCATTCCAGGGCGACCAGGGGTCTTCGCCTGAACTGCAGAGCGCCTGGGCAGACCGGTCGGTCAGCGTGGCTGCGACAAGCAGCGCGATCGCCTGAAGAGGTGGAGACGACAGTGCCACGGCTCCTTCGGCGAGGTGTTCTTCGAGAAAGGCCGTTTGCACGTCACCCGCAGCAAATGCAGGCGTCTCGGATATTGCATGGAGCAGAGCCAGATTGGAGGTGACACCCGCAACTTCGAATGAGGAGAGTGCTTCCTGCAAGCGCTCGATCGCGCGAGGACGATCGGTCTCATGAACGATCAATTTGGCCATCATTGGATCATAAAAGGGAGTGACCACATCCCCCTCGGTCACTCCCGTTTCGACGCGAACCATCGCATTTTCGTCGGGAGGGCTAAACCGGATGAGCTGGCCCGTCTGGGGCAGATAGTCGCGTGAAGGGTCCTCGGCATAGAGACGAACTTCGATCGAGTGTCCTTTGATTGTCAAATCAGATTGTTGGCTGGGCAAGGGCTCGCCCGCCGCAACGCGGAGTTGCCATTCGACAAGGTCGGTGCCCGTGATGGCCTCGGTTACGGGATGTTCGACCTGGAGCCGTGTGTTCATTTCCATGAAATAGAATTTGGCCTCATCGATTGAAACTGAGGCATCCAGAATAAATTCGATGGTTCCTGCTCCGCGGTAATCGATGGCTCGAACGGCTCGGACTGCAGTCTCGCCGAGGCGATTGCGCAGTGCTTCTGAAATGCCCGGCGCCGGGGCCTCCTCGAGCACTTTCTGATGTCGCCTTTGAATCGAGCAGTCTCGCTCGAAAAGGTGGATGACGTCACCTGCGGCATCGGCGAAGACCTGAACTTCGATGTGACGAGGTCGTGTGATCCACTTTTCGATCATGACGCCGGAATTTCCAAAAGACGATTCAGCTTCGCGAGCTGCAGCTGCGATGGCTGTATCGAGCTCCCGAGCGTGATCGACCCGTCGCATTCCCTTGCCCCCGCCACCTGCAACGGCCTTGACCACGATGGGGTAGCCGATTTCCTCTGCGGTCTGGCGTAGGGTCTCCGGGTCGAAATCGGCGGCGTGGTAGCCGGGAACCACCGGTACCCCGGCAGCCTCCATACGCCTTTTGGCTTCGTCCTTGAGCCCCATGGCGCGTATCGCCTCGGCGGGAGGCCCGACGAAGTTCAGTCCGGCCTGGGCACAAGCATCGGCAAAGTCTGCATTTTCAGAGAGAAATCCGTAGCCCGGATGAATCGCTTCTGCCCCGGACCGCTTGGCTGCACTGAGGATCCGTTCGATGTTCAGGTAGCTTTCTTCAGCCGGGGCCGGACCGAGGGGGAAGGCAATGTCCGCCGCGCGGACATGCAGCGCGTCCGCATCGGCGTCGCTGTAGACGGCAATGGTTCGGAGTCCTAGGCGACGAGCAGTCCGAATGATTCGGCAGGCAATTTCACCACGATTCGCGATCAACAGGCTTCGAAACATGCCTACATCCGGAAGACGCCGAACTGAGTCGGCTCGACGGGGGCATTTAAAGAAGCACTAATGCCAAGTCCCAGAACCCTGCGCGTATCGCGGGGGTCAATGATCCCATCATCCCAGATTCTTGCGCTGGCATAGACGGGGTGTCCCTCGTGTTCGTACTGCTTTCGGATTTCATCCATGAAACTATCCTGGTCGGCCTCTGACCAAGTTTGGCCTCGAGCTTCGGTGCCGTCTCGGCGCACCGTGGCCAAAACATGGGCGGCCTGTTCACCCCCCATGACGCTGATGCGGGCATTAGGCCAGGTGAACAGAAGGCGCGGGGAATAAGACCGTCCGCACATTGCATAGTTTCCGGCTCCGTAAGAGCCTCCGATGATCACGGTGAGTTTAGGAACTCGCGCGCAGGCCACGGCATTGACCATTTTGGCTCCGTCTTTTGCAATGCCGCCTTGTTCGTACTTTTTGCCAACCATAAAGCCGGTGATGTTTTGCAAGAAAATGAGCGGAATGCCGCGTTGGCAGCAGAGTTCAATAAAGTGCGCACCCTTCAGAGCGGATTCGCTGAATAGGACGCCGTTGTTGGCCACGATACCGCATGGGTATCCATGAATCCGAGCAAACCCAGTGACGAGTGTTTCGCCATAGAGTCGTTTGAATTCGTCGAGGCGGCTGTCGTCCACAATGCGGTGGATCACCTCTCGAACATCAAAGGGTTTACGCGTATCACGGGGAATGATTCCCAGAAGTTCTTCCGGGTCCAGCCGGGGTGGAATGGGCGCTTTGATATCCAAGTCGATTGATTTTGGCTGCCCTAGATTCTCCACGGATCGCCGAGCCAGCGCGAGCGCGTGGGAGTCATCCCGCGCATAGTGGTCCGTCACACCGCTTTGCCGGGAGTGAACGTCGGCGCCCCCGAGTTCCTCGGCTGTCACTGTTTCACCGGTGGCGGCTTTGACCAGCGGAGGCCCCCCCAAGAAAATGGTTCCCTGGTTGCGGACGATGATGGCTTCGTCTGACATCGCGGGGACGTAGGCGCCCCCCGCCGTGCAGGAGCCCATGACTACAGCGATCTGCGGAATCCCGCGAGCACTCATGTTGGCCTGATTGAAGAAGCAGCGGCCGAAATGGTCTCGATCCGGAAAGACTTGATCCTGATGCGGAAGATTGGCTCCGCCGGAGTCGACAAGATAAATGCAAGGTAAGTGATTCTGTTCCGCGATCTCTTGAGCGCGAAGGTGTTTCTTGACCGTGAGAGGAAAGTACGTTCCGCCCTTCACAGTGCTGTCGTTGCAGATCACCATGCACTCGCGGCCCGAGACTCTTCCGATCCCGCAGATCAGGCCCGCGGAGGGGATCGGCTCCTCGTAAACGTCATGGGCGGCCAGCGCGGAAAGCTCAAGGAAGGGGGTGCCCGGATCGAGCAGGCGACGCACGCGTTCTCTGGGGAGCAACTTTCCGCGGGAGAGGTGCTTCTCGACCGCCCGAGATCCGCCGCCCTCAGCGACAGTGGCCTGGCGAGCTCGGAGATCTTCCACGAGTCGCCTCATGGCTTCCGAGTTCTCTTGGAACTCGCTGCTGCGGGGGTCAATGGCAGTACTATTCATCGATTCCTTCTTCGGCAGGGGCCTATTTTTTCGAGCTTGGAGGATATTTTGCGAGGATGGCCTCCACCGCGGCTCGCACTCGTTTCTCTCGTTCCGCGGGGGTTTTCATCTCGCGCAGTTGACTTTGGCCACTGCCTCGCCAAACCAGCTCTTTATTTTTCGCGTCGATGAAGTCCAGGATTAGAGTCCCTTGTTGATATTGGTGCACCGTGGTGTCTGTGTAGCCAGGGCCGCCCCAGTATCCCCATCGGCCGTATCCGTAGCCATAATTCGTCGTGTTGACACGCATTTTCTGCTTCACGTTGATATGTTCAGTGACGAGTAACGACGCGTCAGCTTTAGTCTCCACCCGCCGCATACCTTTCTGCCTCAGAACTGCGTCAACGGCTTTCTCGATGCGCTGGTTGAGCAAACCATCATTCTGTGCGCCATTGGTTTTGTCGGTCGGGTCGGGAGCCGGAAGCCAGTAGTAGGTTCCATACTGAGAAAAATCAACTTCCGGGTTGTAGTCGCTGTTGACATGAAAAGTTGAGCAGCCGCTCAGCACCCATACTGTCAGGCCCATCAGGGCAGCTGTTTTGAGATGAGTCATTCTCTTCCCCTCTCTCGTGAATTGATACGTTTCCGCCAGGCCGTAATAGCGATTCGAATGAGTGATCATTCTTCCTGGGTGTCTTCGTCTTGATCCGGCGCCTTCAGCTCGTACTTTTGCGCTCGGTAGCGGAGCGTTTGGCGTGTTGTGCCGAGGTTTCGAGCGGCTGCTGTGATGTTGTAATGAGTGCGCTCCAGAGCTGACTGCACGATAAAACGATCCATGTCCTCAAGTGACATGCTGCCGTCCAAGGGAAGGCTGAGGGCTTCACCCTCAATGCGAGGGCTTTGCTCGGTTCGATCCCGGCCTGGGAGCTGCAGCCATTGGGTTGGGAGAACGCTTCCGTCGGAGAAAAGAACGCATCGTTCGATCACATTGCGGAGCTCGCGGACGTTGCCGGGCCAGTCGTAACTTCGAAGAGCCTTCCAGGCTTCGTCCGAGACTTGGCTGACGTTCTTTCCAGATCTCGCATTGAACTCTTCGATGAGCAGAGGCACGAGTTCGTCGAGATCTTCCGGACGGCTGGCCAACGAGGGTAGCTCGAGGTCGAAGACCGAAAGGCGGTGATAAAGGTCTGCACGAAATTCTCCAGAGCGGGCGATTTGGGCCAGATCTCGATTACTGGCCGCAACGATTTGGAGGTCAACGCTGACTTCTCGTTCTGATCCGAGTGGCCGAAACCTTTGATCTTCGATCACCTTGAGCAGCTTCGATTGGAGATCAATTTCCATCTCGGCAATCTCGTCAAGAAAGAGAGTGCCTCCATGGGCTTGTTCGATCAGGCCGCGGCGCCTCTTATTGGCACCTGTAAAGGCACCTGCCTCGTGGCCAAACAGTTCTGATTCGAGTAGGTCCCGTGGGAGGGCCGCACAATTCAACTCGATCAGGGGGGCTTTAGCCCTTGGTACGCTGTAATGGAGAATTCTCGTGACGAGACCCTTGCCTGTTCCGGTTTGCCCTCCGATGACAAGCGCACTGATCGGAACCCCGATGAGGCGGCCCAGCAGCTCCCGCACGTCGGAGGCGGCCTGGCTGTGCCCCACGAAGGCATCGATGGGATAAAAGCGGTTTCGTTGGTCGACATGATCGCCCAAGCGCCGCTGTGCGATGGCACTTCTTCGTGCTCCGGCCACGATGAGATCCAGGCGTTTTGGATCGCAAGGTTTCTCGAGGAAGTCGTAAGCCCCAAGGCGGAGTGCTCGAACAGAATCTGCGACAGTGCCGAAGCCGGTGAGAAAGATCCACTCAGCGGAGGGGTCTGCCCCTTCATGGCCCCGGACTTCTTCGAGGAGATCCAGGGCATTGCCGTCGGGTAGATTCATGTCCGAAACGACAACCAGGGGCGTGAGCCCCTTCTCGAGCAGTGCGCGTCTGGCCTGGGAGAGGGTCTCGACCAATACGGTTTCGAGCCCACTCCGCTTGAAGTGGCGCGCTAACTCAGCCCCTAGGAGAGCCTCGTCTTCGATGAGTAGAATTGTTTCAGCCATTCTCCGTGTTCGAGGGTAGCAAGAGCGTCACGCAGGCACCGGGGCGACTATTCGACTGATTTCGATTGCCGATTTCCATTCGCCCCTCGCTGTCTCGGACGAATCGACGCACCATCGCGAGACCCAATCCGGTACCTCGCCCCTGAATGCTCCTAAAAGGATGAATTCCGCCTGAAAGCAGCTCCTCGGGGAAGCCGGGCCCGTCGTCCGAAACGGAAATTCGAAGGGTTTGGTCCTCTTGGTCGATCGCGATTTCGATTTGGCCCGTTGTCTCCCCGATGGCGGCTGCCGAATTGAGGATGAGGTTGAGAAGGGCTTGGCGTAAGCGCTCTTTAGGGACTCGGACTTTCAGCGGAGACCGGATCCGACTTTCGAGTTCGATGCTGGCCGGCAGCTGGTACCGCGTCAACGAAATCAGCTCATCGGTCAGGTCGGCTACGTCGGTTGTTGTGGGGGGCTCGGGCTGGTGACGGGCGGCATCGACGATTTCATTGACTAAGTGCCCCAACCTCTCCACTTCGGACACAATGGTATCAATTCGCTCGGAAAACTCGGGGTCTTGGAGTTCGTGCCGCAGGTTGGCCAGACTCATCTGGATCCCAGCCAAAGGGTTTCGGATTTCATGGGCCACCGAGGCAGCGAGTTCGCCGGCGACCGCCAATCGCTCGGCTCGGGCCAGGCTTTGCTGCTGTTCGAGGAGCGCCGCCGAGGCGGATCGAATTTCTTGCTCAAGAGACTCAGCTCTTTCGCGTTGTTCACGCTCGAGTTCCTGAAGCCGGACGGCGAGCTTGATGAAGTTTTCGTGGAGCGGCAGCGTATGATCGCTCAGACTGGCTTCAGGAATCGGAGTAAATTCGCCCTCGGCCAAATCAGACATTTGCCGTCCGAAGCTTTCCAGGGGTTCGACAACGCGTCGTCGCGCAAAGGGAAAAGCGAGGAGCATGAAGGCGAAGAGGGCCAAGGGGGCCGCCATTTCGTAAGTGATTTGCTCGTCATTGGCCTCTTGGAGCCGCGTGATCACGTGCGCTTCGTATCGTGATTCGCTGAGTGCGATCTGGTGGAGGAGGTCAATGACTTGGTCGTTCTGCTGCAGCGAATACGGGGCATCGGACTGAAGGAGCTGGCGCTTAAGTCTCTCGAGAAGGGCGCGGGTGCTGGGGTCACTGGCGGGTGTCAGGCGTGCGAGTTCGTCAATTTGCTGGGTGAGCCGGTGAGGCTCGAAGTCGCTCTCTCCAAGAATCCGTCCAACGACCTTTTGCTCGATCAAGCCTCTTTGCTCATGAAAGGACAGCATCTCGTTCAGTGCCTCGCCAGCTTGATTTAACCGGTGCTGCTCCCGGTAGCTAAGCCAGCTCATCGTCATCAGAGTGATCAGCACGAGTCCGATGCTGCTGAGGAGAATGATTCGAATGGGTCTGAAGATGGACTTTTTCATGGTCCCTGGGCCCTTCATCTGTCCGAGTGAATGGGAGGAGGGGGGACTAAAGTCCCGATCCCCGGCGTCGTCAGTCCCGGATCATAACCGCGGTGACACCAAATCGGCGGGTGGCTCCCGGCGTGACCCCTGAAAACCGCCGTCGTCTTGATGAGAGGTCGGTTGGATGCCGGGAGCCCCCGCTCTGGGGGGGACTCGCTGATTTCCCAATCAATGGTGGGGGCGCATTTCGAAGTCGAACCGACCTCGAAAGCCGGGCGGCAATGTTTTGCGCTCCAGGCTGTCTTGCTCCTCGCTCTTTTCGTGATTTTTTCGTGCCAAGACCAACTCAGGCATTTTGAACTCACGCTGCTTGCGTCGGATCGTATGGGCACGCTTTCGGACCCACTGGACGGGTCGATTCGTTCCCAGTGTCTCGGAAATTTCCGGTCCACTCGGAGGCCGGTTTCTCTGGCGCAGCAGTTGGAAGTACACCTTCAGGAACTCTCTTTCATGAGATGTAAATTCGGGTTTCGTCTGGAGGCCACGAAGCCATTTTGATGTTTGTCCCTCGAGCTGCAGGGGCAGCCTGCCCAGGTCGATCTGCTTCCATCGAATGTTGTGCACGATGACGTGCAGCGCAGTTCTGTCCACGTCGGGCAGCCGTTCGGCCATTTCCGCGGCAGAAGGGGGCTTGAGACCCCGTCTCTGCATGGTTTCGATGTAGACCTCAGCCACCCGGCTCTCCTTGGGAGTCAGTACAGACTCGGCGAGGCTGGTTTGAAGGTCTTCCATAATTAGTTTTTCAATGGGCACAGCCCCGATCGTTGAGCGTTCTTGGGCCAAATTTTCAAGCCGAGGATCCCCGGCTCGTTTGGACGAGGCCGAAATTGCCGCCGATCGACAGACTTGATTTCCCGCGGCGGCATTCGAGGCAGGAATGCCCGAGGCATCCATGGTCAGGCTTGTGCCCACGAATGTGTAGCCAGGCACCCGGTAGGCAATTTGGCCCGCGCCGCCGGGAGGCGGTGAGACGAATTCCACATGGAGGTCACCCATGGGAAAAGTTTGACCGGCTTGGGCCACCTCCAACCCTTCGAGGGATCCCGGCTGTCCAGCCGGGGCGAACGCCCGCCCCCCGTAGCGACCGACAAGTGCCTGCACGCTCGCGGCCCGTAATCCATCCGCATCCGTCAAAAAGGTGGCGACGAGTTGCAAATCCAGCTCATTGATGACGCGCTGGTATTCCTCCAGCGCATCGACACTGGGGTTCACGATCGCGGCCTGACGGGTTGTCGAAGAGGCGAACAGGTAGCTGTGACCACCGGTCCGGGTATCGGCGAAGTGACGGAAAATCATCTCGTTCTCCTTCCGCATTCTCTATGCGAATCGTCATGAAGTCGGTTCGTTCCGTTTCACGCTTTTCGCACAGTCCGGTATTGCAGAAGGCGTGCCCAGTCGTACGAATTCAGAAAAGCTGTTGAGAATCAAACCTTTCGGGAAGATTATGCCCTCAGGGGCAGCGGTCTAAAACAGCCAATCGTCCAGCGGAGTGGCCGGAATAAACCGGAACGTTGGATCCAGTGTCTTCGCGGTGCGGCCCCGCTGGGGGGCGTTTAGGCGGCGGCGGGGCCGCCGAGCGTGCCCTCCCTGGGGCCCGGCGAAAAACGCACCGGCATGCGCTCAATGCCCACGATGAAGTTCGATTCGCGCCGCGGCAAAGGAGCGTCGCTTTGGAGTGAAATGTCCGGGAGCCGGCGCATCAACTCCTCGAAGAGGATTTTGAGTTCCAGCCTGGCCAGGCTGGCTCCGAGGCAGTGATGGCTCCCGTAGCCACCAAAGGCCACATGGTGATTGGGTGATCGGCCGATCTGGAATTGGTCAGGCTGATCAAAGACGAGTTCGTCGCGATTTCCTGATTGGTAGAGCAGGAGCAAGCGATCCCCTTCTTTCAGTCGTTGGCCTCGGAGTATCGTGTCTTGGGTCACGGTTCGATTCATGTTCTTGATGGGTGAAACCCATCGAAGCATTTCTTCAATCGCGCTAGGCAGCAGATCGGGACGAGCCAGTAGTTGAGCGCGCTCTTCGGGATATTCGATGAGGGCCAGCATCCCTTCCGTGATGACATGACGTGTGGTTTCGTCTCCGCCCACGAGAATCAGCAGTGTTTCGTGAGCGATTTGTTCGTCGGTCAGTCCAACGCCGTCGATTTTTCCATAGACCAGTTCTGAAACTAAGTCTCCTGTCGGTTTGCTCCGGCGGTCTACCATGGTCTTCATCGCGTACTGAAACCATTCGAGGCCGGCTTGGCCGGCAGCGGCTCTGATTTCGTTCGATGCGTTTGCATCGGTGGCTCGGAGCATCGTTTCTGACCAGTTCAGCAGGGTCTCGAAGTCTTCCTCCGGCATCCCCAGCATGTCTCCGATCATGATCAACGGTAGAGGAGCCGCAATCTCCCGGACGAACTCGCATTCCCCACGTTCACAGACAGAATCGATGAGTTGGTTGCATATGCGTCGAATCTTGATCTCGTGCTCAAGAAGCCTTTTCGGCGTAAAGCCTCGATTGACCAAGTTTCGATGATGCTTGTGCTCGGGGTCATCAAGATTAATCATCGAAGGATTCCAAGAGCCCGGTTCGGGCCGTGAACCTTTTCCAGAGCAGAAGAGCCCTGGGTTCTT
>JAQWNI010000142.1 GCA_029268645.1 Myxococcota bacterium
GGGCTTTGTCGAGAACGCCACCGGAACGAATGTCAGAAACAATCGTTCCGTTGGTAGCGCGATTTTGGGGACCCCCATCTACGCCTCTTTTCAACCCCCGCGGACTTGGGGCATTCGGATCGGCGCCAGCTACTGACCCAAGCCGTCCAGGCGGAGGCTCTCAGCGCAGGTGGAATGCGACGGCTCTAGGAGCGGCTTACAGTTCAATGCGCCTTGTTGATCGACCACCGGGCATTCTCAGACCGGAGTGTCTGCCGGTCGGGCCGCAGGATACGGATTTTTATTTGAAAGCGTTGTGAACGCAACTGAGAGAATATGAGGAGAACAAGGATGGGGTCGCAACGTAGACGGCAAGGGATCGCTTTCATCGGGACCGTTCTAGCGAGTTTACTTTGGGTTGGGCTTGCAGCTGCGGAGTCCGACAGTGAGGGCGGGGGACTCAGCCCCGAAAAACAGGCCGAAGGTCGAGCCAAGGTCCAGAAAGTGGTCGATGAAACCCTCAAAGAGCTTTTTGAAGTTCAGCCCAAGGCCAGAGAAGCCCTGGCCAATAGCGACGGCTATGCGGTGTTCTCGAATTTCGGCATGAAGATTCTCGTCGCCGGAGGGGGCACCGGAAAGGGGCTGGCGGTCGACCAAACCACCGGCGCCAAGACGTATATGAAAATGGTGGAACTCCAAGCCGGGCTTGGGATGGGGGTGAAAAAGTTCCGGGTGGTCTGGGTCTTCAACGATCAACCGGACTTCGAACACTTCATCAACCAGGGCTGGGAACTCGGAGGGCAGGCCACCGCCGCTGCGAAACTGAACGACGATGGCGGCGCTATGCAGGGGGCCCTTTCAGTGAAAAATGGCGTCTGGATCTACCAACTCACTGGCGATGGTCTGGCCCTCGAACTGACCCTCAAAGGCACGAAGTACTACAAAGACAAAAAGCTGAACTGATGGCCTAGGCGTGGGGGGCAAGGCGGGTCGGCTTCCGCCTAGAGGCGCAGCCAGCGGGCGACCAACGGAATCGTGGTGCCCTGCAACAGAACAGAGAAAAGCACCACGAAAAAAACCAGATGAAAGGCCTCGTCGGCCAGCGGCGCGCGGTCGACCAAGAGCAGCGTCGCCAGCATGATGGGGACAGCCCCCCGGAGACCGGCCCATGAAATGAATAATTTCTCCCGGAACGTGCTCGACGAAAAGGCGAGGGAGATAAATACCGCGACGGGTCGAACCACAAAGATCACCGCGAAGGCGATCACGACGCCGCTCGGGATCAGGGGGACGAGCCGGCTGGGAAAGACCAGCAGACCCAAGGCTAAAAACATCAGGACTTGAGCCAGCCAGGCTATTCCGTCGTGGAACGAATTGAGGTTTTCCCGTTCGGGGAAGGGCATGTTGCCGACGATAATCCCCGCAACGTAGACGGCGAGAAAGCCGCTCCCCCCCGCCAAGGCCGTTGTTGAAAAGGTGAGCAAGGCGAGAGCGATGGATAGGGTGGGGCGCAATCCTGGCACGGAGAGGGTGAGGCCGAGCAATCGACCAATTGCCCAGCCGAAACCGATCCCCATGATGGCCCCAACGCCCATTTGAAATCCAAAGCCCAAAACGAATTCGAGCGCGCTGGGGGCCTGCTCGCTATGGGCCATTTGAATCAGCGCCATGGTGAGAAAGACCGCCATGGGGTCGTTGGCCCCGGATTCGAATTCCAGAATTTCGCCCACTCTGCCTTTGAGAGGCGTCTTGCGAGACCTCAGCACGCCGAAAACTGCGGCGGCATCGGTTGACGAAACAATGGCCCCGAGAAGGAGCGCCTGGCGCCAGGGAATGCCGGCGAGGTAAACCCCGAGGGCAGCAAAAACCACCACCGAGATGGCGACGCCCAGCGTTGCGAGTGAGATGGCTCGGGCCAGGGCCGGCCGGACGCTGGCCCATCGGGTATCGAAGCCGCCGCCATAGAGAATCACGATCAGGGAAGTCATGCCCAACAGTTCGACCACTTCGGGATCGTCAAAGTGAATGCCCCCGGGACCATCCGAACCCGCCAGCATTCCGACAGCTAAAAACAGCAGGAGGCTCGGAATGCCGACCCGGGAAGAGGCCTGGCTGAGCAGAACGCTCATCACCATCAGGAGGGATCCGGCGAGGAGCAGATGTTCAAAGTCGAGGTCGAGTCTGATTGATTCCACCGGCCTGAGGTCTCCTAGGTGGCTCGCCGAATGACGGCCCTCAGGCTATCGAAACCGCGCCCGAGATACCCGCGCCGATTCGCCTGGCGCTGGCCTGCCTATTCGGGGGCTGGCCGGTCGAAGCTGATTCGACCCATCGCTCCACTCCGAAGCTCCCGGAGCAGAGTGTTGGCGGCTCGTTCAAGGTCGACGACTCCGCCGCGCTGAAGGAAGCCCCGGCGACGGCCGATGCATTCGAGAATCTGCAGAGGTTCCGTGGGCAACGTCTCAAGCCGGTATCTCTCGGCGAGGGCGTCTGGATAGGTGCGTGCGAGGAAACTGGCCGCGTATTGTGCGACGTCCATGGTGTCGAAGGCGGCCTCGCCGATGGCCCCCGAGGCGGCCAGGCAATAGGCGCCGTCCTGATCTTCAAGTTTGGGCCACAAAACGCCTGGGGTGTCGGAAAGGCTCACCCGGTCATCGAGTTCGAAGCGCTGGGCCCGACGGGTCACGGCAGGGCGGTCTCCGACCCGGGCGATCCCGCGTCCGAGAAGCGTGTTGATCAAAGTGGACTTTCCAACGTTCGGGATGCCAACCACCATGCAGCGGACTCGCCGTCCAGGGCCTTGCCGTGCTGGGGCCAGCGCCCGGCAGCGCCCGGGCACGCCTTTGATGCTGTTCCGGTCATTGGCATCGACGGCCAGAGCGCTTCGTTTTCTGTCTTGCTCGAAAAACTCGAGCCACGATTGGGTGACGGTCGGGTCCGCCAAGTCGGCTTTGTTGAGAAGGGTGACGGCAGGCTTTTCACCGCGCAGCTCAGTCAGCATTGGGTTGCTGCTGGAGCGGGGGAGCCGTGCATCCAGGATCTCGATGACAACGTCGATCTGAGTCAGGGCCTCGGCGAGTTCACGCCGGGCTCGGTTCATATGGCCAGGAAACCAATTGATCGTCATGGAGATGGACCTTGGGATTTCAGAGGGCGTGGGCTAACCGGTCTGCAATTCAGCATAGCGGGGCCGGCTCTGTCTGCGGTGGACCGAGGTGCTGCGTCACTCCTTCATCAGAGGGGATTCACGACGGGGTGGGGTGGGGTTACTCTCCGACCGACGAGGTGGGCTTCAAAGGGGAAAGAAGTGGATTCGATTCGGGAATTACTGGCTCGCGAGCAAGCGGGGGGGGAAGTCACCGTGCGGGGCTGGCTCCGCACCGCGCGGCATGCGAAGAAGATGTCTTTTCTTGAGGTGAACGATGGCTCGTGCTTGAGCGGCCTGCAGTTGGTGGCCGATTCGACCTGTGACGGATGGGAAGGGGTCGTGCGGGACCTCTCAACGGGCTGTGCGATTGAAGCGGTGGGTCAGCTGGTGGACTCCCCCGGACAGGGCCAGCGCTACGAAGTGCACGCCCAACGGGTCGAGCTCGTGGGAGGCGTTGACGACGACTATCCGCTCCAGAAAAAACGCCACAGCTTCGAGTTCCTTCGAACCATTGCCCACCTACGGTCTCGGACCAATACGCTGGGGGCGGTTCTGCGGGTGCGCGATGAGGCCGCTCGGGCGATTCATGATTTCTTCTATCAGGAGGGCTTCATTCAGCTTCACGCTCCGGTCATCACGCTCTCCGACGCCGAGGGGGCGGGCGAAATGTTTCGGGTCTCGTCGCTCGATCCTGCGGACTGTCCGCGAACCGAGGCCGGGACGACGGACTGGTCGGCGGATTTTTTCGGAGCGCCGACTTACTTGACGGTTTCGGGGCAGCTTGAGGCCGAGATTGCCGCGCTCTCGCATCGACGGGTGTATACCTTCGGCCCGACCTTTCGGGCCGAAAATTCGAATACGAGTCGCCATCTCGCCGAGTTTTGGATGGTCGAGCCCGAGGTCGCTTTCTGCGAACTCAACGGTCTTGCAGCCTTGGCCGAAGAATTCCTCAAGTCTGTTTTTGGCCGAGTGCGCGATCGCTGCGAGGAGGATTTGGCGTTTTTTAATCAACGCATCGATGATCAGGTCCTCAGCACATTGTCGCATGTCATCGAAGAGCCTTTTGGTCGAATCACCTACGCTGAGGCTGTTCAGATTCTCCAAGAATCGGGACAGGAATTTGACTTTCCCGTCGAGTGGGGTGTAGACCTCCAAAGCGAACACGAGCGGTTTCTCACCGAGGAGTACTTTGGTCGCCCCTTGATCGTGACCGACTATCCCCGGGGCATCAAAGCCTTCTACATGTATCTCAATGATGACGGTCGCACCGTGGGCGCCATGGACGTGTTGGTCCCCCGAATTGGCGAAATCATCGGCGGTTCCCAGCGCGAGCATCGCTTGGACGTGCTTCGCGATCGTTTGGCCGAGCAGTCGCTCCCCGAGGAGCACTACTGGTGGTATCTCGATCTGCGACGTTACGGCTCAGTCCCTCACGCAGGCTTCGGGCTCGGCTTCGAGAGGCTGGTCCAGTTCATGACCGGAATGACGAATATTCGGGATGTCATTCCGTTTCCGCGGGTTCCCGGAAACGCGGGTTTCTGAGCCCTTCACGAGCCCGGTTTCTCGCTACTCGCCCTCTCCTTGATGGGCCCAGTACTGCCGGGCCCATTCGTCGAGATCTTGATTCATTTCGTCGAGGCGAGTGCAAAGTCGGTCATACTCCTTGTCTTGTTCGATGCGAAGACATGAAGCGTCGATCAGGCGGATCAATCTCTTCCTTCGCTCGGTCTCGGTCAAGGGTTCCCCGCTCGCTTCCTCGGTCTTCGCACAGAGATCGTTTTGTACAAACTGTCTCTCCAGTTCGACACAGGTTCGCCGGTTGCGCTCGCGCTCGGCCGATAGACGATTGATCCGAACCACAATGTCGTCATAGCGTCGTTCGGCTTCGGGTTCCGAGGGGTCAAACGGTTGTCGCAGCACGATGACTTCTGCACTCATGATGGCTCTCCTTGCCGCTCAAATCGGCGATTTCGCTGAAGCGGCTGTTGCGCTCTAGAGGTGCAACCGCCATGCCATCGATCAGAAGCTCAAATCAAATTGAGTGCACTTTCAGGTGATGTGCATTCCCAACACATGCGGAACAAACCGTTCTTTTGAAGCGATGTCTGGCTCAAATCAAACGGTCCCGCGGGGTTTAGGCGGCGCACACGTAATCTTGATTCTCCTGAAACCCCATGGCGTTTAAAGCCATCCGAATTTTTGCCCGGGGAGAGGCGCCGGCCACGCTGACCACAATTCTTTCGGGTCGAAGGTCGAGAAGGTCCTCGGGGACAATGACGGGTGCGCCCCGAAGCACTTGGCCGATCCGCCTGGGGTGGACTTCAACGATGTGACTTGGGCTTCGATCATACTCAGCCAAGGATCGTCGAAGACGACGACCCGTTGGACCGTGGCCCCAAAGGACGTAGCGGGCATGGGACGCCAGAAAGTTCTGAACAAGGTAAAAGGCTTTACACCGCGTGAAGGCATCAAGTTGATATCGAGGGCTCGTCCGCGAAAGTCGGTTGGGGGAGTCCCGCCACGAGAGCAACTTCTGAGGGACCATTCCGATGTGCTTACCCTGGGTCAACATCCTGAGGACCAGATCGTAATCTTCGGGCCAGCCGTGTTCGTGATAGCCGAAGGCCTGCAGGGTCGAGGTTTGGAACATCAGGCTTGGATGAGCGACTGGACATTCGATCCATGCCTCGGAGCAGAGATCTTTTTCGTTTTGGACTCCGTTCAGCCAGGCCTCGTAGCGTCGCCCGCCCGCGGTCATGTCTCCTCGCGGGAAGCCTCGCACGTGACAGCCTACGGCACTCCAGCGAGGGTTCTTTTGCAGAGCAGAGATTTGGAGTGCCAAACGTTTCTGATGCATCCAGTCGTCAGCGTCCATCCGGGCGGTCTTGGGCGCAGTACAGTAACGCATCCCCGTGTTCAGAGCGGATACGATCCCCTC
>JAQWNI010000143.1 GCA_029268645.1 Myxococcota bacterium
CACGCCGTGCGCGGATCTGGAGGGTGATCTCTGTGTTGATTGGCTCGAAAATAAAAGGCACTGCGAAGCGGAAGATGGCTCTACGCAAGAAATAGTTTGCTGCGAAGGCGGATTCTGGGACCACTGGTGTCTGCCGGAGGCCTTAGAGATGGGAGCAAACCCTAAAGGGAGCGGGACACACAAGCTGGCTTCCTCCGGCGCGTGGGCGGACAAAAGCCCGAAAAACTCCTTCAAATGAGCCATTCCTGATCAAGGGCAATCAGAGGCGCCGAGTTTAAAAAAGATAGGGGGGGCATCGGCCGAGCTTGGAATGGGGAATCCACCCTCCCCTTGCTTCCAGGCGAACCCGATGGGTATGGACTGGACCACGAAAGTCACGTCCGTGAAATAGCGTGAGAACGATGTGTCGATCAATGCTTATTTGCGATCAGGTCTGAGCAAGACTTCGGATTACATTGACTCAAACTTTTACTAAAGCTCGTGCCCAGGGCATCGAAAAACAAATCAATTTCCACATCACACGTGATCGTCGTTTCAGGAAGAACGGTGTCTCCTACAGCCGCCACGGCGTAAACGAGGTCGTCGTCCACGCGGCTGGGCGAAGTCAACTCCAGCACGGAGTTCACTGGTTTGCGGTTCACCGTGCACGTCAAGTCGGCATTCGGCGGGGCATCCGATCGGCGCTTTGGCGCCGTTATCCCAACGCCGGCCCCTACGTTGGCCAGCAACAACGCTTACTTTAGAAGGCAGTTGTCTGGGCTCAATCCAGCACCGACCGTTCGATGAAGCCACGACCCAAGAGCAATATGAGTGGCTGAAAGGACGCTCTCCACCCCACCCATCGCCGGACACCCAGCCCGAATAACCCGAGGCCGACGAGTCGAGCCGGGGGTGGGTTCGGGGCCGGCCAGCAGGCACGACACATCACGCCATACTTACTCCCTGCCAGCGGGAAATTTGGTGTCGGGAATTGGATTACCGGAGTTGTCCACGGCATCGAGTGAGTACTTGGCTCTGGCCTAGGTGGCGGTGAACCAATCCTCGGCCCAATTTGTCCGGCGGGACCCGCTTCCGCGAACCCTGAACTTATTCGGTTTGGGGAAACTCATTTTCCTATGAGCGAAAGATCGACAAATCGGGTTTACGATCGAACTGTGAAAATCAGGTATCTTTTCCGTAAGCCATCCTTTCTGGACAGCCGGAGAATTCACATGAAGAACCGCCTGATGGTGTTTTCTATCACTTTGCCGATTGCCGTTTTGGTTCTTTCGTGTAGTGACAGTGATTCAGGATCAAGTTTCAATGGAACCATTGCGTTCAGTTCAAACAGGTATGGCAACCCTGAAATCTTTGTGATGAATAACGACAGAAGCAATCAGCAAAGGTTGACCACTTCCAACGGTCAGTCTCCTAGCTGGAGTCCAAATGGGGATCAGATTGCTTTCACTTCCCGTACGGATGGCGTTCTGCAGATCTATACAATGGATGCGGATGGAAGTGATCAGCAGCAATTGACCACAGGCGGCGGCAGTGAGCCCAGTTGGGGTCCAAACGGCAATCAGATTGCCTTTCAATCCGCTAACAACATCTACGTGATGAATGCCGATGGAAGCGGTCAGCAACAGTTGACCACATTGGGTGGTAGTGATCCGAGTTGGGGTCTAACCGCGAATCGGATTGCTTTTCAATCCGCTAATAACATCTATGTGGTGGATGCGGATGGAAACAATCGGCAGCAATTGACCACTACCGGCGGCTATTCCCCTAGCTGGAGTCCGGATGGGAATCAGATTGCTTTCTACGCTGGGCTCGATGACAATCTCGAGATCTATACAATGAATGCGGATGGAACCAATCAGCAGAGGCTGACAACTGCCGACGACTTTTATCCTAGCTGGAGTCCGGATGGGAATCAGATTGCGTTTACTTCCCGTAGAGATGGCAATTTGGATATCTATACAATGAATGTGGATGGAAGCAATCAGCAGAGGTTGACAACTGCCGGGGGCTATAGTCCCGCTTGGAAACCCTAAGGAATCCACTCAGCCCACCCTCTACCCCTTTCCGACAATACTAAAAAGGGGAACTAACCAGAAATGCTCCGAGTGCGGCCTCAGAAGTCAGATCGGGTCGTGCTCTGGTGGCGCAGAAGCCTCCCCTTGCTTCCGGGCAAAGCCAATGGGTCTGGATGGGGCCAGTGCATGCAGTTTTTCAAAAAGTTTCGAAGCCGATTTGCCCGGGCATTTTACACGGGCTCTGACCTTTCAACATCGTAAAACCTAAGGCATGATACGGGCGTCATGGTCAATTTCAGCATCGTCATTCCCACATATAATCGGCCAGGGCTTCTCGGGAGAGCGTTAAAAAGCGCCCTCGCTAATCTGCAGCCCGATGATGAAATCCTCGTCATCGATGACGGGTCCAAGCTGGAATACGGCGATGTGATGTCCGAGTTCGAGGATGACCGGATCCACTATCATAAGATTCCAAACGCGGGCGTCAGCGCAGCGAGAAACCGGGGTCTGGACTTGGCACGACATCGCCATGTCGCCTTCCTAGATGATGATGACGAGTGGTATCCCGGTCATCTAGCTCTCCATCGGGCGGCTTATTCAAAATTTCCTGACTTGGCTGGCGTTTTCTGCGATTTCGATTACGCCACAAAGTCGGGCGAGAAGCATCCTGGAGGTATCGCCATCTGGTCCGCCGGACAGACACCCATCCAAGAACTCCTTGAGCGTCAATCATTGCAAGACGCTCAGCCGCCCGTATCAATCTTTACCGGCTATCACTATGTCAATCAGCTGACAACCGACTTCATCCTTCCTACAGCTTTCTCTTTCAATCGTGAGGTGTGCGGGGATCAAGATCGTTTTCTCGTTGGATTGAATCGCAATGCAAGCTGGTTATTTGACTCTCACATTTGTTCATACGGCGATATGGGATACGTCGATGCAATTACGTGCATACAGCACGCGGACGCAGAGACTCGAAACACCGACCTCGACTATTTCGGTACGGTGCTCTCGCGTCTCAGAGTCATGCAGGAAGAGTGGGGGGAGAACCAGTCTTTCCTGGAGCAACACGCAAGGCTTTACCGCCAGACGCAATTTTCAGATTTCTACTTTGCCATGAGGATGGCTTTGAGGAGTCTTTCGATGGGCAAAGTCTTTACCTTAGTTCGGCTGGTTGGACTGCGGGCTGCACTGCGCTACGTGCCCCTCACGCTGCTTTATTTGTTTACGCCCGAAAAGGTAAAAGGCCGAACGACGTGAGCCCCAAGGACCCTTTAGCGAATCAATCGGAGAAAAATGCGTGGTGCCAATAGGGCGTAAGGGTTGACGATACCCGCCCCGGGGCTGCTCTAGCAATTGAATGCGACGCCCATACTCGAACATTGTGCCAGCCGACAGCTTATTGGCGCTCTCCCCAGCTGGTTCTTGAGGCGCAATCCGCGGCTCACTTTTATCGGTTTCGTGTTTTGCAACGATGGATCGCCCTGAATCAGGAGATTGGTCGGGTTTGATCTGGAGAATTTTTCATGAAGTGGTTGACGACTTCTGAAAACACTCCAGCTGGCAAGACTTTGATGCTGATGCGTGTCCCTCGGTCCTTGTCGCGATCCCATGACGCAGGCCCATTGGTCGAGCTTGCCTCGGCCACGCAGCCGAGATGCTCTCGCTGATGATTTGGCTACTCCTCCCCATTGGGTCTGCGAGTGCAGAGGGAATCATGGTCGGCCTCGCCGACGACCGACGTATCATCGGAAACGCATATTATACTTGTTATCCAGATAATTGGTCATACAGCGTCGTCCCCGAAACGCCGTTCTCCCACTTTATAGACTCGGAGCGCGGTGGATGGCAAGCAGCGCCGCCCCGTGTCGCCTTTGGTCTCTGGGGCCCGTCATCGAAACGATCGATGTCCATGCCGAAGAGACCGGCGACAAAACATTCCCGATGAATCGGCGTGACTTGTACAGGAAGAGCCTCGGAGAAGCCGATGCCGGTGATTACTATCGCCTCCGGCACGAGGTCTGGTGAGCGGTAAGCTGGGAAGAGTACCATGGAGCCGCGGGCTCTTCCGAGTTCTACGTGCAGCGCACCCTGTGCGACAAGGGCGCAACATCGTGGCCCTGAAACTCCGGATCCTCTCATGGGGCAAACCTGAGACTCTCTCGGGGCTAAAAAAAGTCGAGCACGGAAAAGAGCCGAGGCTCCATGCCCTTCGCTGGCGGTGGTGGGGGGGGGCATGAGCGACAATACGCGTGCGTGGGGTTTGCGGTCTACAACACATCGAGAGCCGACCGAAAAAGTATAATATCAGCCAAAATGTTTCGAACGGATGAATCACGTACTCAAGGCGTAACCGGTTGCAAAGAAGTTACCCTAGGTGACTTTTTCTAAAGTATCTAAGAAGCGCCCCAGTCCGAACATATACAGCCTGAAAAGCACCACCTTGGTAGGCGAGTAGCCTTGTTTCCTGAATTGCTTGGCAAACCAACGATAACGCTGCGTCCAGTTGCTGTGAGTGAGCGCGCTTTCAGCAACGGATATGCTGCATTCATTCATCTTCGTGGCATGCCACCACCCCCCAGGCACAAAGAGAGTCTCGCCTTCCTGCAAGGTAAATCTTACAGGCGTCGCTTTTTTCAGATCCGGATAATCCGCCGGATTGTAGTTGTTGATATCTTTGATGCTTGAGGCACCCTCATGAATCGGATGCTGATAGAGGTGCGGAGTATCCTCGGGAGAAAATAAAAGGAACTCCTTGCTGCCACGAATCTGCGATATGTAGACGTGCAAGTAAGAATAATCCCAGTGCAGCATGCCGAAGCCGCTACCACGGTCACCGACGAAGAGCGCCTTCTTCCCTGCATCGAGTTTCATTGATTCCGGCAGTAATCGCGAGCGATTCAAGCGATTGTTTTTCGCGATCTCCAGGGTGCCAATGTCAGAGCGGAGACGCTCTGAGAGATCTCGTAGTTTTACCTGATTGAGATAGGGACGTGGCTCTTCGCCTGACTGAAGCGCCTCGACGAACTCTCGAAGCGTCCATTCCCTATCTTCCTCTCCAGTCGAGTCAGCATAGGGCTGCCGGAATATGACCTTCTCATGGCCATAGTGCTCGGCGATATATTCAAGACTCCACTTCTGCAACGCTGGCCAATCTCGGATAGCACTTCGAACAATGATGGGCTTGTTCACATTGGCGTGGCGTGTGCGGAACTCTTTTTCTGTGACATCAGTCACTCGTTGTATGATCACTATCGTAACCAATCATTATTGATATGGCGTTCCGTATCATCGACTGCCTTTGGTCGACAAAACCAAACACATTGGCAAGCGCTTATTTCGCCTCTTCAGACTTGTCGAATGTGTACGCAGGAACAATATAATCTGAGGTTAACGAATCTTTTCAACTCGCATGAAACGGGTAAGCCTTCGATCACTCTATGCCTTGAGACAGACCCGGTATTCGTCCGACATATTGCTACTCATTGTCCGCTACTGCGACTAACCACATCTGTGCGCCTTGTATAGGCGTCGCCGTCCATGTCACGTCATAACTGCCCGCCTTTTCTACATGTTTGACAGCAACCGCGCATTGCACGAGCGCGCCCTCATCCAGCAGGGAGTCAACCACCAAAAAGCCCTGGTCCGGTTCAGCGGTTTTAGAATTTGCGCTACTCGCATCACCCCACCAGAAGGCGATAAGAGTCGCGGGGCCTGACGTCTTCACTTTATGACTTGTCATGCTTCGATCAGAAAAGAGTTTTCGCCGTATACTCCAGAAAAACTCGGGCTCTCTATCTTCATTCCAGGCCACGTCTTCAATGCGACTGCCCAACACCTCAACTGCAGCCATTGTTATCTCGTCGGATGGCGGTGTGCGGACCGAAATGACTTGGTCATCATCACCGCTTTGGTTGGTCAGTGCATAAAGAGCGGTTCCGGAATTTGGCCACCGTGTATAGGCGTGAGTGGCTCCAACCTGGGGATAGACTTCGTTGTTGATACCAGTTGGGGGTTCAAACGCAGCAATTTGGCCCCGACCAACGCTCACGACCAGGATGCTTCCTTCGCGGACGGCCGACAGCGGCGGTGTCTTGAGTTCGGAAAGCCCGCCTTTCATGCGCTGGAAGACCAATGCATGCTCGCCGATTGCTCTTCTCGATGATTCCATTGCACTTTCTGACACGGATCCATTTTCTCCACAAGAGCTCAACGTGAAAGAAAAAAAAACCCAGGCCGCGACCATGACCATGCTGTGATGCAGGGGTTTTTGCCATTCGGGATTCTTAATCATGATGCGGATATCGCATGTCAGCTCTCTTCACAAAGCCTGCTTGCTCGACGAACTGAGGGTACTGGCCGCCTCAACAGGCCTTGCACCGTAGCAGCTTTTACGACTTGAAGAGAGCCCACCGCTCGCCACGATCGTCGAAGCGAGAGGAAGAGACTCGACGAAGGGCACCTTGCGACCGAGGGCCATGCCCACATCTCGGCTTCCATCAGCCAGGACAGCGAGGGGCAAGTCATCGACTTGCAGATCAACGGCAAGCCTCTCAGCGAACTTCTGCCAACCAACTAGCCAAAGCCTTGCCACCCAGCCCCGTCACGGGGATAGGTCATATGGGCTGGGGTCCGTTGGCGGTTTTTGGGAGCCACGAGGAGGAACGGTTTTGGTCTGGAATCTTCGCCTTTGCCCGTCTCGTAGAACGACGACCGAAATCTCCCGATCGGTTTCTGCAGCGCGCAGGAGTTCCTGCCAACGGTCCATAGAATCGATGGCGTCACCGTTGGCCCGCTTGAGCAGATCGCCTTCGGCGAGCCCGATCTGCTGCCAAAAACTGCCCTCGACGAGCTTCCGAACGCGAAGACCCAGCATCGTTTCGTGGTCCGTCGAAAACTCCGGGACAAGCCACCCCTGTTGCAAGAGCTGTGGCCGTGCGCGCAGCCCGACGTTTCGCCACTGGGCCATCAACCCCTCGCGGTGTTGGCCAAGCCGAGCCGGCTCCAGAAGTGATACGGGCGCGGACGGCGCCTCATCGAAGGGCTGACCGGGGAGACCCGCTAACCGGCCCGCCTACGGTCCCCAATCCAATTAGTAGGCATCACCGAGACTCCCACGCACAGTCCATTTCGCACAACCGTAGTAGCAGTCCGTGGAATTAAAGTAGTACTCGTCCTCAACCGTAGTGGTGGAGACTTCGACCGTTGCATCCGCGGCCAGGCTGGCTGCAGCAGCGCCGATTACGGCGCCAAGAGAAATGCCCACAATCGCCGCCGCTGCGGTGCCGTCTACCAAGCAGGTCCCAACGTTGTCAAGGCACCACTCCTCCCACTCGTCATAGGAACTCAGCAATGTCGCGTTGCAGGTACTCGCCAAAGGAGGCAACGGAATATCAGGGTTCTGGGGTGATGGAATCGCCGTCGCATAGGTGGCGACCGTCACGGCATAGCCGACCGAATTATTGAAGATGTTGATGCTCACAGCACCTCCGTCGACAATTTTGGGGGGAGCGTTGCTGCACCAAGTATCTTCGCTCGTATCGTTCTCTCCGTTAGGAGAATATTTGTATTCAGTCCCACCGGAGTCTGTCACCGAAAAGGACCATAAGGAACCTGAACCACCGACATCGTTAAAGTTTAGAAATGTGATGCCTCCTGCCGGCAGACTGAATGTCGGGTAACCCGAAGGCGTCGTAGCCTGGCCCGCCAACTTGATGGGAAGATCGACTTCGAGGGCCTCGTCGTAGTTGCTTTCAATCTGCAAAGACCAAGTCGCTGGAGCCGACTCTTGGGCCGAGTCGATAAACAAGTTTGCCTCGGCGTCACATTCCAATGAAGTGGGCAAAGTGATTGAATCGACGGCAGAAACCGAGTAAGAGAGGTCGGTCCCGTTATACGAGGGCTCCGCCAACGTCACAACGTACGTTCTCTCCTGACCACCAACCGCGCAAGTGAAACCCGCATTGGGCGCGCTGGCGGCAAAGGAGTCCTCTCCTCCGCCCCAGCCGGAGACAAAATCCTCGGTACCGATTCGCGAGGCGAGGCGAGTGGGACGATCCGAGAAAAGAACCGTGTCTGTACCCACATCCTTTAGCGTCAGGGTGGAATCCATGAGGGCTCCACCCTTGGCATTCTGAATGAACAAAAACTCGACTTCGCGAATCCCCCCTGCTTCCATCGCGATCGCTTCTGCGTCAGTGACTGTGCGATCACCGATGGAAGTCAGCAACCCTGATGCAGGACAAGCCGTTTTTCCGAAGGGCGCGCGTAATGCTGCGCTCAAACTTTTCTTCGCAGCGGTCTTGCTGCCTTTTCAGCCGATTTTTGCCCTGCTTCACCACAGAGCGAGCTTTCGCCGAAAGCAGACACTTGCTGTAATGCGCCGCCGCGCGATCCACGGCGGCCTCACAGCGTGGACTGACGTCCTCCGCAACCACCCCACCCGCGAAGAGCAGAATCGTCAAGACGATCAGAAAAGAACCAGCACATTGAATACAGGACAGCATAGATCCACCTCAGAAATTGCCCGAATCATCTCATATTTTGGCCACCATTGCTTCGTTCTAAAGAGCCCAAGCCGTATTGGATGAACACAGAAAGTGTCGGCTCAAGCTTCGGACTTCACGCGCTTGCGCTGCCACCGAAACCCGGCCCCGACGTTTGTCAATATCGACAGGTAGTTTCGAAAGCAATTACCTAAGCACAATCGAACACCGACCGATCGAGAGAAGCCTCAGTCCGAAGTGCGGCGCCCAGCCGCATCCACCACAATCAGGCAGAGGACAATGGCGGCCCCGACCAGAGCCAGGCTGCCCATTGCTTCGCCCAAAATCAGATAGGTCCAAATCGGGTTCAGAACGGCTTCAAGCAAAAGGAGCATGGATAGTTCGAAAGCCGGAACCCGTTCGGCGCCTCGGGTTAAGAGGATATAGGCCAGAGCGATTTGGACGACCCCAAGGTAGATCACCCAGAGCCAGTCGACGGTCGTCACACTGACAGGAACATCCATGACTGGAAGGCAAAAAACAAAAAGCATCCCATTGCCAACGAGGGTGGCAGTGAGGGCGGGCTCCGAACTCGTCTCCGTCCGGCTCGCGAGACGGCGAAGCCCCATCAGAGTCAGCCCCCAGCAAAGACTCGCGCCCAAAGCGAAGGCGTTCCCCAGCCCCGGGTGAGGCGCCGTAGCCTGAGAGTCCCGGGTGGCGAGAAAGAGACAAAGAACGCCCACAATCATGCCCGCCGCTGTGGCCAGTTCGCGCCGGCTAATGATCTCGCCCAGCAGGGGGCGTGAAAGCATAAGAATCCATATCAGGGCGGCGTTCTGAATATAAATCGCGTTACCCGCCGTCGTATTTTTGTTGGCGAGTGTAAAAAGAAGCAACGTCGCCGCATAGGCCGACGCGACCAACCAAGTATCACGACGAATGGCTCGCAGGCTCGCAGGAAAAGCGAGGACAAGAACGAGGCAGGCTATCCCTGAACGAAGACCCGCCACCTGCCAAGCATCGAGACTGGTCGCCTTGATGGCAAGCCCACCCGTAGAAAAAAGCAGCGCCGCTCCAAGGACCAAGAGACGCGCTTGCATGCATTCTCCCTTCAACGATTTTTGATCGAGTGCCGCCTCGCAGCGCTTCAGACCTTTCCGCTGCGATCGGGTCGACCCGACGAAGACTTCGCCGGTCCGAGGCGACTTGATCAGCCTAAAAAAATTGGCTGAGCTTATTATTCACCATTGACTCGGGCGGGTCGACGGATGAGAGGTCATGCATCACGACGAACAGGTTCGACAAATCCGAAAACTGATCGCAAGACTCGGTGTCGTGGAGATCGTCGATGCTGGCGGACTGCACCGGAACCCGACTGCTGTTGACGTTGATTGCGAGCTTGCAGAGCGCGAGTGGCAGTCCGTCCTCCGTGCTCATCCACAGCTGATCGGTTTATCGGGCGATCTGCACGAGCAGGGCTCATCCTAGACGGCACTGCCCAGCCTAAATATTTGATGCGAGTCGCCCGGCCTCAGCGCACCAAGGAAGCTTCAGCTGCCAGGGTCTGGAGCAAGTCTTTGACCGCAGTCGGCCGAAAGAGATCGAGAAGGTCGTCGAGGGTTGTCAGTGGTTGTTCGACGGACTGGCCGACCTGAGACCACGTCGCCGAACCACTGACCGATCCGACCTCATCGACACCGAAGGCAAAGAGTCCACCGCCGATGAGACGATCCTGAAAGCTGGCGGTGGCGTCTGCGTCGACGAGCGCGTCCTGCAATCCGTCGATGGAGCCCGCCGCGACCAAATCGGGCACGCTACTGAGCAGCGGCCCGAGTTCGGTGCCCTCAAGCGTAATTCCTATCTCGCGCCCCGCCCCGGCCTCTGCGGCCACCCCGATGCCAGCGAGCCCAACGATCTGAGCGTCGAGGCCGATCTCGAGGGTCACGCCCGATTCGGTGAACTTCCCGAGATCAGGCGAGAATTCGATTTGAGCGTCTGATGTCAGAGTCGCCGCGGCGTCCAATCCAGCGATGAAGCCGGCGGCAACGTCAATGGCAAACTCCGTTCCCATGAGAACGGTCACACCCGAAGCCTGGGCCCTATCGTCGAGTTCGAGCGTGAGCATCAACTTCTCTTGCGGGGCAAGTGACGCCCCGATCCCCGCGTTGGCCACGGTCACGCCCGGGAACGGCACCAGGAAGAGAGCGACGTTGGCTCCGTTTGCCGCGACGAACTCCATGCGACTCAGCCGGGCCTGAAGCAAGCGCGTTCCATTGTCGAATTGCCCCAGGAATGTCCGAGCGGCTCGCCCCTGGGCTTCCAGAGTTTCGAGCTCGGTGCGAAGCGCCTCGATCTGCGCCAAGACTGCACTTTCGGCCTCTTTCGCGAGGCGTTCCGCCTTCTTCCGAATCTCGACTGTCGCGATCGCGGCTTCGAGAGCTCGCTCGGCTTCCGTAACCGATTCAACGAGAGACTGAACTTCGGACCGTACCCGCGACAGTTCTCTCTCGAGATCACGGCAAACCGGCAACAGGGAGCAGACCGAACTTGCAAAATCACCCAACTCGCCCAAAACGCTGGCGACAACATCCCGGGCATCGCTGAGATCATCCGCGAGGTCGTCGAGAGCATTGTCGGCAGCAGTCTCGATCGCTTTGGCCTCTCCCAATGCGGCGTCCGCAGCAGCGGCCGCTGCCTCAAGGGAGGGCAGCTGAGTCTCAAGATCTTCGATCGCCTGCAGGGTGACTTCCAGCGCGACGACTCCTTCCGTCAGAATGTCGAGCGAAGGCGCGATGAACTCGCCGAAGGTGATCGATTGGAGGGCCTGGACCGTATCCGTAATGTTTCCAAATTCGAAGACGACGTTGGCGGACTGCGACTCCGTCACCGTCGCCTGAATATTTTCGCTGATTCCAACACCGAGACCCTTCGCGCGGTTGTAGGCGAAACTGATCTCGTATGTCTCGTCTTCGGTCAGCGTGACAATTGGATTCGAAGTGATGCCGCCCGTCACTTCGATGCCTTCCAGCGACAATGCGAGCTCCGCGTTGAACTCCAGCGTGATGTTATCGCCGGGATTAACCAGTGCGGTCTCCAAGGCGCTTTGCATACGCCCAGCTTGCAGATCGTCGAGGAGCTCCGCTGAGCGGTCAGCCGGCAGTTAGCTCTCGAAGGGACTCCAGGGCTCCGGCGGATCGTTTTCGTCCGTCAGCTGTGGGCAGGGGTCGAAGACGCAGGCACCGAGAGCATCCGGAGTCGGGTCAGAGCCGCACGCCATCGGACCGGGTGCTGCGGGCGGTCGACCTCGGCGAAACAGATACCGGAGCGAACGCCGAATGTCCTTGTAGTTGATGACGCCGTTGTCGTCCATGTCGGCGGCGTCGGGACAAATGAGTTCAACCTTGCGGCCTCGAAGATATTTAAAGAGTAGACGCGCGTCACGTACGTCGACGGTGCCGTTGGCGTCTACGTCCCCGCGAGTGAACTGTTCAGCGCTAACGGAATCGGGGTAAAGCAGTGCGATCGCGGCGATTCCAAGCAAGAGGTAAGAAGCGGAGCGGCAGCAGTGGGTCGTCAGCATGGGTCCTCGGAGGCTTCGCGGGTTGTCCGCGCGGGGTTAATCCTCAAGTCTCAGCGTTTTGCGCGCGCCTCGTTATGCAGCCACGTCGCAAGAGCGACACGAGTTGCCGCTTTTGCCCACGGCATCGCGCGAGCACTTGTCTCCGGCCCAGCTGGCAGTGGACCAACCGATGGCCCCATCCAAACCGGAGGATACAGCCAAGCGGCTTCCAACTTCGCGTTGAACACGGGTGAGCCGGACAAGTTGCCGTGATTCAAATGGGTCCACATCAGGCCCGCTTGGGTCAAGTTCGGGTGGGATAGGTCCACGCGATCTTTGTTCTGGATCGGGTCAACAATCGTCTCATCATTCATCTGATGCAAAGCCGCCTGCACGGCGCCACTACTCATCAAAATCAGCAAACTGACCCAAAGCCACACGCGTGTCATTCCGCATCCTTACCAAGGTTGACGGACTTATCCTATCAGCCTCAGGCTTCGCCAGCGATACGATCTCACTGCGGGTACCGGAAACAGCACCAAAATGCCATCAAAATGAACCCATTCCTGATTAGGCCAAACTAGAGGGACCCCGTTCAAAGAAGAAGGGACGATTGGGAGGCGGACGTACCGCCCAGGCTCATTTCAAGAGTTCCCTTCTAAGGCCCATCCTCGGGCCTTGCGCCTAAATCCCACATATATGCCCTCTCCCTAGGTCATTTCGCACCCTCTGCCATGTGTGGCTGGGCCAAGTTGCGGAACGGGCACAGGGAATCCCCTAGGCGGGCTGGGGTCTTCCGGCAAAATCGGGGGCTCCGCCTTTTACAAATCTACACATAGCGCACGACATGTGGAAGAATGCGGATTGCTATTTCTACAGGAGCTTTTCTGATGCTGGCACGTCTTTCTTTCTTGGTCCGTTTTTTTGCGGTGCTCCTCCTTTGGTCCTCACCGTCGTTCTCGGCTGATGGCAGCGCACCCAGTGGCGAAGGCGTTTTTCGCTCCAGCAACATTAATCAGGCCGACATCGCGCTCCTCGCCGATGTGGCCAGGGCTCGCTATGACGTCAACGGATCGGGTTTGAAGGTCGGCGTCATTTCCACCAGTTACAATTATCTCGGGGGCGAAGACTACGACGTCCAGCGCGGCGTACTCCCGGACAACGTCTACGTCCTATATGATGACGGCGATGATGACGACGAAGGGCGCGCGATGGCACAACTGGTTCACTCAGTTGCACCAGGGGCAGAGTTGTACGTCTCTAGCTGGGCGGCCTACCGGGACCCACTGAAGACATCGGTGCAAGAGACTCTTGAAGACCAAGAGACATTTGCTCAGCGAATCCGAGACCTCGTCGACTTGGGTTGTGACGTCATCGTTGACGACATCTACAACCCTTTCGAATCATGGTTTCAAGACGGCCCTGTAAGCCTTGCCATTGATGAGGCTGTACAAAATGGCGTGGCTTATTTCAGTGCCGCATCCAACAACAGCAATGTCAGCTATCAATCCGAAGTTTCTCTAGTTGAGGCGCCAAGTCATCTGGTTGATTATTGGAACGATCCCAGTTCTGGAACGCCTGCCGAATTCGCTCAGGCGCTGAGCAACCCGGACCTGTCCTTTCACAATTT
>JAQWNI010000144.1 GCA_029268645.1 Myxococcota bacterium
TTGACGACAAGGTTGTTGTTCAGTGTCCCGACGTGGGCGTAGGGGGTCACTGTAAAGGACCCGGTCGCCGGAAGGTTCGCGTCGATCGCAAAGACGTCGAAGTCGGGCTGGTTATGTTTCACGAGGGCTGACCAATCTCGCCCAATGGCATCGCGCCAAGTCGAGGTCGCCTGGTCGTACTTGACCATCACGGCCACCTCGGGTGCATCCACGCCATCCGCGTTGTCGTGGGGCCCGAGAGCACCTCCGGGCGCGCCCCCAACCGGGCCCGCGCTGTCGAAGCCGTCTGGCACCCTGGTCTCGGTAATCACGGTGGTTTGATTGTGAGAGAGATGCGCCGCCACATAGACCGTGTTTTGGTCGGGGCTCACCGCGAGTCCACGGCCCGTATCGGAAAACACCGACACGATTCGATGCGGGACGCCCCCCACGGCACTTCCCAAGTTGCCGGTCCGGAAAACCCAAACGTCGTTACGACCCACTCCAGGCGTGGTGAACTGCGGATCACCCGCGCCCTCAACGCCAATTAAGCTGAGGTCCGAGCGGTGCTGGCCACGATGGGCGGTGACGATGAACGCCCGACGGTCAGCCGTTCCCGCGAAGACGATATCGCTCGGCGCATCTCCGACGAGCAGCGTCCGCTCGACTCTCGGAGGAGTGGCCGACACATTCACAATGCTGACGCTGTCTGAGAGATAGTTGGTCACCCACACACGGTCCGCGTCTTCAACGGCGACCGCCACGGGCTCCATCCCGACGGCGACCGACGTCTCGGGCACAAGCCCTTCGGGTGTCACATTGAAAATTTCGAGCTTTCCATCCGGAGTATTGGCGACGAATAACTTTGAACCATCGAGCGAAAGCGCTAGGGGCCGCGTCGGCGGGCTTTCAAATTCGATGAAGTCCGGTTGCTGCGCAGCCGCTCCACTCGCTGAGATTGCCCAGCAGAGCAGCAGCCCAAGCAAGCTCACCCACTTCGCAGGGCCGTAGTGCCCGTAGCGTCTTCGCTCGTCGTTCAAAGCACTCAACCTCACCATTTGGTTCCTCACAGATCGCATACCAGTCGTTGTGTCGCGCCGGATGGCTTCCAACTCGTTAAACCCATTGAAATCAAAAAAGTTACGGGGCATCAACGAGGGGCGTGCAACAACTGCGACCGCCCTGCATGAACGGCTATCACCCTCAGATCCTTTATATCACTGTCTCTGTATCCTCGGCAGCACTATTTGGAAAAGGCACCCACCTGCACGAAACCCCGGGGAATCTTGCCGGCGACGCCGCCAAACGACCATCCTTAAGGCGCAGCCCATCGGGATATCGAACGGGGTGCACTCAAATCAGATCGGTATGAATCCCATGACCGATACAATACTGAGACACCGTGTCCAATCGGCAACAAAGCGAGCCCACTAAAAATCGGGCGCGGACTCGAACATCATCTGGACAAAAATCTGGACAGAGGTACGCCAAGCTTCTCCTGCTCAATCAAAAAAGAGTCGTGCCCGTACGGGGAGTCCAGTTCGAGGTATTCAACTGGCGTTCCGTGACCCCGCAATAACTCCGCCAGCTCCTGCTGCTGCCAAACCGGGAAGAGAAGATCGGTCGTGACCCCAACAATCAAACTGGGACACTGAACATCCGCCAATCGAGCGGGCGAATCTTCTGGGTGATTCGCCTGGGCGGCTTGCTGGTCTGTCATGTCGAAGAGATCCATGGCCTTTGAAATATAAAGGTAGGAATTGGGGTCGTATTGCAGACAAAACTTGGCACCCTGGTAGGCGAGATAACCCTCGACCTGAAAGTCCTCATCCAGCCGAGGCGCCTCGTCTTTGATGCGCTGCCGGCCAAAACGCTCCATCCACTCGGGGCCCGACCGGTAAGTCAGGGTCCCAATCTCCCGGGCGACGCGCAGCCCGCGGTGCGGAAAGCTCTGGCCATAGTACTGGCCTTCTCTCCAGTCCGGGTCGGCCATCACGGCCTGGCGTTGCACGAAGCGCATCGCGATCGACTGGGGGTGCGAGCAGGCGGCGGCCGAGATCGACACAATCCGCTCGACTCGCTCCGGCGCCAGGGCGGCCAGCATGGGAGACTGCATCCCACCTAGGGAAGCACCGACTGCGGCATAGAGGCGGCCGATCTCAAGGTGGTCGAGGAGCAGAATCTGGGCCCGCACCATATCTCTCACCGTGAGGATGGGAAACTCGGAGCCATAGGGCCGGCCCGTCTCTGGGTCGGTGGAGGCCGGCCCGGTACTGCCGTAGCACCCACCCAGCAGGTTGGAACAAATGACGAAAAAGCGGTTGGTATCGAGGGGGGCACCCGGGCCAATAAAGTCTTCCCACCAACCCCGGTGAGGATTTTTTTCTTGGCTTCGGGCATGGGAAGAGGCGGACAAGCCCGTGTGGACCAAGATGGCGTTATCGCGGGCCGGCGAGAGCGTGCCCCAGGTTTCATAGGCGATATCCATCTCGGCCAGGCGACCGCCCCACTCAAAACGAAAAGGCTCGCCATGGTGAAAGGTTTCGTAGCCTGACACGACTCGCTCATACTCGGGTTCGGGGCCGCGGGGAATCGAGGTGGATTGGCGCATGGCGATAATTTAGTCCTCGAAAGCCGCTCCGGCACACCGCACCCGTGAGGGGTCGGGAGGGCTAGAATTCGACCATGCTGAGTTCATGGACCGAAAAGCAATCTGCGCACAGCCACTCCTCGAAGAAATTGGCCCAGCCGCCTGCCCCCTTGAGCCGACTTCGGCCGGAGAAATCGGCGTGGCCAGCCTCGATCATCTTGATCCTCCTCCTGGCCGCCCCAGCTGCAGCTCAGCTCACGGGTTCCCTGAAAGCAGAGCCCGCTGCCGAAGCCACGGAAAGCGAGAACCGGCGAAAGGAGGCAACGACGGTTCCGATGGCCGACATCGGAGTCGAATCCGAACGCGCCAAGCGCCGAATCAAGGAAAGTCTTTTGGGCCTACAGCCCAGCCCCGAAGAGTCTGAGGCCATCACGCTCATTCCCCAACTCCGCGAACGAGTCGAGCGTCAGCTGGAGCGCTCGTCCGTGACTCGCGACACATCTCCATCGGTCTTGGGTCTCGACCGATTGCAAACAGAGTGGACCGAGCTTGACGGACAACTCAAAAAAATTCAACAGGGACTGCGCAATCGGGGCGAAAAAATAGAGCAGCATGTCGAAACGATTCGAAAGATTCGAACGCTCTGGACTCACACTCGGACCGACGCGATTCAGCTCGAGGTCGACTCGGATGTCATTCGTCAAATCGACGAAGTCTTACAAGCAGCCGCCTCGGCCACCACCGCAGCCAATGAACGACAAGCCAAGGTTTTAAGTCTACAGAGCGACGTGGCCAGCCTGACCGAGGTGGCCACTGAAGATGAGGTAGCCATCGCCGAGGCGCGAAACCGAGCCATGGGCGAAGTCCTTCATCGGGACAGTCCTCCCATCTGGAGCGGAGGGTTCTGGAAAGGCATCGACGGTGACACCATCGGGGCCAAGCTTCAACACCAAGAGACCCGCGACACTGAAATGTTGAAGCAGTATTGGGCCAAAAACAAGCAGACTGTTGTGGTCTACTTGATTCTCACCGGCGGGCTCATCCTGACTCTGGTCGGCGCCAGAAAGAGGATCGACACCCTCCTCTCAAGTGATCCGAGTATGGCGTCGGTCCGGGCCATGTTCGACCGCCCCATCGCACTCAGTCTTTTAATCTCATTTTTTTGCAGTCTGTGGATCTTTCGAGAAGTCGCCATCACTCTGGAACCTATCTTTGGAGCGGCGACTCTGATTCCCGCCGTGATTGTTCTCAGGCAAGTGGTCGATCGCCCGATCTTCCCATTGCTCTCGGTCGGCATGTCGGTCTTTTTTATCCACCAGATCCATGAGCTGCTGGTGCAAACAGACGTCTTGGCGCGTTTGATCTTTCTTGGGCAGATGTCCATCATGGTTGTTTTCACTGGCCTGACCCTTCGGCCCGCTCGAATGGCCGCCATACCGCTTTCGGTCGCCAGTAGCCCAACTTTCCGAATCATCGGCCGAGGCTTACAGCTGGTCTTCATTGTTTCGCTGATCTGCCTCATCGCAGAAATGATCGGTTTTGGAGCTCTGGCCGCCCTGCTCGGCAGCGCCCTGATGATGGGCATCTTCTTCGCGATCGTTCTCTACGGAGCCGTTCGGGTCTTCGACGGGTTGATCGCCTTCCTGCTCCGGGTCCGCCCCCTCACTAGCCTGGCGCTGGTTCGGCGCAATCGAGAACTCCTTCGTAGGCGAGCCCACGCCACGCTTATTTTCTTCGCCTGGCTCAGCCTTCTCCGAGCCATGATTCGGCGACTCGAAGTCTGGGACGATCTCGTGATATGGTGGCAGAGGACGCTCCAAGCCGAGCTGCCTTTCCCCGAGGTCACCCTGACGATTGGGAATCTGATCTCGGCCATCGTTGTCTTCACCCTCGCCCTCCTTGCATCGCGCTTCATCCAGTTCATCCTGGCCGAGGAGGTTTTCGATCGCTCCGAGATTGAAAGAGGTCGGCCCTACGCCATTTCGACGCTTCTCCACTACGTCTTTTTGATCGTGGGTTTCGTCCTCGCCGTCGCCGCGCTGGGCTTTGATGCCAACCGGGCCACACTGCTGACTGGGGCGTTTGGCGTCGGCATCGGCTTTGGCTTGCAAACCATCGTCAACAACTTCATCTCGGGCATCATTTTGCTCACCGAGAGACCGGTCCAAGTCGGGGACACCGTGGTTCTGGGGGAAGTTTCCGGCGAGATCCAGCGCATCGGAATTCGCTCCAGCACAGTTCGAACATGGCAAGGCGCTGAAGTGATCGTTCCTAATGCGAATCTCATCTCGGAGGAGGTCACGAATTGGACGAAAAGCGACCGCCGAAGGCGTCTCGAAATTCCCGTCGGCGTCGCCTACGGAAGCAACCCGAAGACTGTCATCGAGGCACTTACCCAAGCGGCCAGTGAAATCGACGGCGTGCTCGAATCTCCTGAGCCCTATGTCATCTTTCAAGACTTCGGCGACAGCTCCTTGAATTTCGAAGTCCGGGCGTGGACAAGCGACTTCGACCACTTCGTCCGCATCCGCAGCAAAATCTGCCTTGCCATCATCGATCATTTAGCAGAGGCGGGAGTTGAGATTCCTTTCCCTCAACGTGACCTCCACCTTCGCGACTTCCCCCCCGGCTTCGGCGATCCGCCCCAGAGCTAAGATCCGCCAGCCGAAAGACCCAGGCCCTCACAGCAGGTGGGAGTTGACAAGCACGCCTCCATCGACCCCCAGACAAGCCCCGGTGACAAACGATGCGCGCTCGCTCGCCAACCAGACAACCGCCTCGGCGATCTCAAGTGGTTGCCCAACGCGTCTCATAGCGTGCTGATCAATCGTATGCTGCTTCTGCTCAGGAAAGCGATCGAAGTAACGTTTTAGACCGGGCGTCTCGAACCCCCCCGGCGCAACGGCATTCACCCGGATTCCCTGCGCACCGTACTCGGCTGCCGCGGTACGCGTTAGGGCTTCGACACCGCCCTTCGCTGCGATGTAGGCCCCCAGAAAAGCTTCCCCTTTGGCCACACTCGCGGTGCTGATGTTCACGATCGCCCCGCCTCCCGCCGCCTGCATGGCGGGAATTTCATACTTGATGCCGTGAAAGATGCCCTTTAAGCACACATCGATGGTCCGGCTCCATGTCCGGTCATCGATCTCATGAAGTGGAGCAAAACTTCCAGCACCTCCAGCCGCATTATTCGAGGCCCATCGAAGCGGGCCCAACTCGGCAACGGCGGTCTCAACCGCTTGCGCCATCTGTGCCCCCTCGGACACATCCGCCTCAACAAAGCTGGCCACCCCTCCCTCGCGTCGTACGAGCTCAACCGTCTCTTCTCCGCCGGCACGATCAATATCGATCACAGTGACGGCGGCCCCTTCGCGAGAAGCCAGCAACGCCGTCGCACGCCCCAGCCCCGAGCCCGCCCCGGTCACAAGGCCCGCCTTTCCTGCCAAAAGACCTTCGTTTCTCGCCGTTGAATTCATTGCAAGCGGGCTCCGTCTGTCCACCCTCTGGCGGAAGGCCGGGGTCGGATGAACAGTCTAGATCGAAAGGGTGATTAAATCGGACTGAGATCCTGAAAACACGCCATATTGGAACCAGTGTGCGGAGGGCGACTCCATTCAATTCGCACCCGGTAGAGATTCCCCAGCCGGAACGTGAAACGTCGGAGTCGAGCCCAGAAGCTGGGGGGAAAGAGCTATGATTCTAAAATTCGCCGGGCCCATTGGCTCTAGGAGCAAAGCGTGTCTCTCATCGAACTTCTTCGCACGAACGCACCCATTTCCGAAATGACGGCGTATCTCGATTCTCTCGCTCAATCGCAACGGATCGAAGCCCTTCATGCGCTGGGCGCGCGCGAACAATCGCAACTCTATGAAGCGGCGGCCGAGACCGAACCGCTCGACCTCGACTTCTTCGTGCCGCCTGAAATCGGCAACGAGCGAGAGGTCATCCACCATGGCCGAAACAGCCAACCGGCCTTCCGCGATTTCCAGAAGCGCTGGGCCCGCCCCACTGGACGTCCCGGTCAGCTCTACGGATACAACGAAACCACGGTCCGACCTCTCATCGGGCCCGGCTACTTCGTCGCCCGGCTGACCGACTCTCCGGGGCAGGATCCGCGTGGGGCCGTCGTGGTGGATTACTTCATGGTCCCCGAAGGCCCCGTGCCCAATGGGTGGCCACAGGTTCGCCCCAACCATCGGGGCCTTCAGCGGTTCATCTACAACAATTCGCGAGACTACATGCGACGGGTCTCCGATCACTGTTCGATCGGAATCGCATACCGAAAGGAAAAGCGAGTCATGGGCTACTTCGTTTTGTGCCGAGATGAGGCCAAGTCCGCTCAAAAAGCTGATTGAACCCATACGCACCGCTGCTGACAACAACCGCTTCAGGAGAACAATCATGGGACGACTCGATGGGAAAGTGGCCATCATCACCGGAGCCGCACGTGGCCAAGGCGCCTGCGAAGCCCGGCTTTTCGCTGAAGAAGGCGCCCGTGTCGTCCTCGGCGACGTCCTCGATGCCGAGGGAGAGGCCGTCGCGGAAGAGATCAATCATGACCTGGGTGAATCCGTCACGTACTGCCACCTCGATGTTCGAAGTGAAGCAGATTGGAGGTCGGCGGTTGAACGCGCAGAATCCATGGGGCCCCTCAACGTCCTCGTCAACAACGCCGCCATCGTGCATTTTTCAGCTCTCAGTCAAACTTCCCTTGAGGAATACAAGCGGGTCGTCGAAATCAACCAGGTGGGGACCTTCCTTGGACTTCGAAGCGCCTTCGAACCCATGAAGGCCGCCGGAGGCGGCTCCATCGTCAATGTCTCCTCGATCGACGGTCTCCAGGCCAAAAATGGGCTTGTCGCCTATGCGAGCACGAAATGGGCGATCCGAGGTCTAACCAAGGTGGCCGCAATCGAATACGGCCGACATGGAATTCGGGTCAACTCCCTGCACCCGGGCGGAGTCGATACCCTCATGGGCAATCCAACGGGCGATCCCAACGTGGACGAATTCTATACCACGCAACCTATCCCCCGGTGCGGAAAACCCATCGACATTGCCCGGTTGGCCCTTTTTATGGCGTCGGATGAATGTTCTTACAGTACCGGGTCGGAATTCATTGCCGATGGAGGCTGGCACTGCGGCGCCTTGATCCCCACCCTGCCTGCTTCCGAATGACGCGACCGGCTGCTACGGGCCTGCCTCAAGCGCCTCGCGCTTGGATTTAATGGCGGCCATTTCATCAAAGGTATACCAACGCTCTCCCTCCTCGGGGCCCAACCTGAGCCGCCAGCCCTCAACAACTTCAAAACCACCGCCTGCCGTCTCGGCATAGAGCCGAGTGCTTTTTTGTCGCTTCCAGCCTGAATCCGCATCGTGCGTCAGTGGCTTCGATCCGGAAGGGCTCTCTGCAGAAGGGAGAGGCTTCGAGTCTCCCCAGTCGTAGCGAGGTGTCTTCTTCTCGCGCATCCACCAATCGACCGCCGCCTCTACATCCACACGCGTCACCTCGGGGCGACCCAAAAGGCTCCATTCCCGGTTCATCGCAGCGCCACAGTTGATGCAGTCTCCGAGCCCCAAAAGATGGCCAAAATTGTGAATCACGAACCCATGTAACTCACCCATCGCCATGACGCGACAGGTTGGGCAGGCCTGCAGAACCACATTCATCTGCCCCCCCGTAAAAAGTTGACCTCCACGCTTGCCACACCAGGGCTGCGACTGGCCCTGGGTTCTCGCGGAGGAGCCTCGCTTCCATCGAACGGAGACATCCGCGTCGACATCCGCCTCTCGATACTCCAACCGAAACCAAGGGCGTTGCGTACGAATCGCTTCGGCCCATTCTTCCATCGCTTCGATGACGACTTCGCGAGCCTCTTCCCGGGTGCCCCCCTTCGGCGGACGGTTGGATCGGCCCACCGAGACCCTCAAAGGCATGTTGGCCTCGGAAAGAACAACCCAGCGACCGCTGCCCTCTGGATACTCGCAGGGCAGAAAATCCCGGATGGTCCCGTAACCCGGCGGGACCTCTCTGGCCTGCATATCAGACCCAGCCCCAGCCGCTTCCAGAAAGACAAAAACAATCAGCAGACTCACCGTGAGCCTCTTCGCAACCGAACCCCTTCGAGTCATGAATTCAACGCCACTGGTCACGCAATTTCGCCGCGACGTCGACCCGAACCGCCGGTGATCGAGCACCACTCGGACCCAAAGCTTCACCTGTTGTCGGGCGAACCCGCGCATGGCGCTCAAACAGCGGCAGTAAGGAATCTGACAGAAAGCGACTCCGGGGCGTCAGCACATGACGCTCTCCATAACGCCGCTGCCCTCGTACAAAAAACCGCAGAGGGTGAACGAGATAAAGATGTTCGCGAGCCCGTGTCATTGCGACATAGAGGAGGCGACGCTCTTCCTCGACCTGCTCAGGAGAGCCGGTGGACATGTCCGAAGGAATGCAGCCATCGGCCGTGTTTAACAAAAAAACAGTGTCCCACTCTTGACCCTTCGCTGAATGGATGGTTGAAAGAATCAAATAGTCCTCATCTAGAAGCGGCTCGCCGGCCTCATCTCCGCTGACCTCGCTGGGATCGAGGGTCAACTCGCTCAGAAAGTGCTCTCGACTCGGATGAGCATTTCCGACTTGCTCGAGTTGCTCCAGGTCTCCTGCCCTGAGCGACGCCGAATCGTAAAGCCGCTCCAGCTGGGGTCCATACCACTGGCGAACCCGGCCAATTTGCCCGGGCCAGGGAGCGGCGCTCCCTTTCAACTCGTCGAGCAGCCCGCAAAGCGGCTGCCAATCTTCCGCGGCCGCAGGGGGGGTACGAAAAGCACGTAACGCGGCCAAATCAAATCCTCGACTGGCGAGTTGCTCGATGAGACGACCCGCGTGACCAGGACCGATTCCGGGAAGCAACTGCAGCACGCGAAACCCCGCGACGGCATCCTTCGGATTCTCGGCCCACCGTAAAATCGAAAGCAAGTCTTTGACATGGGCCGCCTCGAGGAATTTGAGTCCTCCGTACTTGACGAAAGGAATATTGCGGCGAGAGAGTTCCACCTCTAAAAGGTCACTGTGATGCGCCGTGCGAAACAAAACCGCTTGACGATGAAGAGGAATTCCCGCTTCGCGGTGCGCAATTACCCGTTCGACGACATACGTCACCTGTTCGAATTCATCATCGACGGTGGCCAAAACGGGCTTCTGGCGCGATTTCCGTTCGGAATACAGGGTCTTCGAGAAACCTTCTCGGGCCTGGCGCATGACCGCATTGGATGCGGCCAACAGAGGCTGGGTGGAGCGATAGTTCCGCTCCAAACGAATCACTTCTGCCGATGGTTGGAATTGGTTCGGAAAGTCCAGAATATTGCGAACTGTGGCTGCGCGAAAGCCATAGATCGATTGTGCGTCGTCACCGACGACCGTCAGGCCTCGACCTTGGGGGCGAAGGTTTTTCAAGATCCCCGCCTGAAGAGCGTTGGTGTCTTGGTATTCGTCGACCAGAACCTGATCGAAACGATCCGAAACCAGTCCGGCCAAGCGAGGATCGGCCATCAGGTAAAACCAATAGAGCAGCAAGTCATCGTAATCGAGCACATTCTGCTTCTGTTTCGTCTCGGTATATTGCGAAAAGAGCTGCTTCAATTCGTCGGCCCAGTCTCCGCACCAGGGAAACGCAGACTCCAATGTCTGCTCTAATGGACACTGTGCGTTAACCGTATGCGAATAGATCGCTAGACAGGTTCCCTTTCTTGGGAAACGAGTCTGACGGCGGGAGAATCCCAGAGCATTCCTCTGGAGGTCGATCAAGTCCGCCGCATCAGAACGGTCAAGGACCGTGAAAGAAGGCTCTAAGCCGACTGCGTCGGCATGATGCCGGAGCAATCGGTTTGCAATCGCGTGAAAGGTTCCCGACCACCGCACAGCGGCCTGGACTCTCGGCCCGACCCGCTCTGTTTGCGCAGCGTACGCCTGAGACACAATCCCCGCGGTTCTCCGACTCATCTCCAACGCCGCCCGGCGACTAAAAGTCAGCAGAAGAATTCGCCGCGAATCGACCCCATCTAGGATCAGCCGAGCCACACGATGCGCCAGCGTGTTGGTCTTACCCGTGCCCGCGCCCGCAATGACCAGCAACGGCCCAGCGTCGAGGCCCCCGAATCGCACCGCCTCGGCCTGCGCCGGATTCAGTGCCTCAAAAACCTCTGCACCCGGACTGACGCGACGGACTCGATTCAGGCCTTCGCGCTGTTTGTTGATTTCCTCACCGTGCCCCATGAGGCGAAAATAGAGCAAAAATGATCCGGCGGCCTCCTGCCTGAGAGCCTGGCGTCAAGCGAAGCCGAGCGAGTTAGAGTCGTCTCCGAAGGCGGTGTCAGTTCTTGACCGTCTGAGAGGAAATCAATGAGCGAGCGGCGAGAATGCGTCGATGCCTACTTGGTCGCCGGAGGGCGATATCACGATATCGATTTTGCGAGAATCGAGCTGCTCAAGCTCCTGGCTGAACACCCGCATGTTCGTGTCAAAGTGGCCTCGGACTACCGGGATACCGAGGGCATCGCGGCTTCGAGCTTCCTCGTAACCTACACCTGCGACCTTCGGCCGAGCGAAGACGAGCAGCGGGCCCTCCTCGATTTCATCGAAGGGGGCGGTCGCTGGCTCGCTCTACACGGCACGAACGCCGTGCTTGATTTCAAGCCCCACGGTGTCGAAGCGCCCCGCGACTTTCCCACCCTGAGCCATGTTTTGGGCAGCCAATTCATCGCCCACCCGCCCATCCAGAACTACCGAATCGAAAAACGCGCTCCAGAACATCCACTTGTTCGAGGCGTCGAAGAATTCGAAACCGACGACGAACTCTACCTTTGCGAATACCACGATTTCGAAAAACTCGAGGTTCTCCTCGACTGTCAGTACGCAGGTCAGGCCGAAGGCTTCGCCGAGTCGGATTGGAGCACCGCAGATCGACACCTCGTGATGTACCTGAGGCCGTTGGGCAAAGGCGCTGTCCTCTACAACACCCTGGGACATTGCCGAGGCCACTGGGACATGCGACCGGCCATGGACTACTTCCCTCAAGTCGAGCGATGTTCCTGGGAAAAACCTGCGTACTACGAATTACTCCGTCGAAGCCTTCGCTGGTGCCTAGGCGAACTCTGACAGTCCCCACACACAGACCAAGCCCTCCCCCGTCCCGCGGCGGAGACCTCGGGGCCTAATGGCGGGTCACCCCCGGTGCGCTGGGTCGGGCCCCAACCAAGGTCGTCACGGCATCTTGAATGCCATCCAGACTGAGGGGCAGCATCGGAAAAATCGACTTGATCACTTGGGTGGTCCGGGTGTGTTCCCAATCGCTCTGAGGGTCCGGGTTCATCCAGACGATTCGCTCGAAGTGCTCACGGAATTTCATTAACCAATCAATCCCGCGCGACTCGGACTCGTAGCGGGGGTTGATGTTTCCGCGCGGGTTCATCAATTCAGCAGGATGCATCGCCGCATCGCCTACAACCAAGACCTTCCAGCGCTCATCGTACCGCCGCAACAGATCACCGGTCGGCACTGCATCCTTCATGTAGAGATCAGCCGTCGTTCCCACCCGCTCGTAAATGCAGTTGTGGAAGTAGTACGGCCGCAAATCTCGAAGACCTCGTTCTTCATGAAGCGCCGTTAGCAAACGGCTCACGGGTTCGTAGTAGGGATCCATGGTCCCCCCGACATCCATCAACAGCAGCAAGCGCACATTGTTGCGACGCTCCGCCCGATAGATCAGCTCGATTTCACCCGCGTTTCTACATGTCTCATCGACGGTTTCATCGAGATCCAGCTCGTCAGCACCCCCTTCGCGAGTCAAGTGGCGCAGCCTCTTGAGGGCGACTTTGACATTTCGGACATCGAGCGTGACATCGGTTCGGTAGTCTTGAAAACGTCGATCTTCAGCAACTTTCATCGCAGAGCGACTCTTCGACTCTCCGCCCACCCGAATGCCCGTAGGGTGTTCGCCGCCGTGGCCAAAAGGGGAATGCCCTCCAGTACCGACCCAGCGCCCACCTCCATCGTGCCGCTCGTCTTGCTCAGCCAGGGTCTCTAAAAACCGACGCATCAGCTCATTCGCGTCGAGTTCCTCCAGCATCTCTCGCTGCTCATCGGTCAAATCCTTAAAATTCTCAGGATTCCTCAGCCACTCTTCGAGCTCATTGCTCACACTGAGCTCGCCTTCGACTCCCTGGAAGACCTTTGCAAAAACGCGATCGAATGCGTCGAAATACGTCTCGCTCTTCACCAAAGTCGACTTGGCGAGGTTGTAGAAGGACAGAAGGCTGCTGTCGTGCAGACCGCGCTCGAGCACGGTCATGAACATTTGCCATTCCTGCATGGCCACAGGAATGCCTTCGTCGCGCATTTCGTAGAAGAAGTCGAGAAACATCAAGTGCCGCCTAACGAAAATTCCGCCCTGTGTGCCATCAATTCCAACCCAACGCTTTCACCAGAGGGCTCCTCTCGCCCCCGAGTCCAATGAGCCATTCGAAGGGCCGCGCCCTATTGGTTGTAGCGAGGCCCCAAGTCGCTCCAATCTTCGGGCATTTTCCCATCCCGTTCTTCGAAATCAGCCAAGGCCGCCGTGTCCGCCTCGTTTTTCAGCAACGACCCAATAAAGGGAATGTGCTCCGACAGCTGATCATCGCTGATACCCGATCTGCGCAGCGCGGAAATCCAGTCGATCAGCTCGGAAGTCGAGGGCTTCTTTCGAAGATCCGGCTGCCCCCGAAGCCAATAAAACTTGATCAATACTTGGTCAAGAAGCTGGGTGTCGAGATTTGGGTGGTGCACATCCACGATCTGCTTCATCAGGTCCGGCGTCGGAAAATCGATGAAGTGAAAGACGCAGCGTCGCAAGAAGGCGTCAGGTAACTCCTTCTCATTATTCGATGTAATGATCACCACCGGTCGTTCCTTGGCCTTCACCTCGTCGCCTGTTTCCATGACCGTGAACTGCATCTCATCGAGTTCACGCAGGATGTCGTTCGGGAATTCAAGATCAGCCTTGTCAATTTCATCGATCAACAGCACGTGACGTTTTTCCGCTGAGAAAACCCGGCCCATCGGCCCGAGTTTGATATAGCTACGAATGTCATCCACGTTGCCCTCCCCAAACCGAGCGTCATTGAGTCGCTGGAGGGTGTCGTAGACGTAGAGGCCATCCATCGCCTTGCTGGTCGACTTGATGTGCCACGATTCCATCGGCATCCCAAGGCCCTCGGAAACGTGTTCCGCCAGGAGCGTTTTTCCGGTTCCTGGCTCGCCTTTGATCAACAGGGGCCGCTCTAAGGCGATCGCGCAATTCACTGCTTCAACAAGCGAACGCGAGACGATGTAGCCCTTGGTCCCGGTAAATTGATAAAAATCGCTTTCTTCCGACATCACCACTCTCCCGCAATTGTGTATCGAACGAGGCCTCTGGTCTCGCTCGTCTTCCTCACGAGAGAGGCCAGAGGCCTCGCCCGCACCTTATCGCCCTTCGCGAACTCTTCGGATTACTGGCCACGCTCGTGAATCAGCAACTTTTTCTCATCGCCGAAGAGTACGGCAATCTTTCCCCGACCCACGACCCCTTGAACAACGCCTGTGCCGAGTTTCGGGTGGACCAGGGTATCACCAGACTCGTAGCTGTCCGAGATCTGATACGACCGCGAAGGCCTTTCGGGGTCCGCCTCCACGATCACGCTCGCCGGATCCTGTTTGCGCGCTCGGCTCTTCGGCTTCGGTTTCAATTTGCCCGCCCCAGACTCCCAGGAGGGGTTGCAGTCGGGGTCGGAGGCCAGAATCGGCCCGTCTTCTTCGTAGCTCCAAGCCGGGTCGGAACGAGTCGTCAGACCCAGAAAGAAGACCTCCACACCAATCGAGCCCGCGATTTCTCGGCCGAGGCGCTCAAGCTCACGAATCCAAGCCGCGCCTTTTTGCGCTTCCCGCTTGCGACAGATTTCCCAGTACCGCGGGCTGCCGGCCAAGATCAATGCCGGCGCCTCGCTCGAAATCGTTCGGCCCGTCTGCTCCTCGATCTCCGCCCCCAAGGCTGCACGACGTGCATCGACCATGGCGGCTTGAGCAAGCCCTGAAAGCAGAGCTCGCAAGGGCGTATCCCCAGCCCCGCCGCGGGTTGCTTTGTCAGCCAAAAACTTCGTGCGCACGACCGCGACCCGATTGTCCGGGAGAAGCCCCAACAAATCGACATCCTCGACGCCTTTGTTCGGGTCCTCGTCACCAAGGTCCCGATCCGGCGCTGCCGTGCGCAAAGGCATTGTGGAGTCGACCACAAGCAACTCCTCGCCCCCCGGCAACTCAAGACATCGATCACCCGCCTTGGCCCACGCATGGAGGGCCAGGGCAAGGTGTCGATCGTCTTTGCCGGCCTGCGGCCCTGACGGCGTCCGACCTGTCCGAACGCCGAGATACTTCTTGCCGGCGGCCGCGCGATCCGGTGCCTGGGCAACTTCTTGCTGGTACATCTCTTCGAGCCGTTCGCCATTTAGTTCGGCGGCCTTCTCTTTGAAGCCCTTCGCCTTTTTGACGTCCGAGTCATTCGACAACTCGATTAACGGATGCAAACTCACTTGGCTTCCTTTCGGCGATCCCCTCTAGGGACCTGTTGTACGTTCTGTCGCGCTCAAGTGGCCCCCGGATTTTCCGGTCGAGGCAGAGCACGGTCGCCCCAGTCTCAAGCCGGGGCGAGCGCTTGATACACGGCGAATTCATTGCGGTGAGCTCTCATCGTCCGATCAGCCCACTCGCCTAGATGCGTCGACCTCCCCAGCGGACGGTGCGTCGTCCCACCGACCCGAACCGGGCTTAGACCGCTGTGCTTGGCACGAGATGCGGTCCTTCCCCGGCGGTGGCGAACCCGACGGCCTCCTCCTCTACCGGAGGTTCTTGAAGCCTTCTCCCACGAAAATTAGATAGTGGACAAAGAGGCCTGGCCCCGTCGTCCGGCGTCATGAAACCGTAACCCTTCTGTTCGTTGAAGCACCCGGTCGCGAACCCCGCTCAGACGGTCTTTCCCGCTGCGCCCACGAACGCCATACCTTCGGCACCGGTGTCGCGACGCCGAATCTTGCTTTCTCCGAAAGAAGACAGGCGGAAGGTAGCGGCATCGAGCCCAACGCACAGTGCGGTGGTTCATCAACGTGGTCGCGCCAGAAGGCAAAGCCCCGCCAATGCCTTACTCCCCCGCGGGTCATGTACGGAGTGGGGTCGAGGGCTCGGCTGTCTCGGGGAAGGGCCCGGCCAGATCAGTTCAGCGTAAGGAGGCGACGAAGCTGACCGGATTCAAGCTCAAACGTCAACTCGTCCAACCCGGACCCACCGCTTCTAAAGAGGGTCGCGTCCAGCGCGGCCAAATGTTCTTGATGGATCGACGGCTCGGAAGGGGTCTGACCTGACTCGAGTCGAAAAGCATTCTCATCGGGCTGTACATCGGAAAAGATCGGGGGGGACAACTGAATCGACATGACTAAAAACCTCGAACCTCGGGTGCATTGCGGATCAGCCAGAACGGTGATCAAGTTCACCGGCCGCCCTCACCGCTTCCACCCCTTTCGCATCGCCCGAATCGACCCTTCTCTTGAGGTCGCTGCCCCGATTCCTTGAAGTGGGGGCAAAAAACCACTTATCAGAAGCAACTCTTGAAGGGGACGGGGGCTAAACGGGCACTGAGGCACGCTTCGCGTACTCTTGCCCATGGCAACCGACTGGGCCGGGCTTAACCGGTTCGGCGAAGGTCGCCCCCCGCATCCCCTTGGACGAATCCGGACTTCTCTTTGAACTAATCCTACTGCTCGCCCTCACCGCGACGGGCTTGGCGTTGTTTGAACGGCTGGGCCTGCCCGCAATCGCGGGGTTTCTCGTGGTGGGCGCCTTGGCGGGACCAGGCGCCCTGGGCTTGGTGGCTGACCCCGAACGCGTCCGGGCCCTCGCAGAGATGGGCGTGATCTTCCTGCTCTTCGAGATCGGGCTCGAGCTTCCCGTAGAACGGCTCAAGGACCTCGGTAAGACAGCCCTACTGGCCGGGGGCAGCCAGGTGGTGCTCTCGATCACGTTGGTGGCCGCTGCCGCTTTCTTGGTCGGGCTGCCCGGCCCGACCGCATGGATCCTCGGCGGCCTAGTCGCCATGTCGAGTACGGCCCTCGTAATGCGAATTTTGTCTGATGAGGGCCAGATCGAAGCCCCTCACGGACAGCTCGCCATCGCGGTGCTGGTTTTCCAGGATCTTGCGATCGTGCCTCTGCTGCTGGCCATCCCCTTCCTCGCCGGCGGAAGCTCCGAGGGGGCTTCGGGACTGTTGATCTCAATCGGGCGGATGCTGGCGGGTTTGGCCTTGGTCCTCTTCATCCTTCGATTCGGGGTGCCTCGCCTGTTGAACCGTGTCGCGGAGGCCCGATCGCCGGACCTCTTCAGCCTCTTGGCGCTCTTGCTCGTACTTGGATCGGCCTTTCTCGCTGAGGAGCTCGGCCTGACTTTGGCGGTCGGCGCCTTCCTGGCCGGTGTTGCCGCGTCCTCCTCGCCCTACGCCCAGCAGCTTTTCTCGGAAGTCGTGCCTCTCCGCGGCGTGATCCTCGGAATCTTCTTCACCGCCGTGGGCATGTTATTTGAGCCCTCAGTCTTGCTCGAGCAGGGACCTATGGTGGTGCTCTACTTGGTCGCCACTCTGGTTCTTAAAACGGGCATCGTCGCCGTCGCCGGCCCCGTCCTCCTCCAGAGCAGTCTGCGGGTCAGCCTGCTGGCCGGGTTGGTCCTCTCGCAAACCGGTGAATTCTCTTTCGTCTTAGCTGAGGCCGCGCGTCAGGCGGATCTTCTGAGCGAATCGCTCTACCAGGTGGTCTTGGCGGGTTCGATCTTCAGTCTCTTGCTGAGTCCTTTCATCATCCGGATTGCTCCACGGCTCTCGGAGTCCGCGGCTCAGTGGTGGGAGGGACGCTTCGCCCAAGAAGAGTTCGATCTTGAGCCCGAATCCTCCGAGGTACCTCGAGTCGTGGTCATCGGGTACGGCCCCGCAGGCCAGACCCTGACCCGACTATTGAGGGCGATCGACATCCCCTACCGAGTGATGGACGCCAATGCGAGAAGTGTTCGCGCAGCCCAGCAGCACGACCCTGGAGTGGTTTTTGGAGATGCAACTCGGCCCACGGTCCTCCGCCACCTCGGGGTCGAGAACGCCCGACTCGTTGTGGTCGCCATCTCCGACCCCCTCGCAACCCGACGCATCGTCTCTCGCCTGAGGCTTCTCGCACCCGAGGTCCCCATTCTCGCTCGGACTCGATTCGTTCGGGAGGTCGACCCCCTGGATGCCGCCGGCGCGTCGACGGTCGTCGCAGAGGAATTCGAGGGATCGATCGAGCTGGTCGCCCGCTCGCTGGACCTCTTTGGCATCCCGGCCGGGGCCATCGCCCGGTTCACCCAGGCCCTTCGAGAGGAGGGCTACGGAGCTATCCGGAGTCCCGCCGCGCTGCCCATGGACCCCTGGCTAATCGAATTGCTCGATGAAGTCGGCACCGAGTGGATCGACGTGCCCGAGGGCCTCAAACCCGCCACCAGTCTGGTCGGGCTCAATGTTCGAGCGCGGACCGGTTGCAGCGTGTTGGCGGTGGACCGAAGTG
>JAQWNI010000145.1 GCA_029268645.1 Myxococcota bacterium
GGTCATTCAAGCCGATTTGGCCGGGGTGCCTGCGTCCTGGCGGACGCCGCCGCCGGAAAGAACGGTGCGGGAAGCATCAAATTGATGCGTTTGCGCCCCTGGGGACCTCCGCTAGAATCCGGCCGGATTTTAAGGAGACGCTTGCCATGACATCGCCTGATTCGTCCGAAGAGCAAGCCTCAGAAGACTACGACGAGGAAGGGCCTGGGATCAACGGGGACTTGGCCTCTTGGCTCTATGTCTTGGGGGGGATCCCAATGATGGCCCTTTTCTTCGTTGTGATGTTCGGGCTGATCGGCAGCTGCGACGCCCAGAACATCATGCTCTACGGGTAGAGCTCGGGTTCTTCACTGAGGCAGCTCCCCCAGGCCATTGCGCGTTTTTCGTCGGCGTCGCCGAACGAAAAAGGGTTTGCCTCTGCGTTCCGTCGCTTGGAGTTCGTCGTCGTGAAGGCGATTGCAAATCCAGCCCTGACGGGGGCGTTCCTACCCCGCTAGAGCGCCTTGCACCGAAGCTGCACATCGGTTGCCGACCCGGTCGTTTTCTCTTTGCCTGCCCCTCAACCCGCCTTCCGTCGAGGCCGATAGCGCTGGGGTATGGGCATCCATCTCCCTTCGTTCATTTTGTCGTTTACACTTTGCCTGCTTCCAGTCCTGGCTCTGTCCGGTGTGGGTTGTGCCACGTCGGGGCGTGGCGAGATACGGTACGGGTATTTTTCGGCGCCCGCTGAGCAAGATGCCTGGTCTCCGAAAATTGCGGGTTGGCAGCGGCGCGCGCTCCGTGAGGAGACCGAAGGAGAGGCGCTGCCTTTGCCGGCTGTCTCGAAAGCGGCTGATTCGGGAACTTCCGTCTCGCCGGGCGGAGACAGTGCCGATCTGCGATCCAAGTATCTGAATTTTCGAGCCGCAAGAAAACGCGCGCTTGCGCGAGAAGTCGCGCATTGGGTGCAGTCCCAGGCACCGATTCATTACGTCGAAGATGGTGTCTTGGACCATTGGGCTACGCTCGATGAGACGCTGGCTGCCAATGGCGACGATTGTGATGGCTTAGAACTCCTGACCTTTCACGCGCTGAGAGACCTCGGCTTTGGTTCGGCAGAGGTGTATCGGGCAGTGATTTATCGGCCTGCCGATGGGCAGCACCACATGGTGACGCTTTGGTTCGAGGACCCTGAAGACCCTTGGGTGATCGATCCTACAGGGGCGATGACCTTAGGGATGCCGAGAATGTCTGAATTTCCTAGCTGGGTGCCCCTTAAGTTATTTACGGATCGTGTTGAGTTCACTGTTCACCCCGCAGCTTCTACTTCGGATGCGTATTTGGCGTCTCACGACTAATCGATGCGCCGGTCCAGGGTGACAATTCGAACACTTGCACCGGGACGAACCTGATACGCTCCCTCCCCGCGTGGTACGATGGTAGTGCGATGGGGGGAAGTCGACGTTGCAAAGTCGAATTCGTTGGATTTTCGTAATTCTTGCGTTCTGTGTTGGATGGGTGGGGGATCCTGTTTCTGCTCGATCCGCGTCGGGCGAAGGAGATCGTTTCGATACGGTCGTGATCGACCCCGGTCATGGGGGAGACGACCGAGGGGCGCTCGGGGCTCGGGGATTAGAGGAGAAGACTCTTGTGCTCGACGTTTCTCGGAGGTTGGCGCGTCGACTGCGGGCCTCGGGTCTGGAAGTGATTCTGACCCGAGATGACGATGTCTTTGTACCCCTGGAGGTGCGCACTTCGCTCGCGAACGACGCCCGATCCGACCTTTTTGTGTCCGTTCATGCCAACTCGGCGTTGGGGGAGGCGCCGCGTGGGTTCGAAACTTTTTTCGTTTCCCTTGAAGGCAGCGATGAAGAGGCGCGCCAAGTCGCTCAAAGAGAGAACGGCGCATTTCGTGCTTCTGGCCCGGGGCAAGCTGCTCTCGACCCCCTTGTGGGGTTGTTGGGGGACATGATGGTCAGTGAGCATGTCACTGAGTCGAGCGAATTTTCTAAGATGGTGCAGGAAGAGCTGTCCTCGATTCCCGGTACGGCGCGACGTGGAGTCAAACAGGCACCCTTCGTCGTCTTGATGGGCGTCCAAATGCCAGCTTCTTTGATCGAGATTGGTTTTCTGAGCAATCGCGAGGACGAGGCCTCTCTGCGCTTGACGGCGCATCGCGAGGCAATTGCGGAGGCGGTGGCCCAGGCAGTGATTCGCTTCGGGAAACGGTACGATGCGCGGCGGGGCCGGGGCGATTCGTCTAAAGCGGGCGACACTCGGTCTCGCTTTGCCGATGGGGAGTTGAGTCATGCGACGAGATGGAAGAGAAAACGATCAATTGCGACCGATCAAGCTGGAGGTGGACTTTATCGAGAATCCACTGGCTTCGGTTTTGTGTTCGATGGGTCGGACGCGAGTGCTCTGCACCGTTTCGGAGGAGCCCAGTGTTCCGAAGTGGTTGAAGGGGCGCGGGGAGGGTTGGGTCACTTCGGAGTATTCGATGCTGCCCGCCTCTACCGATACTCGCAATGACCGTGAAGCCTCTCGCGGAAAGGTTTCCGGGCGAACGATGGAGATCCAGCGTTTGATTGGCCGCAGCTTGCGGGCCGTAGTGGATCCGCTGGCGTTGGGGGAGCGCACGCTTTGGATTGATTGCGACGTATTGCAGGCCGACGGCGGTACTCGAACGACTTCGATCACCGGGGCCTGGGTGGCGCTGGCCATCGGCTGCGCGCGTTTGAAGGCACGCGGAGCGCTGGAGAGAGACCCTCTGCGCGACAGCGTGGCCGCGATCTCGGTGGGCCTGATTGACGGCGAGCCTCGACTCGATCTTCCGTACGAGGAAGATGCCCGGGCCGAGGTCGACATGAACGTGGTGGCGACTGGCCGGGGGCAATTCTGCGAAGTGCAGGGGACGGGGGAGGGCGGCACATTTTCGCCGCAGCAGCTCAGCGCACTCACTGCGCTCGCCTTATCAGGCATCAAAACGATTACCGCCGCTCAGCGGTCCGCGGTGGCCTCGGCGGTCGGGGCGAGCGACGAATGATGAGGTCGGATGGGATTCCTGAAATCGGGCGCCGACTGGTCGTGGCCAGCGGCAACCGGGGCAAAGTACGGGAGATGGTCAGTCTCCTGGCAAACCTACCGATTGAGGTGTGTTCCTTGGATGGCTTTAGCCCGGTGGCCTTTCCTCAGGAAGGAACGGATTATGATGTCAACGCGATTGCCAAGGCTCAGGCCGTGTGCGACCAGGTGGGCGAGTGGGCGATTGCTGATGATTCGGGCCTTGAGGTGGACGCGCTCAACGGTGCTCCGGGACCACTTTCCGCGCGCTATGGGGGGGCAGGGCTGGATGATTCGGGTCGTGTGGCGCACCTGCTTATGGAGGTTGAGCGATCGCCTGAGTCAACTCGGAATGCACGATTCGTCTGCCATGCGGCGATCGCTACCCCAGACGGCCGGCTTGAGACTGCCGCGGGATTCTGCCCGGGCACACTGCTGAAGGCTCCCAGTGGGGAAGGGGGCTTTGGCTACGATCCCGTCTTCGTTCCGACGGGTTACGATCGGGCAATGGCTGAACTCCCCGCAGAAGTGAAGGATCAGATCTCACACAGGGCGCGTGCGTTGGCTCAACTCATCCCGGTCATCGAGAGCTGGTCGCCTAGCGGATTGGCGCCCCGGGGTGGGGGTGCGACTGCGCTGCGGAGAGGGGAGGAGGGGTGACGGAGATCGAGGAGGCTCGGCCTCGGCGGAGTCTCACGTCCCGGATCGTGATCGGTATGGCGGCCGGCCTCATTCTGGGGGTTGGGTTGAACATGCTTCGCCACGGTCTTGATCCCGAAGGTCTACTCGAGCGTGGGCTTCATGGCTTCCTGATCGATGGATTGTTTTACGTGGTTGGCGCCGTTTTTATGGCCAGCCTGAAGCTGCTGGTCGTGCCCTTGGTGTTCGTTTCTCTGGTTTGTGGGGCGGCTTCCCTCGATGACATATCGCGGCTCGGGCGCATCGGTGGAAAAACCTTGGCGCTTTATTTGGCCACGACGGCGATTGCCATCAGTGTGGCTCTGTCGGCGGCGGCACTTTTTCGTCCGGGGGACGGATTGGATCTGCCGACCAACCTTGAGTTCGCTCCGCGAGCGGCCCCGGGTTGGGCCGAAACGGTAGTCAATATTTTTCCTTCGAATCCCGTTCAGGCGATGGCTGAAGGCAATATGCTGCAGATCATCGTCTTCGCGCTCCTTTTTGGATTCGCGATGAGCTTGTCCGGAGATCCGGGCCGCCGCCTTCTTGCGGTTTTCGAGGACCTGAATAAAGTGGTCCTTCGGCTCGTGACTGTTCTGATGGAAATCGCCCCGTACGGCGTCTTCTGTCTGCTAGCGCGCATTTTTGCTGATCAGGGGCTGGGGGCCATTGCGCAGTTGGCCAGTTACTTCAGCGTTGTGTTGGCCGTTCTGCTCTTCCATGGATTGGTCGTTTATCCAATGCTATTGCGAATTTTCTCGGGGCTCGATCCACGGGTTTTCCTGAGAAAGATGAGAGCGCCTATTTCGTTTGCGTTCAGTACAGCCAGTAGCAATGCCACGCTTCCGGTGACTTTGGAGACCGCTGAGGAGCGGCTGGGCGTAGACAACCGCGTCGCTTCGTTTACGATCCCGCTCGGCGCGACGATCAATATGGACGGCACCGCGATCATGCAGGGTGTGGCGACGGTTTTTATCGCGCAGGCCTATGGTTTGGATTTGGGTCCGGCTCAATATCTCGGAGTGGTGTTGACAGCGACTTTGGCATCCATCGGGACGGCGGGTGTGCCCGGAGTGGGGTTGATCATGCTCGCTCTGGTGCTCCGTCAGGCCAATCTGCCCGTCGAAGGCATCGCGCTGATCATCGGTGTTGATCGACTGCTCGATATGGTCCGCACAGCGGTCAATATTACCGGGGATGCTGCAGTGACCTGCATCGTGGCGCGCAGTGAGGGCCAGCTGGACGCCGAGGCTTTTCAGGCACCTTGAATCCATGCCTCGGCTGATTGGCTTCAGCCACGTGACTCGGAGGGCTGTCTGTCGATGGACAGCGGGGCTGGTTCCATTAGATTTCCGACCCCATGACTGAGGCCACGATCGAGAAGCGGGTGATGTTGATTCGCCATGCCCAGACAGATTGGAATGCGGCGAGGCGTTGGCAAGGTCATGCCGATCCGCCTCTCTCCACCGAGGGCGAGGCGCAAGCCCGGGTGCTGGGGGAACGCATGGCCGGTCAGCCCGCGACGGCGCTGGTGTGTAGTGACTTGAAACGGGCGGTCCAGACCGCCGCGCCCGTCGCGAAGGCTCTGGGCTTGGAAGCCGTCCAGGATCCGCGCTTTCGTGAGCTGGATGTGGGCCATTGGTCAGGTCAGACCCGCGAGCAGATCGAATTAGAGGATCCGCGGGGCCTCAGAGCTTTCGAGTCGGGGGCTCCGGACGTGCGACCAGGGGGCGGTGAATCGCGTGGGGAGATTCGTCGGAGAGCCTTGGAAGCGATGGAAGACTGGCTCGGACGGATTGCCTCGGGTCGACTGGTGGTCGTCACCCATCTCGGGGTCATCCTGGCGCTGTTGCCGGGGAATGAGCCGGCTAATACGGCGGCTGTCGAGGTGTCGGCGCAGGACCTCTTGACTCGTAGGAAGCGCTTCGATGATGATGGGTCAGGGGCTGTCCTTTAAACCCGGAGAGCCCAGACTCTGCAGTGAACGCAGGCCGGATAGAGACCGGTTCAGCGCTCCGAGGGTTGCTGAGCGGACGGGGCGAGCAACAGCCGTCCCCCCTCCAGCAGGATCCAGAGATCGAGGCCCAACACCGCGGTGCCCGACAGGGCCAGTAGCCATAGGTTTTCGAAATCCGCGAAGTAGTGCTGGAGATTGCCGGTCATCGCCCAGGCAGTGGTGAGCGAAAGGGCCACCATGGGAATGGCCGTGTAGGCAATGGGCCGCCCCTGGCGCTTCAGCCAGATCGAGACGACAAGCAGAGTGACACTGGCCACGAGTTGGTTCGTGGTTCCGAAGAGGGGCCAGAGTGCCAAGCCCCCGGTACCGCCTCCCTGGGTTGTGGCCAAAAGCAGGGCAGCACCGATTCCCAGTGCCCCGGCCAGGAAACGATTGCGAAGGGAGCGAATTCCGTAGGCCTCGGCGAGTTCGGAAATGACCAGGCGTTGGATCCGTGCACTGGTATCAAGGGAGGTGGCCGCAAAGGCGATCACCATGACGGCCATGAAGGTCCGGGCCACCTCGCGATCGATGCCGAGGCTCTCCACAAATGTGGCGCCCCCAGAGACAAAAGCATCCAATTTGGCGGCGAGGCCGTTGGCCGCACCCCAGCTGGCATAGTGGTTCGACCATTCTTCGGCGCTGGAAAAGCCTGCAGTGGCCGCGAGCACGGCGAGCAGGCCCAAAAGCCCTTCTCCCAGCATTGCCCCATAGCCAATCGGACGGGCGTCGGAGGCTCGCGCGAGTTGTTTTGAGGTCGTCCCGGATGAGACCAGGCCATGGAAGCCCGAGATGGCCCCGCATGCGATGGTGACGAAGAGAAACGGGATCAGGCTGGGGGCGCCCTTGGGATCCAACTGAATCACCGGAGCGACGACCTCGGGGCGCAGGACGAAGAGGCCGGCGGATAGAATCACTAGGCCTGTGACGAGCTGGTGAGAGTTGAGGTAATCCCGAGGTTGAAGAAGCAACCAGACGGGCAGGACGCTGGCGATGAATGAGTAGATCAAAAGAGCCCAGACCCAGCCGATCACCGGAACCGTCTTAATCAAAGGGAAGGCGTCGGCGAAGGCTTCTCCGTAAAAGATGGCGACCAATAGCCCTGCGTACGCGAAGAGCGATGGGATGAACATCGGGATTCCGCGTCGATAGACTAGCCAGCCCAGGCAGAGGGCGACAAGAATTTGGACGTTGATCGGGAAGATAGAGCTGGGTGTGGATACGAAAAGTGTTCCGATGATGTACGCAAAAACGGCCAGTACGACCCAGATCAGCAAAGAAATGATCATCAGGAAAAGCGTGCGGACCCGAGGGCTGATTACGTGGCCGGCAATTTCGCCGATGGACCGACCTTGATGTCGCATGCTGATGACGAGGGCCGAAAAGTCATGGGTGGCCCCCATGAAGATGGTCCCGACACACACCCACAGCAGGGCCGGGGCCCATCCCCAGATTACCGCGATAGCCGGTCCGACGATCGGAGCGGCGCCGGCGATGGACGCAAAATGATGGCCCCAGAGCACGTGGAGTCGAGCGGGTACGTAGTCGATGCCGTCTTCGAATTCCTTTGACGGCATCGGCTCGTCTGGCCGGATCGCAAAGACCCGGCGTGACAGAAAGGCCGAGTAGAATCGGTACCCCAGCGCAAACGCAACAAAGACAATGGCGGCGAGAAGGGCGGCGTTCATGACGGCTGGGACGATATCAAATTTGGTCTTTGGGCTGAAAGAATTTATGTCGTTGGTGAGGAATGTGTCGCTCGCCGAGACGGGCGAGTCCGAGTGCAACGATTCCTCCGGCTAGGTCGAGCAGAACATCGAACTGAGAGCCTGTCCGGACCGAAGAGGCCGATTGTCGCCACTCGTCGGCCGTCGCCAAGAGGACCACCGGCAGGAGAGTTAGCAGGGCCTGCCCGACCCCCCGGCGGCCCCGCAAGGTGCGAAGGCTGGCCGGATAGGCCAAGATCGCAAGTCCTCCGTAAACTGCCGGGTGCGCGAGCTTTCGGAGGGCCGCGGCCAGTTCCATGCGAGTTTGAATATCGAGAGTGGGAAAAATCCATTCGATCAGGGGACCGAGGAATCGAGAAGTTGTGGGCGCGCTCCAGTCATCGCCGCCCAACTGCCAGATGACAAGAGCCCAAAGAGCGGTGGGGGCCCAAGCGAGAAGCGTCCAGGTCAGTCGATGTTGGGGCACGATGGCGGGCTCATCCGGTTTTTCGCGAAAGTGGCACGTCCACTGTGGCGCACCGATCGCCTTTTAGGCTAGACGAGTTGGCCCGCAGCCGGGAGAGGATTGGCCATGAATTCGCAAAGGGATCGCGAACTCGATATCGGCATCGTCTACGAGACCTTCGATCGCTACGAACCTCGCCCCGGTGCGCCGGTGGATGCCAACGTGGAGTACGAACCCGAGTCTACGATCCAAGTCCTCGAGGAGGCGATCGGAAGGCTCGGGCATCAGCCAATTCGAGTGGGCTCACCCGAGGATTTTTGGGCGCGCGGCGTTCGAAATGATTCAGCGGGCCGCCTCGATGTGGTCCTCAATATCGCGGAAGGTCATGGGTCTCGAAACCGCGAAGCCTGGGCACCGGTGCTCCTTGAAATGGCGGGAGTTCCTTTTCTCGGCTCCGATGCGTTGACGTTATCGACCACTCTCGACAAGGCCTGGGCGAACAGGGCTGTGGCCGCTGCGGGGATCGCCGTGGCTCCTCAGTGTGTGTTGGCGGGTGCGGAGGAGGCGGCGAATGCTCCACTGCCCTGCGAGTTCCCGCTTTTTGTGAAACCTCGCTGGGAGGGGACCGCCAAAGGGATCCGCCGGAGTTCACGCGTCGAGGGGCGGTCCGAGTTGATCCGGGAGGTTGACCGCATTGTGCAGGATTATGATCAGCCGGCCCTGGTCGAGGCCTTTGTGCCCGGGCCGGAGTACACCGTGACGGTGGTAGGGCATCAGCCGGCTCGTGCCTTGCCCGTTGTGCAACGGGCTCTTGATCCAGTCTCGGGGATCGGTTGGCATGTGTTGAATGACGAAGAGACAGCTCCCAGTGTGCCGGGTACGCTGACGCCGGAACTCGAAGCCCGCTTGGCCTCTTTGGGCCAAGCGGTGTTCGAGCTGTTTGAATGTCGTGATTTTGCACGGGCCGATTTTCGGTTGGATTCGCTCGGAAACCCGATCTTTTTAGAAATTAATCCGCTTCCGACTTTCGGCCTGGACGGCACCTTCGCCATCCTGGCGGAACTGGAGGGGCGAACGCTTGACGCTCTTTTGGCCGAGGTTATCGAGATGGGATTGGTTCGCTTGGGTTTAGTGTCGCCGCGGCCTGGCACCAAGGGGGTGAGACATCCCAATGATTCGTAAATCTGTTCATTCAGCCCCGGTCGACATCGGTCCGCCTGAGGGCGTGGCGCTCCAGGACTGGGAAAACCCCGCCTGGCAGTTGCGTCACCGGATTCGAACCGCTTCGGAGCTGGCCCGTTACATCGACCCCACTCCCGGGGAAGTCGCGGCCATTGAGGACTTGTCTCGTCGGTTCCGTTTTGTGATCACGCCCTACTACGCGCATCTGATGAGTCGAGAGGACCCAAACTGCCCCCTTCGTAGGCAGGTCGTTCCGAGCCTTGAGGAGGGGCAGGACACGGCGGGCTTAGCGGACCCGCTGGACGAGGTTCTGCATTCGCCGGTCAAGAACGTTATCCGGGTATATCCCGATCGGATCGCCTTTTGTGTGAACAACGAGTGCGCCCTGTACTGCCGCTACTGTCTGCGCAAGCGGATGGTGGGCGATGTCGATTGGTCCATGCAGAAAAAAGAATTGCAGGTGGCACTCGATTGGATCGCGGCGACCCCGGAAATTCGAGACGTTCTGCTCACAGGCGGAGATCCCCTGGTGTATTCAGACGGGCGGCTCGAGTGGTTGCTTGCACGTCTTCACTCGATTCCCCACGTCGAGTTGATCCGTCTTGGAACACGACTGCCAGTGACCTTGCCGTGCCGGGTGACGCAGGAATTGTGTGACATGTTGTCGCGCTACCACCCGATCTGGGTCAATACACATTTCAACCATCCCCGTGAGATCACCGCGCCCGCGGCCGAGGCCTGCGATCGCCTGTTGCGCGCGGGGATTCCAGTGGGCAACCAGAGCGTCCTGATGCGGGGCATCAACGACGATCTCGAAACCATGAAGGCGCTTTGTGAAGGGCTGGTCCGGATTCGAGTGCGGCCCTATTACTGCTACCAAGCGCAGCTGCTCGAAGGGACGGGTCACTTTCGAGTCCCCATTGAAAGGGGTCTCGAAATTTTCCGGGGCCTGCGCGGCCGGACCAGTGGCTTTGCGATTCCTCAATACGTCCTGGATACGCCCCACGGCAAAGTGCCGCTCGATTATCCCTTCTGGCGAGGACGGGAGGGGGAAGAAGCCTTGATGGAAACTTGGGACGGCCAAATCTGGCGAGAACCCAATCCCCTGGACCCGGCCGCAGAGGACTGAAGCCGGAGTGCAGCGGCGGTCCATCTCGATGCCAGATGGCGCATACTCGGGGCGGGGGGGGCCGTGTCGAAGGACCCGCAGCAAACAAATAAAACCGCGCTGGAGGCTCATTCCAGCGCTGCGCTGAGCGGTCGTCAGGTGGGGTGGGCTGCGGCACTCCTCGCGGGCAGCGTTTTGTTGTCGCGTCTGCTTGGGTTTGTGCGCGAGATGGTTTTGGCCGATCGCCAGGGCATCGGGCCCGCGACCGATGCGTTCTCCGCCGCCTTCCAGATTCCCGACATTCTGAACTATCTCTTGGCTGGCGGCGCTCTGGCGATCGCCTTCACACCGCTTTATCTAAAGAAACTTAAAGAAGAAGGTGAGGAATCGAGCACTGCGCTGTTTCATTCAGTGCTGGGCTCGCTCGGGCTGGTGACGGTCGGGCTGACCGCAGCGCTCTGGTGGCAGGCACCGGCGGCCATCGACTGGCAATTTTCAGATTTCGATCCAGAAACCCGCCTCCTCACGGTGCGACTGACCCGGATTGTCCTTCCTGCGCAGGTCTTTTTTGTTCTGGGCGGCATCGCTCGGGCGGTTCTGATGGCGCATGGTCGGTTTGGCGCCCAGGCTGCGGCGCCTTTGCTGTACAACGGCGGCATCATCGTCGGCGGGCTTTGGGGAACCGGGATCGAAGGGTTCGCCTGGGGTGCTCTGGGGGGTGCCTTCGCCGGGGCTTTCTTGGTGCCTCTTTGGCAAATTCGATCTTTGGTGCCCCTGGGCTTCCGGGTGGCTCCCCTCGACCCGGCTTTCCGAACATACGTCTTGGCAGCCTTGCCTTTAATGCTCGGTCTCTCGTTGACGACCGTTGATGAGTGGTATGAACGATGGTTCGGTCAGGCGATCGGGGTCGGCGTTCTGGCTTCTCTCGCCTATGCGCGTCGGCTAATGATGGCGCCGGTTGCCGTCCTGGGACAGGCGGTCGCGACGGCGGCGTTACCCAGTCTGGCGGCTCTGCACGCGGAGGGACGACAGGCCGATCTGAATGGGCTCTTGGCGCGCACCCTTCGTGTGACGCTCTTTGGCGCCGTGGTCCTTGCCGGGGGATTGATGGTTCTGGCCGGGCCAGTGGTCCGAGTTTTGTATGAACGGGGCGCTTTTTCGGCGGAGGACTCCGTTCGGGTGTCTACTTTGCTGGCGATCCTGGCATGGGCCGTTCCGGGTTGGGTCACCCAGCAGGTGGCTGTACGGGCATTTTTTGCGCGGGGAGAAATGTGGCGCGCCATGTTGATCGGGACGGCCCTCGCCCTCGCAGCCTTACCGATTTATGCGCTGGGCACTCAGCGCTGGGGTGCCCCGGGGTTGGCGATCGCCGGGGTCGTGGCCATCTCGGCCAACGCGGGGGTGACGCTTGGTTGGGCGCGTGTTCGCTTTGGTGGTCCGGCCTTGGGGCCTCTGGCGTCGACGGTTCTGCGGGCCCTCTTGATTGCGGGAGTAGGCGGGGCGGTTGCGTATCTTTGGGCGCCGGCATCGCCCGGTTTCCAAGGAGCGCTGCTTGAATTGTCGGTCGGTGGCGGGCTTTATGCGGCTGTGTCCGGGGCGGGGCTTCTGTTGCTGGGCGACCGTGATTCGAAGCAGGCCTTAAAGAGGGTTCTCGCCAGACTCAAGGGGCGCCGGGGGCGGAGTTTCTCGGAGTAGGTTCGCTGCCTGGTGGGAGTCGAGTTGACTCGGAGGGTCCTGAAACGCGCTGGTGGCCGGCTCAATGGGCAGAGGGGCAGGGGGAAGATGTGGGAATTTTGGATTGACAGAGGGGGAACCTTCACCGATTGCATCGGCCGCACTCCCGACGGCAGAATAGTCGTGCATAAGCTGCTCTCGGATGAGGATGCACCGCTCCGGGGAATTCGAGAACTCTGGCGGCGAGAGTCCGGCGAGCGGGATCAAGATGCGCCTCTCCCTCGGTGCCGAGTGAGACTTGGGTCGACGGTGGCCACGAATGCGTTGCTGGAACGTCGGGGCCGTCCGACTGTCTGGGTTACGGATCAAGGTTTGGGCGATGTGCTTGCCATTGGGACCCAGGAGCGGCCCGATCTGTTCGATCTGCGGATTGAACGACCGTCCCCTCTCGCGCAATGGACGATTGAATGGCAAGGCAGGATGTCGGCGGAGGGGCAATGCGTCTCGGACTTTGATGAGGCGGGTCTGGCGAGCCAACTTCGTGGGGCGAAGGTCGCGGGTGCACAATCAGTCGCCGTGACGGGGATGCATGCCTACGCGTTTTCGGAGGTAGAGGAGAGGGTCCGCGAAGTCGCGGAGGCTTGTGGTTTCGAAGATGTGGTCTGCTCCCATGAGGTCGGTCGGGAAATTGGTTTCCTCGCCCGCGCAGAGACGACCGTGGCCGATGCCTATCTGACGCCGTTGCTTCGAAGTCACGTGGGGCTTTTGAAGTCGGAGCTTCCCGGGGCTGAGCTGCTTTTTATGCAATCTTCGGGAGGCTTAATCGATGCCTCCGGATTCAGGGGCCCACGGGCCCTATTGTCGGGACCCGCGGGCGGGGTGGTGGCTGCGGCCCGGGTGGCCTCACAGGCCGGGGCGAAGCACGCCATAGGCTTTGATATGGGGGGGACCTCGACGGACGTCTCTCTGATTCGAGATGGAGAAGTCGAGCGGTCCTTTGAGAGTCAGGTGGCCGGAATTCGTGTACGCGCCCCGATGCTTCAGATCCACACCGTGGCAGCGGGCGGGGGCTCGCTTTGTCGATTCGACGGATTTCGTTTGACCGTGGGGCCAGAAAGTGCGGGGTCGGACCCGGGCCCCCTCTGCTACGGCGTGACCGGAGCCGATGGTCAGCCCAGGGCGAGCGAACTGAGTCTCACCGATATCAACCTGGCCCTGGGCCGGGTTCAGCCCGATCGCTTTCCCTTTCCCCTGCACGCCGCGCCCGTCGGCCGGGCCCTGGGCGAATTGCAGCGGCGGATGGCGTCGGCGGGGCTCGACCTGGACGAGGAGGAAAT
>JAQWNI010000146.1 GCA_029268645.1 Myxococcota bacterium
CCATCGACATCGGCATCCGTCGCCAAAACGACCCTGTTATACCTCAGGCCTTCGATCCCATCTTCGATCCCAAGTGCGCGCATGATGTTATAGAGCTCTTCGTTCTTATAAATCGCGTCGCGCTTGAGCCCATGGCAATTCAAAGGCTTGCCCTTCAGGGAGTAAATGGCCTGGGTCAGCACATCGCGAGTCGGCACCATGACGCCGGCTGCCGAATCGCCCTCGGCAAGAAAAATCGTGCTTTCCTCTCGCCGCTTTCCTTTGGCATCATCGAAATGAACCTTGCAGTCGGTGAGCTTGGGGATTCGAAGAGCTACTTTCTTAGCTCGCTCTCTCGCCTCTTTCTTGATGGCAGAAAGCTCTTTCCGGATTCTTTCATTGCTCGCCACCTTCTCAAGTAGACTCTTGGCGGCTTCTTGATTCTGGTGAAGCCATCGAACCACATGGTCTTTCACCGCGGGCACGACCCAACCCCGCACCTCTGTCGATCCGAGTTTGTTTTTGGTTTGGCTCTCAAAAACGGGATCTTGCAGCTTGATGGCCACCGCCCCAACAAGACCGTCCCGCACGTCTTCACCCGCAAAATTTTTCTTGGCGAACTCGTTAACTCCCTTGAGAACACCCTCTCGAAATGCGCTCTGATGGGTGCCGCCATCGTTCGTATATTGACCGTTCACGAATGAGTAATAGGATTCGCCGTACGTGCTGACATGCGTGAAGGCGAATTCAAACTTGTCGTCCCGGCAATGAACAATGTCGTAAAGCGGTTCTTCTTCTCCGATCTCGTGGGCGAGCAAATCAGCCAAGCCCGCCTTGCTGCGAAACTTTTCACCGTTGTACGAGAGCTCAAGGCCGGCGTTCAGATACGCGTAGTAACGCAGTCGATGGGCAATGAAGTCTTCGTTCCAAGCGTAGGATCCGAAAATTTCAGGATCCGGCACAAAACGGACAAAGGTGCCCTCCGCCCCCTTTTCCCGTCCCTTTTTTTCGCCCTTCAGCTTGCCACGCTGAAAATTCGCCCGGACATACCGACCTTCCCGGCGACTCACGACTTCGAAATCACTGGAAAGCGCATTCACCGCTTTCGTGCCGACTCCATTGAGACCCACCGAAAACTGAAAGACGTCGTCATTGTACTTTCCACCGGTATTGATCTGGCTGACGCAATCCACCACTTTGCCAAGGGGAATCCCGCGCCCGTAGTCGCGAACGGAAAGCTCGTCACCCTCGCGAGCAATTTCGATTTTCTTGCCGACCCCCATGATGAACTCATCAATGGAGTTATCGATCACCTCTTTCAGCATCACGTAGATGCCGTCCTGAGCGTGACTGCCATCCCCGAGGCGCCCGATGTACATCCCTGTCCGAAGACGGATGTGTTCTAGGGCGTCGAGCGTCTGAATCGCCTTTTCGTCGTAGGCGACCTTCTGCCGTGCCATGCACTCTCCGAAGCGGGCCACAAACCCGCATTCACTCTGTAGAGGGGGGCCTGGGGAAGATGGAGGATTCCCGCCCCGGGTTCAAGTACACCGGAGAATAAAGCCGAAGAAGTGCATGGCGCTTTACAAACGCTGCCGATCAGTCCAGCTTGCGCCGAGATTCGGTCCAGGTCCCCGCCGGCGCGCGAAAAACCAGATAGCGCCAGGAGGTGGAAACCGTCGCGGCATTCGCCGTCGTCCCTACGGACAGAATTTTTTCCTGAATCGCCAGCGAAATCCCCACAAAGCCCCCTCGCTCTGGGGATAACCCGTACGCCTTCCGGTCGGTGAGCACCAGGGCAGTCTGGGCTCCAACCCGGGCGTCTAGGAGCCGCTCATTGGGGCCAAGGTCGATCGAAAGCCATTGCCCGGCACCAGTATCGAAGCCCAGCAGTCGCTTGTCCGTAACGACCAAAGCGACCCGCTTACCGATTAGGGCATTTTCTGGCGGGCTTTCATGCACCCTGAGACGAATTTCCTGCCAAGCCCCCTGCCCGCTTTGGAGCGCCAGGAGACGCCGGTCCGTCACCACGACAGCAATCTGCCCCTGGGCCCCCATCCAGGCGACCTCCTCCCCGATTTCCAGTCGGATCTGGGCTGTTCCTGTCCCCAGCAAATCGTACGCGTAGATGTCGCGGCCGAGGCGCTCAACAGCGACCACATCTTCAAGCTCGACCTGCGGTTCACTGACCCCTTGCCCCATCGCAGGCGGAGAAATCACGAGGAAGAGCCACAGGGCACCAAGACCGGTGACCGCAAGCAATCCACCCCTTCGCTTTCTCGATGCCCCCTGTCCCACTGCCATTCCCCTCCTCAACCGGCAAGATAGCCTTTCGCCCGATGCTCAGCCGTCTCGACGGGCGGGGAGCCGGGGCCCCAGGCCCGGGCAAACGGGAGACCTGCTTCGGGGTTTGTTATCCACTGGGGATGGATCCGCGATACATCGGAGAAATGAATCAGGGGATCGTCCCGGCCGCTCCCGGCGAATTTGGTCCGGTTCACATCGGATCGATTCGCCTAGAGACGCCCGTGGTCTTGGCCCCGATGGCGGGCATCACCAATGCGCCCTTCCGAGCCGTCTGCCGTGCATCCGGAGCCGGGCTGTACGTCAGCGAAATGATCACAGCCCGTGCGCTGGTTGAGCGCAACCCAAAAACCCTCCACCTGTCTGAGTTTGGCCCGGATGAAACGCCTCGCAGTCTGCAGCTTTACGGCGTGGACCCCGAATACGTCGGCAAGGCCGTCGCACTCCTCGTCGACGAAAACCGAGTCGATCACATCGACATGAATTTTGGCTGCCCGGTGCGCAAAGTAACGCGCAAGGGAGGCGGCGCCGCGATTCCGGCCAAACCCCGGCTGCTCGCCCACATCGTTCGCGCCGCTGTCCGAGAGGCGGGCACCATTCCCGTCACGATCAAATTTCGGATGGGCATCGATGAAGACGTGATGACTTATCTCGATGCAGGTCGCGTGGCACAGGAAGAGGGCTGTGCGGCAGTCGCCCTTCACGCCCGAACCGCCGCTCAGCTGTATTCGGGAGAAGCTCGCTGGGAAGCCATTGCTGACCTCAAGCAGGCTGTTCAACACATTCCGGTCTTCGGAAATGGGGACATCTGGGAAGCATGGGATGCCTTGCGCATGATGCGAGCCACCGGGTGCGATGGAGTCGTCGTAGGAAGGGGCTGTCTCGGAAGGCCGTGGCTCTTCGCGGATTTGGCCGCGGTTTTCGCCGGGCGGGCCCCGAAAGACCCCCCGAACTTCGGCCGTGTTCGGGAGATCATGATCGATCATGCTCGACGACTGGTCGACTGGGCCGGTGAACGCGGGGGGATTCTTTCCTTCAGAAAACACGCCACCTGGTACACCAAGGGCTTTCCGGGCAGCACGCGATGGCGCCAGGAACTCATTCGAATTGAATCCCTGCATGAACTTGAGGATGTTCTGGGTGAGGCTTCGGGCAACATCGAGTTTCCGCCCTCGGCCATGCGAGTCAAAAGGGGCAAGAAAGGCCGAAGCCAGCGCGTCGCACTCCCCGAGGGCTACTTGGACAATCGTCTCGACGCCACCCCACCCGGGGCCGAAGCGGAAACCGCTGACTCCGGGGGCTAAAAAATGGGGCTGTCCCGACCCCGCCGGAGAGCCTCTCCTTAACCGGGTGACACCGCGGGAACAAGAAGTCCGATGAGAATCGGCAGAGCCACTGAGGCCATCAACGTCGAGGCCACAATCACGCTGGCCACCTCTTCTGGTTCGCGATTAAACCGCACCGCAAACATGTAATTGAAAACAGCGACCGGCATGGCGCATTGCAGAATCAATACCCCCCGGGCCACGCCTTCCAGCCCGAGCAGGCCGGCCACCCCCGCCCCCACAGCGGCTCCGCCGGCAATTTTCAAGACCGAGAGCCCAAGGCTCCGGCGAACGTGCCGAAGCCGGAACCCGGCCAGTGAAACCCCAAGCGTGAGCTGCATGATGGGAATCGTAAAATCGCCGAGCAAACCCGTCGTCCGCATCAACCAGCGCGGGACCTCCACCTCGAATCCCAAAAAAAGAAACGCGAGCGAAACTGACCAGACCACTGGAGAGCGCAGGATTGCACCCCAGGCCGGTCGCCCACTCCAGGCCGCCTGGCCAACGGTGAAGTGAGCCAACGTTCCGACGACAAAAAAGCAGATCCCTAATTCCAGCCCCGGAGCGCCAAAAGCGAAATAACAGAGAGGGAGCCCCATATTGCCCGCATTCCCAAAAGTCATCGGAGCCAGAAAAGTCTGCAGCGGTTGCCCCGTCAAACGAAGGACAACCGCCGCCCCGGAAGCCAGCGCCACGTAGGCGATCACGACGGCCACAAACATCGTCTCAAGACTTTCTCGCCCAATCGACTGGGAGACGAGGCTCGAAAAAACGAGACTGGGTGCTCCGATAAAAAAGATCAGGTCCGTCATCAGCTCGGTGTCGTAGCGCCGCCCGCTCCGGACCCAAAAAAAACCGATCCCAGCACACACGTAGACCGGCGCAACGATCGAAAAAAGATCACTGAGCACCGGGACCTCCTGCCTCTACCCCAATCTCTTTGACCGATCAGGAATCTGTTTCGGTCGAGGTCGCATCGGACGACTCCGAATCCGGTTGCGCATTCTTTTTGTAAAGCTGACGAATGAGCGCTTCGGGACCTTTCCGACTCAGGACCTCTCGAAATTGAGAACGGAAGTTGGCAACTAGGCTAATGCCTTCGATGACGACATCGATCACCCTCCAGCGACCGTCACGCTGACGAAGTCGGTAGTCGAGTTGGACACCAGCGTATTCCCCATCGGCTACGGTGGAGAAGACGGTCACGTCATTCCGCGGCTCCACTCTTGCCCCGGAAATCACCACCTCGGTTTGCCGAAATCGATCGAGACGGCTGCCGTAATTGCGCGAGAGGTAAATCTTAAATTGAGCTACGAACTCTTCTCGCTCGGCGGGATCAAGCTTCTTCCAATTTCTGGCTAAAACGAGCTTACTCATCGTTTTAAAATCGAAAACGGCGAAAGCCAGCGCCTCGATTTCTTGCCGCCTGGCTTCAGCAGAGAGCGTCGGATTCTGCAAAACCGCGATAATCTGCTCTAGGGTCTCAGCCACCAGCTGAGTCGGAGCGACGACAAACGCCTCTGGATCTTCAGGAGGTGCTGGCCGCGCCGCCAAAGCGACTCCCACCTGACACCACAGAACCAGCAGAGCTCCCGTCCACAGGACCAGCCCTTGAAAGCCAACTCTTTCCCAGCGAGGACTTCTACTTCGATTCATCATCTGCCCCCCCGACAGGAGAAGACTTGACCGAATCTGGCTCCCGCTGGACCCCAGATCCGTCCTGGTCTCCAGCCCTTTCCGAGTCTTCCATGTCCCACTCTTCCTCGTCATCGAAGTAGTAGAGATCGTCTCCCGCCCCGGGGAGCATTTCATTCTCGCCCCGCGCACGCCCGATCCGGGCGCGACGATTCTGAAGGTACGCGTCCCTCAGAAAGACGTAATAATCGAAAGACTCCCGACGATTCTCATCGAACTCATCCAAGAAGCGAGCGCGCAGATTCACAAGCTCAATGCCCCGAACCATAAAAGTTGCCCAAATCGGAAGCAGGGAGAAGTAATACGTTCCAGCTGAATCCCCGAGGCGGCCAACACTCCCTCGAATGGTCGATGGACCAAAAAATGGCATGACGACATAGGGGCCCGATGGGACGCCCCAATAACCCAGCGTCTGGCCAAAGTCCTCGTCATTCTGAGGAATGCCCACCATCGTTGCCACGTCGATCAGCCCTGCCAAACCGAAGGTGGCGTTATAGACGATTCGAGCAATGTCTTGAACGGCATTAAGCGGTTTCAACTGAAGAATTCCATTGCCCAAAACGACGGGCATCAATAGCAAGGCGTTAAAATTATCGATGCCTTTCCGAAGGATGCTGGGCGTAATGAAGCGCCAGGCACGCGCGGCAGGCTCGAAGCCATAAACGTCTGCCTGTTCATTGAGTCGAAACATCCGGCGATTAAAATTTTCCCAAGGGTCCGGATTCGGAATGCGGCCTTCGGCGATCTCCCGCTGAATTTCGATTTCCGCCGCCATGGCTCGCTTAGGATCCATCTGCCCGGGGGTTGCGAGGCCGTCGTCAACCTCTGCCTCAAGGGCGACGGTGGGTGGCAAAGCGTCCTCAGGCGGTTCAGCCAAAACACGCTCGGCCACGGTCAGGCCCGTCGCGAGAGTCAGGCCGAGCGCCGCGATACCCATTCGGGATCGGTTGGAGAAAAAACGATTCAAGAACAACACCTTGAGTTCAGTCGTCCTCTCCGGTCGCATCACCGTGCACCAAGGCTCCGACCAGAGCATCTACGTTCCAGGCCGACTCGGTAAACATGAACTCTTCACCGCTCTCGAGGTAGGCATCCTCTGCCCCAGGCTCAAGGGCGATAAACTGATCCCCAAGCAGCCCTGCTGTTCGGATGGCCGCGGCAGTGTCAATGGACAGACCCAGACCGGGGTCGACATCGAGGATCACCTTGGCCCGCAGATCTTCGTCCAAATCAATTTGCTCGACTCGGCCCACTTTTACACCGGCCACGCGCACCGGTGAGCGAGGAGTGAGTCCACCGATATCATCGAAACGAGCCACCAAGACAAGCCCCCCCTCGTGTCCAAGGGAAACGCCTCCGATCTGCAACGAGAGGTAGGCAATCGCTGCAAGGCCCAGCAAAACGAATCCACCGACGGCAAGATCTCGCCCAGACGACTCCTGCATGGCTTCCCTCCTCCTCATTTAAACACGTTTCAAACGAGCCCAGTCCAAAGTTCAGTCGCTCCGGCCTCAGACGGCCCAAAGTGCCGTCAAAGCATAGTCCGCCAGAAGAATACAGACCGAGGCGGTGACGACCGTCGAGGTTGTCGCCCGGGACACCCCCGCCGCATGGGGGGCACAGGAGAAGCCTCGCCAGGTCGCGATCCAAGCCAGCAAAAGACCAAACACCAAGGACTTCACCAAACTCTGAAGCACGTCTTCTCGGAACTGGATCGCATTCTCAAGATTCGCCAGATAACTCCCTGAATCGAGCCCCAACAATTCGACACCGATCAGGTAAGCCCCGCCGATTCCGCAGAGAACGAACACGGCGGAGAGAAGAGGCATCACGAGGGTCAGGGCCACGGCCCGCGGCATCACAACAAAATGAACCGGATCAATCGCCATCATGCGCAGGCCATCGAGCTGTTCGGTCGCCTTCATCGCCCCTATTTCGGCCGTCGTTGCGGAACCCGCACGACCAGCGACAAGCAACCCGGTCAGCACAGGGCCCAGCTCTCGGATCAGAGATAGACCTACGGCGGTCCCTAAGGACTCCTCCGCTCCAAAACGACTCAACGTGTTATAGAGCTGGAGGCCGAGCACAAACCCAACGGTGAGGCCCGAGGCACAGACCAGAGCCAGGGAAAGAACTCCGGAATCAAAAAGAGCTGATCGAATCAATGCACCTCGGGCAGGGGGTACCCACAGAGCGCGAACGATTCGGCCTGCAAAAATCGTCATCTCACCGAGACCGGCGATGGATTCTGTCACCCAGCGCCCGAGCCCCCCCACGACGGCCTTCATGAAGGGTCTCCCGCCGATGGCTGATCCTGAAGGCCCGCCAAGTAACTCACGCCGTCCTCGCCCATAAAGTTCGCGATCGTCGAGTCTTGACTCGAGGCAAGCCCGGCGGGTGTCCCCGAAATCGCTGCCCCCGCCCTCATGAGACAGAGCTGATCCGCCATGCGAAGGCTGCTGGCCATGTGATGCGAGCTCACAATCACGGTCAGCCCCAGATTCCGGTTCAAATGAACGATCAGCGCCTCGATCCGAGAAACATTGGGCGGATCGAGTCCCGAAAACGGCTCGTCGCAGAGAAGAATCTCTGGGGCCATCACGATCGACCGGGCGAAAGCGGCTCGCCTCAGCATCCCGCCGGATAATTCTCCTGGGAGAAGATCATCGACATCACCCAGCCCAACATCCCTGAGACGCTGATGCACCATGCGGCGAATTTCTTCTTCGCTTTGCTCTGTATGCTCGCGAAGGGGCAACGCGATGTTTTCGAAGACTGTCATCGAATCGAGCAGGGCCCCATTCTGAAACAGCATTCCGAGCCTGCGGCGCACTCGGCCTAAGGCGGTCTCGTCGAGGTCCGCCAGCGACTCTCCAGCCACCCTCACCTCACCGCGATCGGGCCTCTGTAATCCGCCGATCATACGCAGGAGGGTGCTCTTGCCTGCGCCACTTTCCCCCATCACGACCGTAATCTTCTGCCTTGGAAAGGCCAGATTCAGGCCACTAAAGACCGGCCTTCGCCCAAAAGCGAGACCCACCTGCTCGAAAACGACGTGATCGGATTGTCCTTCTGGCCCGGCCAAACGCGCACCCCTTGCTTCGTGCCCGCCCCGCGCTCGTTCGCGACGGCCTACGGCGGAGCAATCTTAGCAGCCCTGATCCCGGTGACAGGACTCCCGAAATCCGAGATCGTTTCGAGGCATCGAAACCTCGATCAAAAACCGCGAGGAGGAACCCAATGAAGATAGGTATCTCGGTTCGACTGATGGGCGAAGCTTCCACTCGAGCCACAATTCGGGGTTGCGCCCGCGCTGCCGAAGAGGCCGGCCTAGACGACCTCTGGGTGCCTGATCACATCGCCATCCCGCCGGATGATGCCGAGGGTTCCGGCGGCCGCTACCTCGATCCACTCGCCAGTCTGGCTTGGCTCGCCGGCTGCACAGAACGGATCGGGCTTGGTACCGGCGTCTTGGTCTTACCCTACCGATCTGCCCTCCCCACTGCCAAGTGGATCGCAACCATTCAGGAACTGTCCCAAGGCCGAATGAAGCTGGGCATCGGCGTCGGCTGGATGAAGTCTGAATTCACCGCCCTGGGCCTCTCTCGATCAGACCGGGGACGCAGAACCGACGCCCATCTCGAGTTGATCCGACGCTGCTTTGCGGCCGAGGACGACGTGGTCATTGAAAACGGGCAGCCTTTTCTGTTTCGTCCGAAGCCGCCCTGCCCTCCGATTTTCATTGGAGGCGCCGGGGAACATGCGCTGCAACGCACCGTCCAGTTCGGCGACGGCTGGATGCCGATGGGCGCCGACCCCGTGCGCCTCAAACCGGCCATCGCGCACCTACACATTCTCGCGGAAGAGGCCGAGCGCCCCCGCCCGGAAGTCATCTGCCTCGGAAGCCTCGACCCATCTGACCCGGGGCGGAGCGCCGCCCACCTGAATAACTTGGCCGAACTGGGAGTGACTCGCTTCGTTCTAGGAGGAAGGTACGCCTCAGGCGACGAGTTCCAAGCTCTCGTTGACCTTCTCGTCGCGGCTCGAGACGCCGCCGATTAGAGGGTGGCTAGAACTTCCTGCAAACGCCCGAGCATCGAGACTCGCTCCTCGGTGGTTTGCCCCGCGAAGCTCACGTTCAGACTGGTGACCCCGGACTCTCGAAGCGCCACCAAGCGGTCTCGGACGAAGCCCTCCGACCCAACGAGAGTTGTTTTCTCGATAAAGTCGTCGGGAATGGCCGCCGCCGCTTCTTCCTTTTTTCCTGCCAGAAAAAGGTTTTGAATTTCCTGGGCTTCCCGCTCGTAGCCGTAGCTTGCAAAAACGTCGTTGTAAAAGTTTTTCTCTCGGGCCCCCATGCCCCCCACATAAAGAGCCATTTGGGGTCGGCCCAAATCGCGAAGAGACTCGAGGCCCTCTCCGATCGCAACCAACCCCCCCACGTGAATATCGAGCGGAGCGCGCTGAGCATCTCGGCGCAGACGCCCCTTGCGTAGCGCTTCTCCCCAACGTTCCTCCGATTTCCCGGCAAGCCAAAATACCGGCAACCAGGCATCGGCCAACTCGGCGGTCACCTCAACACTCTTCTGCCCCAAAGAGGCAACAGCAATCGGAATCTCTTCGCGGAAAGGCTGGGTGATCATCTTCAGAGGCTTCCCGAGACCGGTGCCCTGCCCCTCCGGCAAGGGCATCTGATATTTCCGTCCAGAGTGAACCAGGCGTTCCCGGCGCCAGATCTGACGACAAATTTCAATAATTTCGCGCAAACGGGTCACCGGCGCGTCGTAGGGCACACCGTGCCAGCCCTCGATGACCTGAGGGCCGGAGGCCCCCAGTCCCAGCATGGCCCGCCCCCCTGAGAGCGCGTCGACTCCGGCCGCCGTCATGGCCAGAAGAGCAGGGGTTCGCGAGTAGAGCGGCAAGATTCCCGAAGCGATCTGAACCCGCTGGGTCCGTGCTGCGAGATACCCCATCAGACTGGGCGCATCGAATCCCCAAGCCTCAGCGACCCAAACCGTATCCAGCCCTTCCTTTTCAAGGCGGACGACTTCGTCGACTGATTCTTCAAATCCGCCGGAGTAGCTCAACATCGTAGAGATCTTCATGGCCTGGCCTCCAAATGGGGGGACGTCGTCCTAGCCGAGGGACTTTTCAAGAAGCTGAGCCACCTTTTCGTTAAACGCTCTCGGGTCAGCAAGCTGCCCGCCCTCGGACAAGACCGCCTGAGCGTAGAGAAGCCCCGCCGAGTCGGCGATCCGAGGATCCGTACCGTTGGACTCAAAGATGGCCTGCAAACGCTTCACGACAGGATGTTCGGCATTGACTTCGAGGATCGGCTTGCGCTCTGGCACTTCCTGCCCGGCCTGTTTCAGCATCGCTTCGATCTGCGGGGATAAATCGCCTTCGTCTCGGACCAAACATGAGGCAGAAGTCGTCAACCTGGAAGACAGCCGGACCTCCTTCACATCATCCTGAACCGCCGCCCGCAGCCCGCCGAGCAAACCGCCGAAGTCGTCTTCCTTTTGCTTTCGCTCAGCCTCCTGCTCCTCTTTTTCGGTCTCATCGCTGAGATCAATTTCCCCGAGGCCCACCGAGCGGAACGGCTTCCCTTTGTATTCGGGCGGCATCTGCTCGAGCCAAACATCGTCAACCGGATCGGTGAAAAGTAGAACCTCGACCCCTTTGGCCCGGAAGGCCTCAAGGTGCGGCGACCCGGACAACACCTCTCGGGATGGCCCTGCCATGTAGTAAATGGCCTCTTGGTCATCCTTCATGCGATCCACGTACGCGGCCAGAGATGTCAGCCCATCCCCCTCGTCGGTTGAGTGGGCATAGACAAGATCCAGAATCCGATCCTTCTTCTCTTCAAATCCCAGCAGACCTTCTTTCAAAACAGGGCCAAACTGCGCCCAGAAACTTAAATACTTCTCTTCATCTTGGCTCATCAGCCGGCCAAGTTCCTCAAGCGTCTTCTTGACCAGGTGTTTGCGAATCACCTGGATGGGCTTGCTTTGCTGGAGCATCTCTCGGGATACGTTGAGCGATAGATCTTCGGCGTCGACCACTCCCTTCACGAAGCGTAGATAGTCTGGCATCAAGTCCCGGCATTCGTCCATGATGAAGACCCGGCGGACATAGAGCTGGATGCCGCGATGGGCCATTTCCCGATGGTAAAGGTCGAAAGGCGCGACCGAAGGGATGTAGAGCAAGGCCCGCGCCTCAAAAGTGCCCTCGAGTGATGTCGACACGTGCAATGACGGTGCGTTGTGATCGTGGGTAATATGAGTGTAGAACTCCCCAAATTCTTCCTCGGTCACTTCAGACGTTGGCCGAGTCCAGATCGCCTTCATGGAATTCAGCGGCTCTTCGACGTCCACAGCCTGCGCAGGACTTTCGTCGTCTTCCTTTTTGGTGACCGTTAGGCGAATCGGATGAGCGACAAAGTCCGAGTACCGTTTCACAATCGATCTCAAGACCCACTCGTCGGTATAATCCGAGATCCCCTCATCACCGTCGACATCAACCAAGTGCAACGTGATCGTTGTCCCCGGTCCGTCACGCTCGGCATCCTCCAGGGTGTAAGTGCCCGAACCATCGGTTTTCCAACAGGCTGCCTGATCGGATCCCGCCTTTTGGCTGACCACTTCGACTCGGTCCGCCACCATAAAGCAGGCGTAGAAACCCACCCCAAATTGACCGATCAACTCGGGCGGACCCGCCTCGCCTTGTTCAACTTTCTTCAGATATTCCAGGGTGCCCGAGCGCGCGATGGTGCCGAGATTTTCGACGAGCTCCTCCCGCGTCATCCCAATCCCGTTGTCCTCGATCACAAGGGTTCGCGCCTCGGAGTCAGCCAAGAGCCGCACAGTGGGCTCCGCTTCGTCTTGGAGGCCAGCATCGGTCAAACCCTCAAATCGCCTCCGATCCAGAGCGTCGGAGGCATTGGAAATCAACTCCCTCAAAAAGACGTCCTTGTTGGAGTAAAGGGAGTGAATCATCAGATCGAGGAGCTTCTTCACCTCGGCTTGGAATTCATGGGTCTGCGTCGTCATGCTTTTTCTCCGAAGACAGAGTGGATGGAGCGGGCCAAATCTTGGACACTGTGCTCCCGAGGGCAACCCACTGACGCAATTTGGTCGGCGAGAATATTTACCCCCTCGGGGGTCCAAGGGGGCCCGTCTATTAATCGCTCTATTGAGATAACCTGATATAACGGATAATCTCGAAGGATCGGTCGCCCAGGCCTACCCTGCGGGGCCCTGAGCGGCCGACGTCTTCAGGAAACCTGGACAATCGAAACGCCGGTCCGCAAAACCGGCCACACCAAGGACATGTCCGATGAGTCAAGCGCCGCCGGCTGCGATGGATCCGCAGCAAATTGAAAGCCTCTTCGAAGAACGCGTGCTCGTGATCGACGGGGCGATGGGCACAATGGTCCAATCCTACGGACTCCAAGAAAACGACTTTCGAGGGACCCGGTTCCCCGACTCGGACCAAGACCTCGCTGGCGACAATGAATTATTAAGCCTGACCCGCCCCGACGTGATCGAAGAAATTCACGCCGCTTTTCTGGAGGCCGGTGCGGACATCATTGAAACTAATACCTTCGGCGCCAATCGGATCGCTCAAGCCGATTACGGTCTGGAGTCGATTTGTTACGAGCTGAATGTCGAATCAGCGCGCATTGCCCGACGCGCCGCAGATCGTTTCACAGCCCAAAATCCAAGCAAGCCGCGACTCGTTGCCGGGGCCCTGGGACCGACTCCTAAGACCTTGTCGATTTCGCCGGACGTCAGTGATCCAGGCGCTCGCAATCTGACCTTCGATGAATTGCGAGGAGCTTACCGCGAGGCGGTGGAGGGTCTCTTGGATGGGGGCTCGGACCTCCTGCTTGTGGAGACCATCTTTGACACACTGAACGCCAAGGCAGCCCTTGTCGCGATTGAAGATGTCTTTTCTGACCGGAAACGCCGATGGCCTCTGATGATCTCCGTTGCCATTACCGACGCCAGCGGCCGGGTCCTTTCGGGGCAGACCGTGGACGCCTTCTGGTACTCGGTCGCCCATGCTCAACCGATTTCAGTCGGCGTCAACTGTTCACTCGGTGCCAACGATATGAGGCCGCACGTGGCGGAGCTCGCGCGCATCGCAACCTGCCGCGTGTCCGCCTACCCCAATGCCGGCCTCCCCAACGCATTCGGTGAATACGATGAAGCCCCAGAGACCACCGGCGACCTCGTGGCCGAGTTTGCGACCAGCGGCCTAGTGAACGTGGTCGGGGGATGCTGTGGCACAACCCCCGAACACATCCGCGCCATCGCGGAGCGCGTTGAAGGCGTACGCGGACGAGCCCTTCCGCACCCAGACGGAATCCCGCCGACTCATTTCTCGGGACTGGAGAGCCTGACCATTACCCCCGAGGCCAATTTTCAGATGATTGGCGAACGCACCAATGTGACAGGCTCGGCTCGGTTTAGAAAGCTCATCAAGTCCGGTGACTACGAGGCGGCCCTCGAAGTCGCCCTCCAGCAAGCGCGCAGCGGTGCCAACCTTCTCGACGTCAACATGGATGAGGGCCTGCTCGACTCCGAAGCGGCCATGACCCGATTCTTGAACTTGATCGCCTCTGAGCCTGAAATCGCGCGGATCCCCATCATGATCGACAGTTCCAAATGGTCGGTCATCGAAGCCGGCCTACGATGCATTCAGGGCAAAGGCGTGGTCAACTCGATTTCCTTAAAAGAAGGCGAGGAAGACTTCCTTGAGAAAGCACGGCTAATCCGGCAGTACGGCGCTGGGGTTGTCGTCATGGCGTTTGACGAAACAGGCCAAGCGGATACCGCCGAACGGAAGATCGAAATTTGCGAGCGTTCGTATCGGATTCTCGTCGATCAAGCTGCCTTTCCTCCGGAAGACATCATTTTTGACCCAAACATTCTCGCTATCGCGACGGGGATGGAAGAACACGCTGACTACGCGAAATACTTTATCGAGGCCGCCCGCGCCATTCGCGAGCGTTGCCCGGGCACCCATATTTCCGGGGGCGTCTCCAATCTTTCCTTCTCCTTCCGCGGCAACGACGGCGTGCGCGAGGCCATCCACACAGCATTCCTCTATCACGCGCAACAAGCCGGCATGGATATGGGAATCGTCAACGCAGGCCAACTCGGTGTCTACGAAGACATCCCCAAGGATCTGCTCGAGCATGTCGAAGACATCCTCTTCAACCGAAGAGAGGATGCCACCGAAAGAATGATCGCCTTCGCAGAGAACGTAAAAGGTGGGGCACGGAAGACTGAAATCGACCTTTCTTGGCGCGAGAACCCTGTTGAGCAAAGACTTTCCCATGCTCTCGTTCATGGCATCACCGACTTCATCGAGTCGGACACCGAAGAGGCCCGGCAAAAGCTGGAACGTCCCCTTCACGTCATTGAAGGCCCCCTCATGGACGGCATGAGCGTCGTCGGCGACCTCTTTGGCGAAGGCAAGATGTTTTTGCCCCAAGTTGTCAAAAGCGCCCGGGTCATGAAAAAGGCCGTCGCCTACCTAGAGCCTTTTCTTGAATCCGAAAAAGAAGAAGGCAGCAACCGTGGCCGCATCCTCATGGCGACGGTCAAAGGGGATGTTCACGATATCGGAAAGAACATCGTTGGCGTGGTGCTTGGTTGCAACAACTACGAAATCATTGATCTCGGCGTCATGGTCCCCACGGCTCAAATTCTCGATGCAGCCGTCGAGTCGGATGTGCAAGCCATTGGCCTGTCAGGCCTGATCACCCCTTCTTTGGACGAAATGGTATCGGTGGCCCGCGAGATGGAACGTCGCGGCCTCGATCTCCCCCTACTCATCGGGGGAGCTACCACCAGTCGGCAACACACCGCCGTCAAGATCGCGCCGGCTTACCCGCACAGTGTCGTTCACGTCTCGGATGCCTCCCGCGCAGTCAACATCGTTTCCAAACTTCTCGACAAAGAAAGCCGAGCCGAACTCGATCGAAACAATCAACAGGAGCAAGAAAAGCTGCGCGCCCTGCATGAGGCCAAGCAAGACCGCCCCCTGCTGTCCCTCACTGAAGCCCGGGATCGCGGCCCGCGCTTCGAATGGGCCCAAGACATTATTCCTCGACCGGCCAAAACCGGCCTCCAGGTGATCGAAGACGTCCCGCTCGAACAA
>JAQWNI010000147.1 GCA_029268645.1 Myxococcota bacterium
CCGACTCGTCGCGGGATCGAAACCACACCGCTGATGGCCGATGGTCGCCTCTATGTCACGGCTGCGTGGGGACATGTCTTGGCTTACGATGCTCGAACGGGCGAGTTGCTTTGGCATTTTGATCCCAAGGTGCCGAAAGCCTATGCACGCCACGCGTGCTGTGATGTCGTCAATCGAGGAGTAGCGCTTTGGGGTGACCGGGTTTATGCCGCGAGCCTGGATGGCCGCCTGCGCGCTTTGGATCGAGAGAACGGACAAGTCATCTGGGAAGTAGACACCCGTTTGAACGATCACGATTCCTATACCATTACAGGTGCACCCCGGGTCGTGAACGGAAAGGTGATCATCGGGAATGGCGGCGCCGAAATGGCGGTTCGGGGTTATGTCACCGCGTATGATGCCGAAACCGGCGACGAGGTCTGGCGCTTTTTCACCGTGCCGGGAGACCCTTCGAAGGGTTTCGAAGATAAAACGCAAGAGTGGATCGCGTCGACTTGGACCGGAGAATGGTGGAAGAATGGTAAAGGGGGCGGGACGGCGTGGGATTCCTTTGCCTTCGACCCCGATTTGAACTTGCTTTATATCGGAGTGGGCAATGCGGCGAGCTGGAACCGAAAGGTGCGAAGCCCTGAAGGCGGGGACAATCTTTTTGTTTCTTCCATCGTTGCGGTCGACGCGGACACAGGCGCCTACCGCTGGCACTACCAGACGACACCCGGTGATCACTGGGACTACACAGCGACCCAGCACATGATTCTCGCTGAGATTGAAATCAATGGTGGTCAGCGCGAAGTCATCATGCAGGCGCCAAAAAATGGCTTCTTCTACGTCCTGGATCGCAAGACGGGAGAGCTGCTATCGGCAGAAAAATATATGCCTGTGACCTGGGCGACGCATGTCGACCTTGAGACGGGCCGACCCGTCGAAGCAGCCGGCGTTCGCGATACCGATGAAGATCGGCCCATCGTTCCGGGACCGAGTGGATCCCACAATTGGCACCCTATGAGCTTTAGTCCGGATACGGGTTATGTCTACATACCCGCCAAGGTTTCGAGCGGCGTCTATCGAGATGACTTTGTGACCCAGCGACGCAAAACGATCTGGACTGTGAACTATGAAGTTTCCAAAATGATCGCTTTGCCCGACGAGATGCCTTTCGAAGAGAGAGCAGCGACCGGGGCAGTGTTGGCCTCTGGAATCTTGATCGCTTGGAATCCATCGACGCGTCAGGAGGTTTGGCGAGTCCCGACCGGTTTTTATTCGGGGGGCGGCTTGCTATCGACCCATGGCAACCTGGTTTTTCAGGGCGATTTGTCCGGTCAGTTCAACGCGTACGCGGCGGACACAGGGGAGAACCTCTGGAGCTACCCCACCCAGGGCGGCATTATGGGCTCTCCAATCAGCTATTCCCTGGACGGTGAGCAGTACGTTGCGGTGGCCCAGGGCTGGGGGGGCGAGAGCAGCCTGCCTTTTGGTGCAATCAGCGGTCCCCAAGGGATGGTGAACATTAGTCGTCTCTTGGTCTTCAAGCCCGGTGGGCAGGCGAAGCTGCCCATCGTCGAGACCCAGGAGGAAACCCTCGAGGCGCATGCCCTCGCCGCGGCTTCTCCGGAAACCATTGAAAACGGACGAGCGCTCTACAACACCTACTGCTCCGTCTGTCATGGGGGGAATGCCGTCAGCGGTGGGCTCGTCCCGGATCTACGCTACCGCATCGGGGCCTTGGCCCCGGCCTGGAAAGCCATTGTGATTGAGGGTGCCTTGGTTGAGGCCGGGATGCCGGGCTGGGCGCCTTTCATGTCTCCCGAAGAGGCCGATGAGATCTTGGCCTACGTGGCCCATGAGGCCACCCTTGGGCATCAACGGGGTGAGAAGCGCGTCGTTCGCCGGTAAGGGAGGCGTGCGACGCGCTTCTCTCAAGCCACAGATCGGGATCTAGAGCCGATAGCCCGTCTCTTCATGGAGAGAGATATCGAGCCCTTCGTTCTCGTCGTCTGCATCCACTCGAAGGCCGATCCAAGCATCAACCACTTTCAGGATGATCCAGGTGATGATTCCGGTGTAGACCACGGTCGCGATCGAGGCCGCGAGTTGCTTCCCAACTTGCGTCCCGATGCTGATTTCGCCCATGTTGCCACCGAACAACTCGGCGCAAAAAACTCCAGCCAGTATGGTGCCCACAAAGCCTCCAACACCATGAACACCAAAGACGTCCAGCGAATCGTCGTAGCCTAGAGCTTGTTTGATTGTCGTCGAAGCGAAGTAGCAAACGGCCCCTGCGGCGATTCCGATGAGTAGGCCTCCGATCGGTCCGATGAAGCCCGAGGCGGGGGTGACCGCCGCGAGTCCAGCGATGGCGCCGGTGGCCAGGCCCAGAGCGCTCGGCTTGCCGTGGATCCCCCATTCGATGGCCATCCAGGTCAGGGCCGCCGAGGAAGCCGAGAGATGAGTCACAGTGATCGCCATGGCGGCATCGCCATTGGCGGCCAGGGCACTGCCTCCGTTGAATCCGAACCAACCGACCCACAGCATTCCGGTCCCGGTGAGCGTCATCGTCAAATTGTGCGGAAACATGGGCGTCGACCCGTAGCCCATGCGGGGTCCAATCACGATACACGCCACCAACGCGCCAATGCCGGCGGTGATATGCACCACGATGCCGCCGGCAAAGTCGAGAACTCCCCAGTCGCCAAAGAAACTCCCGGCCCCGCCCCACACCATGTGACAAATTGGGAGATAGACCACTACCAACCAGACGAGCGAGAAGATCAGCATCGCGCTGAACTTCATCCTCTCAGCGAAAGCGCCAATGATCAGGGCCGGTGTGAT
>JAQWNI010000148.1 GCA_029268645.1 Myxococcota bacterium
GTCCGGTCTCCCTATGAGGATGGTGAAGAGCTCATCGCCATGCCGGCCATCGAACTCGACGTCGCCTTGATTCACGTCAATCGCGCCGACGCCATCGGGAACGGTCAAATTCTGGGACCCGATCCCTACTTCGACGACCTCTACTGCATGGCGGCCAAAAAGCGCTTCATGAGCTGCGAGAAAATCATTCCGACATCCGAATTTGCCGAGCACGGGCCCGTCAGGACCGTGTCGATTAACCGATTGATGGTGGATGGCGTCATCGAAGCCCCCGGCGGGGCCCACTTTACGGAATGCCTGCCCGACTACCCTCGCGATGAAACCTTCCAACGAGAATACGCATCGACGGCTAAGGATCCCGAAGCTTGGGACGCCTTCAAGGCCCGCTACCTCGACGTCAGCGAAGCCGAGTATCAGGAGGCTGTGAAAAATCGATGAGCGATCCCACCCGCGCGGAAATCTGTGCCGTCGCCATCGCCGAGGCCTTTCGAGGCGACGGTGAGTTGCTCGTCAGCACCTTTGGAACGACGCCTTCTGTAGGCGGTCGTCTCGCCCGACTCACTTTCGAGCCAGACCTCTTCATGACCGACGGTGTCGCCGCCGGGACGGAGAGCGTCATGCCTGTGAGCGGAAAGTCGAGCGAAAAACCCGTGCTCGGCGCCTGGATGCCCTTCCGACTCTTTTTCGACAACGTGGTTTGGACCGGACGTCGTCACGTGATGATGATGGCGAGCCAAATCGACCGCTATGGCAATCAAAACTTCGCGTGTATCGGTCCACATGAAAAACCAAAGGCCCAGCTTCTGGGTATGCGCGGAGCCCCCGGCAACACGATCTATCACAGAACGAGCTACTTCGTGCCCTCCCACACCGATAAGGTCTTCGTGAACCAGGTCGACGTCGTTTCAGGCGTGGGCTACGACCGGGCCGCCGCCCTCAGTGAACAGAGCCGCCGCTTTCATCACATTCACCGAGTCGTATCAAACCTCGGCGTATTCGATTTCGAGACCCCCGACCATCGCATGCGACTGGTTAGCGTTCATCCGGGCGTCCAGGTCGAAGAGATCGTCTCAGCGACACAGTTTGAGCTCGCCCAGGAAGCTGACACTCCCGAAACACGTCTTCCCACAACAGAAGAACTCCACCTCATTCGAGACGTCCTCGACCCGGAAGGGTGGATCAATCGAGAGGTGCGTGACTGACCCATCGTTTCAGATGGGTCCACTCGCGGACCGGAGCCCTCCCCTTCTTGCCCTCCCAATTGCACACACAAATTTGCGAACGCCTTGGCATTCAGTACCCCATTATCCAGACGGGAATGGGCTGGGTGGCCAAGCCTGAGCTCGTCGCCGCGGTCAGCGAAGCGGGCGCGATCGGATTTCTCGCCGCCGCGACCCTTCCGCCCGAGCGCGTCGAGGATGAGATCAAAAAAATAAAGGCGCTCACCAATCGACCTTTTGGCGTGAACTTCCTGATGGACGCACCCGGCGCAGAGCTCATCTCGGACGCCATCATTCGGCAAGGCGTACGCGCCGCCGGCTACAACCGCGCGCCCGACGCCCAATTGATCGCACGACTCAAGGAAGGCGGCGTCGTCTGCATCCCCACCTGCGGGGCCGTCAAGCACGCCATCAAGGCTGAAAAACTCGGCGCCGACATCATTGTCGTTCAGGGCGCCGAGGGCGGCGGGCATACGGGCCCCGTCCCCACTTCACTCTTGGTTCCAGGTGCGGCGGATGCGGTTGATGTTCCTGTCGTCGCCGCAGGAGGCTATTTTGACGGTCGCGGCTTGGTCTCCGCCCTGGCTTACGGGGCTCAGGGCATCGCGATGGGGACGCGTTTTTTGATGACTGCCGAGAGCCCTGTCCCAACGGAAACAACGAACCGCTTCGCTGAAGCCCGAGTTGAAGACGTCCTCGTCACCACAGAGGTGGACGGCCTCCCGCAACGCGTGATCGTCAACGAGCTGGTTCAAAGACTCGAATCTGGGTCAGGGCTGACACGCCTCGTCTTCGCTCTGCGAAACGGCCTCGCCTATCGAAAAATGACGGGCGCAAGTATTCGAGATCTACTCAAGTCAGCCCTCGCGATGCAACGCAACGAGCGGCTCACGCGAACCCAAACTCTGATGGCCGTCAACGCGCCGATGCTGGCCCAAACCGCGATGGAGAGTGGCGACCCCACCCACGGCTATCTCCCCAGCGGATCCGTCGCCGGAGTCATCGACGAACGCCCTCGATGCGCAGACCTGATCGCGCAAATCATTGAAGAAGCCGAGCAAACCCTAAAGCGTTTGTCCAACTGAACTGAAGCCCCTTTCGGCACCGTCACGAAACGACTGATCTAAGAGGAGAGAGCATGGCGATCGACATTAGTCACCAGGACGGCGTCGCCGAGGTGGTCATTAACAATCCACCGGTCAACGCCCTCGACAGTGCCGGGTGGAGAGCTCTCGCGGACGGCGTAAAAGCCATCGGCGAACGTGACGACATCCACTGCATCGTGATCCGAGCTGAAGGTCGCGGCTTCCAAGCAGGGGTGGACATCAAGGAACTTGCCGAAGACGGCACCCGCATCGTCGACGTTAATCGAGGATGCTACGACAGTTTTGCCAACATCTACGACTGCCCAATCCCCGTCATCTCCGCTGTTCACGGCTACTGCATCGGTGGAGGCATCGGAATTTCCGGAGCCTCGGACATCGTGGTTTGCTCGGAGGATGCCACCTTCGCCCTCACCGAAATCGACCGAGGCGCGCTCGGCGCGGCCACTCATTTGATGCGCCTCTTCGGCATGCAGAAAACACGGCGCATGCTCTATACCGGGGAACCGATCGATGCCGCTGAAGCGCTCCGACTCGGAGGCATCGAATCAGTGGTTCCGGCCTCCGAGCTTCGCCAACATGCTCTTTCACTTGCCCACACCATTGCGTCGAAAAGCCCCAAAGCTCTGCGACTGGCAAAATGGTCCCTGAACGGCATTGAAACACTCGACATCAAGAAGAGTTATCGATTCGAACAGGGATTTACTCTCGAACTCTACACTTCCCCGGACAGCCAAGAAGCCCGGAATGCCTTCGTCGAAAAAAGAGAGGCCCATTTCGACGACGACGCCTGAGCGACCACTCCGACATCGACCCCAACGAGCCCCCCATGAAGGTTTAAAAAGAGCACATGGATCTGACATATACAGCCGAGCAACAAGCGTTCCGTGCCGAGGCGCGATCGTGGCTCGAAGCCTCGGTGCCGAAGCAGCCACTCGCCTCGTTCGACACGCCCGAGGGCTTCGAAGCTCACCGAGAATGGGAAAAAAAACTCCACGCGGGTGGCTTTGCCATGGTTCCCTGGCCGACCGAATACGGCGGAAGGGGCGCTGACCTCCTCGAGTGGCTGATCTTCGAGGAAGAATACTATCGAGCGGGCGCGCCGGGCCGTGTCAACCAAAACGGGATTTTCCTGCTCGGACCCACCATCATGGAATACGGAACGCCCGAGCAAAAAGCTCGCTTTCTTCCAAAGATGGCCTCGAGCGAAGAGGTTTGGGCCCAGGGGTGGTCCGAACCCAATGCCGGCAGCGACATGGCGGCGATCCAAACCACCGCGATTCGCGATGGTGATGACTACGTGATCAACGGGCAAAAAACCTGGGCTTCTCGCGGCGCCTATGCGCATTGGCTTTTCGGACTCTTTCGAACCGATCCCGAATCGAGCCGCCACAAGGGGTTGACCTTCGTCCTCGTACCCATGAATACACCCGGCATTACCGTACGGCCTATCGAAAAGATCAATGGCAAGAAAGCCTTCGCTGAGGTCTTCTTCGACGATGCACGGGTTCCCGTAGCCAATCGTCTCGGTGACGAAGGCGCTGGGTGGAGCGTCGCGATGGCGACCGCGGGGTTTGAGCGGGGGTTGATGCTCAGAAGCCCTGCCCGCTTTCAGAGTACCGCCCGCCGCCTCGTCGAGCTTTACCGCGCAACACTCGCTCAAGGCGGATTCGTTGATGCGGGGCTACGCAACCGAGTCACCCAATGCTGGATTCGGGCCGAGGCCTACGCGCTCAATACGTACCAGACCGTGTCTCGACTCCTAGCCGGAGGCAAGATCGGCGCCGAAGCCAGCCTCAATAAAATTTTCTGGTCAGAACTCGATATCGAAATGCATACGGTCGCCCTCGCTCTGCTTGAGAGCCGAGGAGAACTCCTCCCCTCGGCACCCGCTGCGGGAGACGTCGGCGATTGGCTCGAGGGGTACATATTTGCCCTAGCGGGGCCTATTTACGCCGGTACGAATGAAATCCAACGCAATATCATCGCTGAAAGAATTCTCGGCCTGCCGCGCAAATAGTCGGGGCCCAGTACAGAACGGATTAAAAAATGGAGTTCGGCTTCTCCGAAGATCAAACCCTATTGCAACAGACCGTACGGGACTTTCTTGAAAAAGAGTGTACGCCCGACGCTGTCCGATCCCTTTGGGAACGCGAGACAGGCCGCTCCCCAGAGTTGTGGGGAAAGCTTTCCGAAATCGGGCTCCCGGCCCTGATGGTTCCCGAAGTCTATGGGGGACTCGGCCTCGATGAACGAGACATGGTGCTGGTGCTCGAAGAGACCGGCCGGTTTGCTCTTGCGGAACCGATCGTCACAACGGCAGTGGTCGCGGCCCCTCTCCTTGGCCGGCTCATCGACACGGAACACAGCGCCTTTGCAGCCTCCTGGCTCGAACGCATCGCTTCCGGAGATGCCTTGGTGGCCGTCGCTCCGGAAGGCCAACCGCTGATCGCTGACGCTCACGTTGCGTATCTACTGCTTTTGTCGCATGGCGATCGACTCTACGCCGCTGAACCCGATCACGTTCAATTGACCGCTCAACCGGCCAACGACCAGAGCCAACGCCTCTTCACTGTGAACTGGGACTCCCAAAAAGCCCTATGCCTCGCCAGCGGTAATGAAGGTCGGTCTCTCCAAGCTGAACTGCTCGACCGGGGCGCCTTCGGCTGCGCGGCGCAACTCCTTGGCGTGACCGACCGGCTGATCGAAATGGGTGCCCTTTACGCCAGCCAGCGCAAGCAGTTCGGGGTTGCGGTTGGCTCATTCCAAGCAGTCAAACACCGGTTGGCCAATGCCAAGGTCGACCTCGAATACGGCCGGTCGATCATTCATCGCTCGGCCCACTCGGTCTCCACCAATTCGCCTTCCCGAAGCGTCGACGTCTCAATGGCCAAATCCTTTATCGGAGAGGCTGCAAGATTCGCTGCCGGGGAGTCGCTGCAAGTCCACGGTGCAATCGGGTATACCTACGAACAAGACCTTCACATCTGGATGAAGCGAGCATGGTCCCTTGACCTAGCCTTTGGCTCCGGAGCTTGGCATCGTGCCCGCATCGGCGATGCCTTAACAGAGGGTGGCCTTTCAGCACCCCACTTCGGTTTTGAACCGCGGGGGCTATAAAAGCACGACTCGAAAGGCCGGATCAACCGAATAGAGGAATCGAAATGTCTCAGAGCCCCATCCAACCGACCGTCGCGGGTTGGTTTACAGACGGAGATGAACCCAAGCTCATCGGCACCCAATGCCGCGGATGCGGGACCTATTTCTTCCCGAAGCAAGAGCTCTTCTGTCGGAACCCCTCGTGCACCAGTACGGACTTCGACGAAGTCGAGCTTTCTCGGACCGGTCGCATCTGGTCCTACACAAAACACTACTACGCTCCTCCGGAGCCCTACATCACGGGTGACGAGTTCGAGCCTTACACCATTGCTGCGGTCGAGCTCGAAACTGAGAAAATGGTGATCCTGGGCCAGGTGGCCAATGGTTTTGAACCAGAGGACCTTCATACCGGCCAAGAAATGGAAGTAGTGGTCGAGAAGCTCTACGAGCAAGACGGAACGGACTACACGGTCTGGAAATGGAAACCAAGGGCCTCCTGAACCCGAGAGAGAAGGCACCCGATTTCAATACGGAGAAGTCGACAATGGCAAAAGATGTGGCAATCCTGGGCGTGGGCATGCATCCCTGGGGCAAATGGGGCAAGAACTTCGTGGAGTACGGTCTCAAAGCGTGCAACGATGCGCTGGGTGACGCGGGCCTCGATTGGCAAGACATCGAAGTAGTGGCCGGTGCAGAGACCGTCCGCAACGGGTACGCGGGATACGTGGCCGGCGCTACGTTCGCCGAAGCATTGGGTTGGTCGGGAGCGCGAGTACTCACCTCTTATGCGGCCTGCGCCTCCGGCTCTCAAGCCATCAACAATGCCCGCGCCATGATTCTGGCCGACATGGCTGACGTGATTCTCGTAGTGGGCGCCGATACCACTCCAAAGGGTTTCCTTGCCCCCAATGCCGGCGAGCGATGGGCCGACCCAGACTGGCTCCGCTTTCGCCTGATGGGCTGCACCAATCCGACCTACTTCGCACTGTACGCACGCCGCCGCATGGATCTCTACGGCGCTACGGAAGAAGACTTCGCTGCGGTTAAGGTCAAGAATGCTCGTCATGGCATGGCGAACCCCAACGCCCGCTACCACAAGGAGTTCACCCAGGAGCAAGTTCTTGAATCGCCGCTGGTGGCCGACCCGCTGCGGCTGCTCGAGATTTGCGCCACCAGTGACGGAGCCGCCGCGGTCGTCATCTCCAGCATGGACTATGCGCGCAAGCGCAACATAGACCCGATCAGAATCCGAGCTGTTTCCACGGTCACACCCACTTACCCGATGACGTCGGTGGAAATGCCCTACTTCTCCACGGATTCAGCGGCGGTCGTCGCCCCCAACGAAATGAGCTTCAAGGCCTCCATCGCCCAGGCGGCCTATGAGGAAGCCGGGCTCGGCCCAGAGGACATGTCCATGGCGGAGGTCTACGACCTTTCGTCGGCTTTGGAGTTGGATTGGTATGAAAACATTGGACTCTGTCCGGAAGGCGACGCAGAAAAACTGCTCCGCGACGGCGAAACGACCCTCGGCGGCCGCGTTCCGGTGAATCCGAGTGGGGGTCTCGCCTGCTTTGGCGAAGCCGTCCCGGCCCAGGCCATCGCCCAAGTCTGCGAATTAACCTGGCAACTCCGCGGTCAAGCCGGAGATCGCCAGATCGCGGGAGCCCAGGCGGGAATTACGGCCAATATTGGCCTTTTTGGCCACGGCTCGTCGGTTATCTGCAGCACATGAAGAACCCACTCGACCTTCGTTCGTCAAATCATCATGCCAGGCGGCCACGAGTAGCCGCCTGCGCCACGTCGCCTTCCCGGCGACATCGTCACGGAGACCCCGATCATGCCTGAGGCCTACATCGTCGATGCCCTGAGAACGCCCACTGGTCGCAAAAAAGGAAGCCTCAGTACGGTTCACCCGGCTGACCTCGGAGCCCATGCTCTGAAGTCACTAATGGAACGTAACCCCATTGATCCAGCCGAGGTCGAGGATGTCGTATTCGGTTGCGTCGACACCATCGGGCCCCAAGCTGGAGACATCGCTCGGACATGCTGGCTCGCTGCAGGCCTGCCCGAAGAAGTGCCGGGCACCACTGTCGATCGCCAATGCGGCTCTTCCCAGCAGGCCGTCCATTTTGCCGCCCAAGCGGTCATGAGCGGCACAAGCGATATTGTGGTGGCGGGCGGCGTTCAGAACATGAATCAAATTCCGATTTCCGCCGCGATGCTCGCGGGACAACCCTACGGCTTCGAAACGCCTTTCAACAGTTCGAAGGGCTGGGTCGAACGATACGGAACCCAGGAGGTTTCGCAGTTCCGTTCCGCGGAGATGATCGCCGAGAAGTGGGATATCAGCCGTGAGGACATGGAGGTCTTCGCCCTCGAGAGCAATGAGCGCGCGCTTCGGGCCATCGCGGAGAAGCGGTTCGAAAGAGAAATCATTCCATTGGGTGAATTCAAGGACGACGAGACACCCCGGGAGAGCTCTCTTCAAAAGATGGCGACCCTTAAACCCCTGATCGAAGGCGGAAGACTGACCGCCGCGGTATCGAGCCAAATCGCCGATGCCGCCTCAGCAATGCTCGTAGTTTCCGAAGAGGCCCTCAAGCGCCACGGCCTCACCCCCCGGGCGCGAATCCATCATCTCTCCGTCCGAGGCGCCGACCCGGTTTGGATGCTGACTGCGCCCATTCCGGCGACGGCCTTTGCCCTGGAAAAGACCGGTTTGTCGCGCCAGGACATCGATGTCGTCGAAATCAATGAAGCTTTTGCCTCGGTGGTTCTCGCCTGGCAAAAAGAAGGTGACTGGGACCTTGCCAAAGTCAATGTAAATGGAGGCGCCATCGCGTTGGGGCATCCACTCGGAGCAACCGGCTGCAGATTGATGACCACTTTGCTTCATGAACTCGAGCGAACGGGCGGACGCTATGGGCTGCAAACGATGTGTGAAGGCGGCGGCCAGGCCAACGTGACCATCCTGGAACGCCTCTAACCGTCCCTAGAAAAAACCGCCATCCGGCCCGGTTCCGAATCAAGAGGAAAACGCCATGAGTAAAATTTGTGAAGGCCGCATCGTCATTGTTACGGGAGCGGGCGGCGGCATTGGCCGTGAGCACGCCCTTGAATTCGCCCGACAAGGCGCCAAGGTCGTAGTGAACGATCTCGGTGCGAGCCGCGAGGGCGAAGGCCAGAGCCGAAACCCGGCCCAACAAGTGGTCGATGAAATTCAGGCCTTGGGCGGGGAAGCCATCGCCAATGGCGCCGATGTCGCAGACTGGAACCAAACAGCCGAACTGGTCCAGGCCGCGATCGATACATTTGGCGGACTCGACGTCGTCGTCAACAACGCGGGCTTTCTCCGAGACCGAATGTTCGTGAGTTGCAGCGAAGAGGAGTGGGATTCGGTGATTCGCGTTCACCTTAAGGGGCATTTTTGCGTAGCCCGTCACGCCGGCGAATATTGGCGCAATCAGAGCAAAGCCGGACAGCCCGTGGATGCGCGCATCATCAACACAAGTTCAGGGGCGGGGCTCCAAGGCAGTGTTGGGCAAAGCACCTACTCGGCGGCCAAAGGCGGGATCGCGAGCCTCACCCTGGTTCAAGCCGCAGAGATGGGTCGCTACGGCGTCACCGCCAACGCAATCGCACCCGCCGCCCGAACTCGGATGACCGAAGCGGTCTTTGCCGATATGGCAGCGCCTTCCGACGGGAGCTTTGACGAAAACGCTCCCGAAAATATTTCTCCCTTAGTCGCTTGGCTGGGCAGCACGGAATCACGTGACGTGTCGGGCCGGGTTTTTGAGGTCAAGGGGGGCATCATTGGCACCTCCGACGGCTGGCGAGACGGGCCCACCGTCGACAAGGGTGCTCGATGGGCTCCCGACGAGGTGGGAGCAGCGGTTCACGAGGTCATTCAAAAGTCACCCACTCCGCAGAAGGTCTTTGGGACCTGAGGTCGTAGCAATGGACTTTTCCTTCAACGAGGAGCAAGAAGAACTCCGAAGCATCGCGCGGTCTTTTCTCGAAGAGCGTGCCGATTCGGAATCGGTCCGGAAAGCCATGGAGTCCGATCTCGGTTTCGACACGCCCCTTTGGGAATCCATTGGAAGCGAGCTGGGCTGGACCGCCGTTCACATCCCAGAAGCCTATGGCGGACTCGGCCTAGGTCACGTTGAACTGGGATCCTTGATGGAGATCATGGGTAGCCAGCTGCTGTGTGCTCCTTTTTTCTCGAGTGTCTGCCTCGGCGCCAATGCCGTGCTCGCAGCCGGCGGCGAAAGCCAAAAGAAGGAGCATCTACCGAGCCTCGCGGAAGGTCGAAGCCGAGCGGCTCTCGCCTATTCAGGCGAGACGGGTCTACATAGCCTTGATTCGATCACAGCCTCTCTCCGGATCGAAGGGAACGAGTTGATCTTAGACGGAAGCCATGGCTTCGTCGTCGACGGGCACACAGCGGATGGGCTCATCGTAGCGGCCCGGACTCCGGGCTCCGTCGGAGAAGAGGGTCTGAGTTTGGTCTGGGTGCCCGGCGAAAGCGCAGGCTTGAGCCGAAACCACCGGCCCACCCTCGACCAGACGCGTCGCTTGGCGCGGGTCGACCTCGATGGTGTTCGACTACCCAAGAGCGCCCTACTGGGAGAAGAAGGCTCAGCCGCGGCCCCCTTGGCTCGAGCGCTAAGTTGGGCCGCGACGGCCCTGGCATGCGAACAGGTCGGCGGAGCCCAACGCTGCCTCGATATGGCGGTCGCCTATTCACTGCAACGAGTTCAGTTTGGACGCCCGATCGGCTCGTTTCAATCGATCAAGCACAAATGCGCAGACATGATGATTGCCATCGAGTCCGCCCGATCCGCGGCCTACTACGCCGCCTGCGAATGTGACGAGGATAGCCCGGAGATGATGCTCAATGCATCGGTCGCCAAGGCCTCGGCCAGCGATGCGTACTTCCAATGCGCATCAGAGTCCCTCCAGATTCATGGAGGCGTCGGTTTTACCT
>JAQWNI010000149.1 GCA_029268645.1 Myxococcota bacterium
AAGCTTTCGATGCCGACCATCACTATTACGAAGCAGAGGATGCATTCATTCGGCACGTCGACCCGAAGATGCATCGCCGATGTATGCAGTGGGCGGAAATGGGCGGTCGCAAACGGCTGCTGGTGGGCGGTCGAATCAATCGCTTCATTCCCAACCCGACCTTTGACCCCGTTGCGCAGCCAGGTTGCCTGGATGAATTCTTTCGGGGAAGAAATCCTGAAAATAAAAGCATGCCCGAGCTTTTCGGACGACTGGATCCGATCCATCCGGCGTACCGTAATCGAGAGGCCCGCCTAGACCAGCTCGACGATCAGGGGATCGAGGGCGCCTTTCTATTTCCGACTTTGGGTGTTGGCATGCAGGAAAGCATGAGAAGTGATCCCGAAGCAGCGTGTGCCGCCTTTCGAGGATTTAATCATTGGCTCGAGGAGGATTGGGGATTCGCGTACCAGGAGAGACTCTTCGCCGCGCCTTACATTTCCTTGGTCGATCCGCAGTGGGCGGAAGAGGAAGCTCAGTCACTGATCGAGCGAGGCGTTCGATTGGTTTGCATGGTGCCGGGCCCCGTTCCTTGCCTCGGCGGGACACGTTCGCCGGGCGCCCCCGAGTTTGATGGATTTTGGAGCCGAGTTGCGGAAGCAGGGGTTACCGTGGCTTTTCACTCTGGCGATGCCGGTTATCGCGTCTTTAGCGAGGCGTATGGGGGGACTCGCGAGTTCAAGGCGTTTGCATTCGATCCCCTTGAACGCTGCATGTCGCCAGAGCCGGTCCACGACACGATGGCTGCCTTGGTTTGCCATGGAGTCTTCGATCGCTTCCCGAAGCTCCGGGTCGCGACGATTGAGTGTGGAAGCGAGTGGGTGGCCCCTTTGATCCGTCAAATGAAGAAGACCTACGGTCAGATGTCGACGGCCTTTCAGAAGGATCCCGTTGAGCAATTCCGAGAACACGTCTGGGTGTCGCCGTACTATGAAGATGACCTGCCGGGATTGGCGAATTTGATCGGCTCAGAACGGATTCTTTTTGGATCGGACTATCCCCACGCGGAGGGGTTGACTGAGCCGACTGAATTCATTCACGACCTCGAGGGCTTCTCCAAGGAGGCTGTCAGGCAGGTCATGGAGACGAATGCTCGTTCGCTCGTTCAAGCCTCCTGAAGCCTCATAGAGGTCTTGACTGGCTCAGCGGCTTAGCGCGCGTCTGAAGGCGCGATTTGATCTCTTTTCAGGCTGACGAGGTCTGAGAGCTTTTCAACGAGGGCTTCGGAGACGCCCTTGCGCGTGAAAAGAACCGCTTGGGTGCAGATTGTTTTAATTTTGGGTCCCTTGCCGCCGGGGCCGCCCATCACCGTACGGGCTTCATAAACCGGTGAGCCGTCGGAGCGTGCCGCGGTGAGGGCGGCGTTGTTGAGGGGCATCAGTTCGAGTGCCTCGTTGGCATGCACCGCCCGCAGCATCTTGTGATTACTGTTGTTCGGATCGGTGATCCACCCCACGGCATCCAGTGAACCCAGGGCGAGGTGGTTCAAGGCCAAAGTGCCGCTTTCGGTGGAGGCTCTGACTCGATCGAGTCCCACGATTAAGCTTTGAATATAAGCCCAGCTCCACAACATCCCGCCGTCATAGTTTCCAATGGCGATCACCGCGTAACCCTCAAGAGCTTTTCCCGCGAGCTCCTCAAGAGTGGCCTTCGGGTCTTGTGTTCTCCGCGCGATGTAGACGCATTCCGGAGCGATGCGACCGATCGGCAGGATGTCCTTGTAGCGTTCGGCTTCCTGCGATTGTTTGACGGCGAAGACGTCCGCTTGAGCGAAAGCGACGTCGGCCTTGCCCATGGCGAGCAGGTCAAGGTTCTGGCCCGATCCTTCACTGGAGAGGTAGGCAAACTGGTAACCGGGCATGAGCTTTTCAAGATTTTGGGCGTAGACCGCGCGGTAAGTGAACCCCTTTCGGCCGCTGGCGATTCGGATCACCGAGTCGTCGGCCTGGGTAGTTCCTGAAAATCCGGCTCCAATCGAGAGGGAGCAGAAAACGGTCACGAGGGACAAAATGTGGGATCTTTTCATGGGCCAATGGTATCGCGAGTGCGATCCGCCACCATCGGCCGGGGAATCTCGATTTCAAGGCGATGAGGAAAGGTCTGGGTGTTCGCTCTGATGGCTCGAGCAGGACGAAAAAATGCTCTGGAGAGCAAGGCGTCTCGCCGGATTCGGGGGGGATGGCGGCGCATTCGGCTTGGGCTTCTCGCCACTGCCGGGCTGCTGGGGACGCTCGGGGCCGGCACACCGCCCCACGACCCCGTTCAGGTCTTTTATCCGGGAGGGAGGTGCGAGACCGGGGTTCTTGAGGTGGAGCTCTGGCACAGGACGTTGAAGGCCTGGCGTCCTCACCCCGATCATCCTCGAATCATGGCAAACACCTGCCAGCTCGAGGATGCGGGAGATCTGCTCAACGAGATTCGCGTACGTTGCGCGGACCCGGCGAATCCAGCCCGTGGCTCTACGTGGGTGACAGGGGTGCAGGTGTACGAACCCGCGGGAGCGCCGGGTTGTCAGGGGCCAGCCCTCTCGCTCCGGCGTCCCAACAGCCCCCGCATTACGCTGACAGCGCCGAGGGCCGACCGACCAGTCTCTCAGCCGACACGGACTCCCTTGCTCCAGGGACAGGTCGAATTGACACATGACATAGTGGTGCTGGTCGATCAATCTCTTTTTGCCTCGTCACCCGCACCCGCACCCGCACCCGCACCCGCACCCGCACCCGCACCGCGGCTCACGCCGGAGCGGCTGATGGAGGTCCTGGAAAAAGCGATTGGTGGGGCATTGGACCGCCCGGGGCCTTTGCGGATAGCTTGGATTGCCTTTCAAGATCAAGGGCCCGCTGGGGCCCCGAAAGCACGAGAGCCGGTGTCGTTGCTTTCCAACCCGGCTGGCTGGCGTGCCCAATCCCGCTCGCTGCAAAAATCCAACGCTGCGGCACCGAGTTGGGCCTCCGCCCTCGATCAGGCACTGGCCTCGTTGAAGGCGGCCTCGGCTCCGGAGTCTCGGCAGACCATTCTTTCCATTCTTGACGCGGGGGCCGCCTATCCGCTGGGTCGAGCCGCCGGTCCAGATCCGGGGCATCGGCAACGGGTTCTGGCTGCGGTGGAGCGTGTGGCGCGATCCGGGGTGGCGCTGGAGATTCTGGTGATTGGCGCCCCGGAACGTGATCTGCCCGAACTCGCAGGCCAGATTCGGGCCAAAATTCGATCAGGCGGCTCGGGGGGCAGCCTTGCAGCCGTCCCCGAAGCCGAGGCTCTGACACCTTCTGTTTTGGCTTTGCGCGTGCTGAGCCTGAGAGAGGTCCGAGTTGAAAATCTGACGACGGGGGGCGTGGCGGATCCACTCGAATGGGATGCTGGTGGCCACTTCGAGGGGCGCATCCCGCTTCAATCGGGACGAAATTTGCTCCGGGTTCGCGTGCGACTCTCCAGCGGTGAGGACCTGGTCGCGGATTTCGAGCGACGTTTCGATCCCTCAGCGCTTCGTCAGAAGCTTCGCGCCGAGGAGCGGGCCCGCATCGAGCGGGCCCGCTCAGGCAAGGTTTCAGTCGATGTGGAGGAGAAGCGCTGAGCCCGATACTACAGGGCGGCGAGGATCGATTCAGCGCTGCTGACGTCGAACTTCATCGGCTGTTCGACGGCGAGCTTGGTGACGACTCCGTCTTCGACGATGGCGGCGAAACGTTGTGCGCGCACGCCAAACCCGATCCCCGAGCCATCGAAGTCGAGCCCGAGTGCTCGGGACAGGTCGGCGTTTCCATCGGCGATCATGGTGACCTGGCCGTCAGCGCCTCGGTCCTTGCCCCAGGCTTTCATCACAAAGGCGTCATTGACCGACAGGCAAATGATGTCGTCGACTCCCTTCGCCTTGATCTCGCTGGCCTTCTCGATGAAGCCGGGGAGGTGCTGTTCTGAGCACGTGGGTGTGAAGGCGCCGGGTACCGCGAAGAGCACGACCTTTTTCCCGCCAAAAAGTTCCTCGGTGGTCACGTCCTTCATGTCTTCGGTTTTGACGGTGACCGCGGGGATTTTCTCACCTTCTTGAATCGGCATTTCTTTACTCCTAAATGGCTCCGGATTACGACCGGTGCGAGGGGCATGGTTATTAGGGCCCCAGAGCCTAACGCAGCCCGCTGTGACTGTGGCTTGATCAGAACACGAAAAGGAGCGCCCCGGCTATAATGATGGGCCCCGCGTCGAGCCATTTCCCAGGCTCGATTTTCGGGTTTGCGGGATCACGCCAAAGAGGAGAGGGCCAATGCGGTCGCTAGCTGGACTTCGAGTGATGGATTGGGCGGATGAGAAGGGGGAGCTCTGCGGACGCCTCTTGGCCGATTTCGGCGCTGAGGTGATTCGTGTTGAGCCGCCGTCGGGTGCCGAATCCCGGACCTTTCCTCCATTTGCCCCGGATGGAGAGACCAGTCTCTACTTTGGCTTTCGCAACGCAGGCAAACGCGGAGCGACCTTCGATCCTGAAGAGGAGAGCCAGCGAGAGCTGTTTCATGCCCGGCTGGCGGAAGCGGACGTACTGATTGAATCCCAAGGCCCGACTCTCTTGAAGAAGTGGGGTCTCTCGGTGGAAGCGCTGCAGCGCCGCCATCCGCATCTTGTTGTGACCTCGATTAGCGACTTTGGACACGATGGGCCTTATGCCGATTATCAAGGCACTGAGCTGGTCGCTTTCGCGTTGGGGGGGATGATGCACCGCGCGGGTCGCTTTGAGAGACCGCCGCTTGTCGCTCCGGGCTGCATCGCCTACGACACTGCGGGCATTCATGCCGCCTTCGCAACTCTGCTCGCTCTTTACAAACGCATGCAGACGGGTCGCGGTCAGCATCTCGACGTTTCAGCGGTTGAGGCCGCCGCCAATTTATCGGACTGGTCGTTACCCAACTATTCGGTCAATCCAACGGTCGGTCCTCGGGCGGGAGCGGGGATCTACACCCTTTACAGGTGTCGCGATGGATACATCCGCATGATCATCTTGGTCAAGCATCATTGGCACGCTTTGCTGGATTGGGTCGGCCACCCCGACGAACTCGAAGATCCGAAGTACGACCATTTTGTGAATCGTTTGATGGAGCTTCCTAAGATCGTTGCGGTGCTGGAACGTTTTTTTCAAGACAAAGGAAACGTCGAGGTTGCGCGGGAGGCACAGTCTCGGGGCATTCCCGCGACCCCCTTGCTTCGACCCGCTGAGGCCATGCAGCATGAGCACGCAGTCGCTCGAGGCACTTTCCACGAGATCGAGATGGGGGGTGGGTACCGAGCCCAGGCTCCCTCAGGTTTCTTCACAGTGGACGGCGATCGCATTGGCCCGGTGGTCGGTCCCCCGGACCCTGGGCAGTCGCTGGCAGAGCCCTTCACCGACGGGTCTGAACGCGAGAGCTTCGCCAAGCTCTTTGCTAATCCGGCAGGCGCTGTCGGGGATGGCCATCCTTTGAGGGGTCTGCGGGTCGTTGATTGTGGCGTTGGAGCGGTGGGGGTTGAGGTGGGCCGCTTGCTCGCCGAGTACGGCGCCGACGTGATCAAGATCGAGACCCAAACCGCGCCAGACTTCATCCGGATCATTATGAGTACTTGGATGAACCCGTCTTTCGCCTCATCGAGCCGAAGCAAGCGAAGTTTTGGCGTAGATATGAAAGTGCCCGAAGGAGCGGCGCTGGTGGGTCAGTTGGTCGATCGGGCAGACGTCTTCATCGAAAACAACGCGACTGGGACGACAGAGCGTCTGGGTTTTGGGGCGAAGGCCCTTCGAGAGCGAAACCCTGGCATCGTCAGTTTTTCAAGCCAGATGGTCGGCAGTCGCGGCCCGTGGAAAGACTGGATTGGATATGGTCCAAACACCCATCCCGTGAGTGGATTGCAGTACCTCTGGAACTACCCCGAAGATGAAGCGACGCCGGCGGGCTCGACCAACGTGTACCCCGATCATCTCGTTGGCCGTTTGGGCGCCATGGCGGTGGTCGCGGGCTTGATTGGGCGGGCGCGCAGGGGTCAAGGGTCTCACATCGATGCCGCTCAATTTGAAACCGCGGTCAACATGCTCGGAGACCTGATGGCTCAAGAGAGTCTCTCGCCAGGGAGCGTGCGGCCGCTGGGGAATGCGAGCGAACGGGGGGCGCCTTGGGGGTGCTATCGATGCCTCGGTGAAGATGAATGGTGTGTGATTTCCGTTCGCTCTGATTCGGAGTGGCTCGCCTTGAGGGAAGTTCTAGGGAGTCCCGAATGGGCCCAGACGCCGGATTTCGATACCGCCGCGGGCCGGAAGGCCAATCGGGCCGCCATCGACGTTCACCTGGAAGAGTGGACTGGGCAGCGTGCACCGCGCGAAGTGATGGAGACCATTCAGTCTGTGGGTGTGCCATGCGGCATCGTGGCCCACCCGGAACATCACTTGGGGGATCCCCAGCTGGCTCATCGTGGTTATCCGCAACTCGTCGATCAGCAGGGCTTGACGAGCATGCTCTTCGAAGGCCCCGCTTTTTTGGCCAGCGATATGCCGCCGGTGATCGTTACGCAAGCCCCTTGGCTCGCGGAGCATACCCGTGAAATCGCTCGAAAGGAGTTGGGCCTCCGCGATGAGGAAGTCGATCGTCTCATCGCGGAGGGGGTTTTGGAAGAATCTCCCGAGGGTTTTGAAGTCGAGTGACTCGACCGTTTTCCGGAGCGAAGGGGGTGAACTGAATTTCGATCAGAAAGTCACCTTCAATCCGACTCGGGCCTCTCGGGCCGGCAGCGGTAGCAGGTCCTTCAGAAAGGAACTCGCGACGCGCCCTTCCGCGTTGGTCAGGTTTCGGCCTTGTACGATGAACGTCACGTTGTCTCGGTCGGGAAAGGGATGCGCGGTGAACATGAGATTCAGCATGAGATACCCGTCGGTCGGCAGCTCAAATGCGGCGGTTCGGTTCTGAGGAGTCACGTACCAGAGCTCGAATCGGAGATCGGCCCGCTCGGTTCGCCCCTCAATTCCAAATTTGAGTCTCGCCGGCGGAATCCGCGGGAGTCGAGAATTGGGCGAGGTGGCCGGGGCACCTCCCGGCGGATTGAAGGAGGCCGGAGGATTCATTGTCGCCTTGACCCAGTCGAAGCCGACGTCGAGCACCCCGGTAAAGTGTTCGGTCTGGATTGCCTCGACCGACCCTGTGATTTCTCCGCCGAAGAACTGCGCATTCACCGGCGTGTATTGTCGACCCATGAGCTCTCCGTTGGTGTCCGGAGTGCCATCCTCCTCGACATATCCGTAATTGAGCAAGGCAATAAAGTCATCAAATTGGGTCCAATAGATATTCGCCCCAAAACCCCAGCGACCCCGGCGCTTGCGGAACGTGCCTTCGATGGTCAGACCGGTTTCTTTATCGAGGTTCGGGTCACCGGTCTCAAAGCCCGCGGTGGCCAAGTGGGGGCCGTTCGACAGAAGCTCCTCGGCGGTGGGGGCCCTCTCAGTGCGGGAGAGGCTGAAGCCCACAAGCCAGTTTTCAATGAATTCCCAACTGGCGCCGAGCGAGAAGCTACCTGTATTCCAGTCTCTGTTGTAGGGGGCATTGACGACGGCTCCGTCGACGACTTGTTTAGCTTGAATGGTTTGTCGTTCAAAGCGGACACCGGCTTCGAAGGTGAAAGGTTCGAGGTGATACTCTTCGACGGCGTAAAGTCCCCATGAGATCGTCTCGCTCGGGGGCACGAATGCTTCCTCGCCGGTGACCACGTAATCGCGAGAGATGACCTGGGCCCCCATGGCCCCATGCAGATCTCGCCAGGGCTTTTGGACGAGATCAATACGACCTTCATTGCCCTTGTCCTTGAAAGTCGTGACGACTTCGAGCTCACCACCTTCTCCTTCGAGTTCCTGATGCTGGTAGTCCCCATAGGCATATTTGAAGTCCGCCGAATCAAAAATGAGAAACGGCCGATCGATTTTTCCGTTGACGTCGCCTCGTTTTTGGCTCACGTCGATCATGATGTCGACTTCGGGTTCTGAAGGGACCCCATAGCTGCTATCGAAGGCGCCGAAGGCGCCGCCCAGCAGTCCATCTTCGCCGATCCAGGAAGCGCCGAGGGTCCCCGCTTTGGTACTGGTGCTCGTGTTTTCAGCGACCCCGTAAGGCCCAAGAGGTGTGCCCCTGGCCTCGTTTAATTGACTTGAGGTGGCGTAGCCAGGGATCTGAAGATTGCTTGAATCCCGAAACAAACCGGCGCCTCGGAAGGCCACCGGGCCGAGCTTGGTTGTGATCCCGCCGGCTGCAGCTTTTTCGTTCGCGGCACTGCCGTAGAGGCCCCGCAGGCTTCCTTCCACGATGTCCGACGGCAGTTCCTGAGGAATTCGGCCGTCATCGAGATTGATGACGCCCCCGATCGCGGACGGGCCATAGGCGAGCGTGCCGGCGCCGCGCAGGATTTCGATTCGGGAAGCTGCAAGGGGATCGGCGACGACTTGATGATCGGGGCTCGTCGTCGAAGCGTCCATGGTGCTCATTCCATTTTGGATGACCCGCATGCGGGGGCCATCGAGTCCGCGAATGATCGGCCGACCGGCTCCCGGCCCGAAGGCGGTCGAGGAAATTCCGGGCATCTCAGCAAGGGTCTGTCCGAGGTTCGACTGAAGAGCCCTTTCAAGGGTTTCCTGGGAGAGGACCGAGGTGCCTTGAATGACGTCGAATCGTCGCTTGCCGAGGGGTGAGCCGATGACCACCAGTTCGTCATAGTCAGAGTGTTGTGCGGTCTTGCTATGGGGTGATTCAGTGGATGGCGATTCGGGTTCGGGATGGTGAAGGGCGGAGTGATCGCCCCCATCATCTTGGGCCTTTTCTTGTGCGGCGTCTTCGGCCTTGACTCCTGTGGACAGAAAAAAAGCTAGAGATATCGTGACAAAAAAATGAACAGGGATAGAAGAAAAAAGTTTCATGAGTTTCCCTCGCAATCGATAACGCCTGCGGGTCTGATCGATCCGAATACATTTCGAAAGAGGCCGCATTGATTGATTCGAGCTCGGTCTCGACCTTGCGGCGTCGACTAACTTTTCCGGATCAGATCAAGAGGGCGGGCGGGGCACGCGGACCACCGCCAGCTCGACGGTAGTGGTCAGTCGCCAAGGGGCGGCCGCGGTTTTGGGCGACCGCTGTAGCTTCGAAGTTGACCGCCAGGCCGGGGTCGCTTGCACATTGTGCGATGGAGCTGCCGCGGGCGAGGCAGGTCGAGCAAGGCTCAGCCACGGCTTCATCGTGGGCGGTGCCTGAGTCACTAAAGACCCAATGGACCTCTTGGGTGACTCTGTCGTGGGCGCCGGCGCCATGCAGCAGCGGCATGGCGGCCAGTAGGGCGAAAAGCAGGCTTGCCCACGATTTTTTCCGGAGCAATGACAACATCGCGCCGCAGCCTAAACGAATGAGGAGTTTTCGGCAAGTGGAGGAGCCGAGGCTGCCTGAGGCCTCGACGACGGTATCGAGTTGACGCAAGAAGGCGGCGGTGGCTCGGGCGAGGGGTATTGTTCCGATCACGACCTCGTGATCGGCTGCGAGAAATGGAGGAAGAGAGGGCGTGTCTCAGCCGCGCATCCTGTTCGTCATTCTCGACGCGTTTCCCTTCGACCGGGTCTCTTCTTCCACGACACCGACCCTCTGGGCGTTGGCCGAGGAAGGGGGCTGGTCCGAGAAAGGCGGTCAATCGGTTCTGTCCGCCTCGACGTATCCCAATCACGCGAGTTTTGTGACCGGTGTGGGACCTGAACAGCATGGTGTACTGGCATCGCGGGCTCCGGTGGTAGGCGAATGGCGGCCAGCCAGGGAAGTGCCCTTGGCGGCTCGGACGCTATTCGAGGACTGTCGCGTGGCGAACCTGCGTTCGGTGGGTCTATTCGGGGATCAGAATTTGGTTCAGGTCTGCGGTGCCCTCAAAGCAGACGCGCATTGGCCGCCCCAAGGTCAGTTGCCAGACTCGTGCGCTCGGGGCCTGCTCGGATACGGGGCCGACCAAGCGGTGGTTGAAGCGGCGACTTCAATGGAACTGAAAACGGCCGACCTTGTCGTTGTGCAGCTAGATGAGGTCGATACGGTTCGGCATTTACGAGGTCCCGATGCACCGGAATCACGCGAACAATGCACCGCGACCGATGCGGCCTTGGGAGAACTGCTCGAGCCATTGAGAAGTCAGTGGGCGGAGACCTTGGTGATCGTGGTGAGCGACCACGACATGGAGCGGGTCGAACCCGGTGCTATCGACCTTAACGCCGAAGCTCTGGCTCGAGGTCTCTCGGTTCACGTCGAACATGACGGGACCGCGTGCTGGGTCGTTGGCGAAACCACGGAGGAGGCACTTCTCCGTCTTCCGTCGGTAGAGGGTGTTCGCTGGATGAGCGATCGGCATTGGGTCGTTTGGGGCCGGCCGGGACAGCAATATGGGACTGATTTTGGGCTAGCCGGTCAGCACGGCAGTCCGCGTACGGCTCGTCAGTTGGCGGTGGTTGGCGGCGGCCATTCGCTGGCCCGCACTCTGGGAAGCTGGATCCGTCGCGAGACCCCTATGGGCACCGCATGGGCCCCTACTATCCGCCGCTGCCTAGGCGTTGTGGGGCAGGGAGCCTGACGACGCTCGCCTCGTGTGTTTGATCGCCATTTGATCTGCCATAATCGAATATTCTCAATATCGGTGTTCTCGGCGTGCCCCTCTTGATTTCGCCGGGCGGGACGAACGAGGAGCGAACTCATGAATCGATTGATCGTGTTCTCTTGGCAGCCAAGTATCCCTCTCTTTTTTGGGGTGCTGGTCATCGCTGTGGCGGCCTGCTCGGGTCATCCCGGCCCGGTCGCCGAATCAAAGGCAGAGCGCTCTTCAACTTCGGCTAAAAAGATCGATGCCCAACGGGTGGAAGACGCCGATGCCACCCCCGAAGAATGGCTGACGCATGGGCGGACCTATCGCGAAGAGCGCTTCTCGCCCCTTGATCAGATCCGTGCTGGCAATGTGTCCGATTTAGGCCTGGCTTGGTTCGCCGATCTTCCGACTCGTCGCGGGATCGAAACCACACCGCTGATGGCCGATGGTCGCCTCTATGTCACGGCTGCGTGGGGACATGTCTTGGCTTACGATGCTCGAACGGGCGAGTTGCTTTGGCATTTTGATCCCAAGGTGCCGAAAGCC
>JAQWNI010000150.1 GCA_029268645.1 Myxococcota bacterium
CGACTCCGTTATCGAGACTACTTCCCTGCAAACGGAGGGCTCCGGAATCCGTCCCGAGCTGCGTCAGCCACAAGCGATCAGGTGTCTCGCTCGCGAGTTCCTCAAAAAGTCGCACGGGTCCTCTTCGTGCCCGGTCCAGCCCTTCAATCACGCCAAGTTTGTCCTGCAGTTCGGATTTCTTGTTTCGAAATTCTGAAACCTGCAGTTTCTGGGGTTCATAACGCTGAATGTCGCTCTTGAGCTGCTGAACTGACGCCTGAGCATCCTGAAGCTGATCTGCAATTTGAGCGTCCAAAAACACGATCAGGCCCGCAATCACGACCAGGCCCAGCACCATTAAGCTGATGCTTTCACGCACGTCCGCAACGCGCTGAGCCTCTCGATGGGGAAGAAGGTTGATCTCAATCATCAGGCGTTCACCCTCCGAGTCGCCAGACCAATTCCCACGCCAAGCGAGGGACCAACTTGAGATAAGAAAGCCGGGTCAAATTTTTTATTGGGCAGCATCCTCACCAGCGGGTCCATGACGTCAACGTCAAACCCCGTGCGATCGCGGAAGCTTTCAGCAAAGCCCGAGACCCGAGCACCACCACCACAGAGAAGGACTTTGCCGATGCGGCTTTCCGTCGCGGTCGCGGTAAAGAAGTCGAGGGAGCGAGAAATTTCGCCGACGACCGTTTCCGTCACGGATCGAATGGCGTGCTCCACCTCTTGAGGAACAACATCCTGACTGGATTCCGCCGAAGCATCACCAATCTTGAGCCGCTCGGCCTCTTCAAAACTGATCGAGACCGTCTTCTGAATTTCCTCGGTATATTGGTTTCCGCCGGTTGTGATATCACGCGTAAAAGCCGGCACGCCGCCCTGAATCACATTGATATTGACGACCTCGGCCCCGATATTGACCAACGCAATGACTTCGTCTCTTTCCGTTTCGATGTCGTAGTTGATCTCATAAGCGTTTTCGACGGCGAAAGCGGCAACATCGACCGCGACGGGATTAAGGCCTGCCTCTCGAATCACGTGACAATAGTCGTCGATGAGATCCTTCTTTGCAGCCACGAGAAGAACATCCATCTGCCCCTCGACGTCACTCTCCTGCAGGATCTGAAAGTCGAGGTTCACTTCATTGACATCGAAGGGGATGTACTGCTCTGCTTCCCACTGGATTTGATCTTCGAGTTCGGGGCGGGTCATGGCCGGCAAACTAACTTTTTTGACGATCACAGAATGCCCGGCGACGGCCGCAACTACGTCCTTACTCTTGATGTCACCCGAGGAAATCGCCTCACGGATCGACTCGACGATGGCAGACGAATTCAGAAAAGCGCCTTGTACGATGGATTCAGGTGGCATCTCAGCCACGCCCAGTCCCCTCAACTCAAAGCCCTTGTCTTTTCCCTTGACTGAAATCTCCACGGCTTTCACCGAGTGGGATCCAACATCGAGACCGACGAGTGAGCGTCGTCCAAATTGAGGTAGCGCCAAGTTCATACGAGATCTCCGAAAATCGTTCTACGACTGAGGCGGGTGCGCCATGCCCGTGAGGTTCACCAGGCCGGGCGATACGGAATCGGGGCTCGGTCGACTTTCCGCTCCAAAGACTCGATCCTTGTCCGCGACCTTGAGGTCGAGGGCGATAAGAATCTTTCGCTTCGTGTCCAGACGGCAGGGCCGCCCGGCTTCCACCCGATCAATGGTCAGAGTCGAAAGTCCGGCCTTTCGAGCGAGCTCGGCTTTACTGAGCATCAGATGCTCTCGGTAGCGTTGTAGATTGTTGATGGGCACCGATTCTCCCTCTTGAGTGCGTGGGCTGAACGCCACGACGGTGTTGGGGGACACCCGCCGTATCGGCCCGCGCCGGGATCTACTTGAGCCGGCAAAATCGCCCTGGAACTCCGGAAAATCGTGTCGTGAATCACATTCTGGGAGAGGACGTCCGAAACAGCGTAAACCGCACCACAGTGGGGGCGGAGCGCGTGCGAATCCACTGAATTTTGGGCTCAGCTTGGGGCCGCAGCCGGCCGATAAGTGCAGCTGTTGCCGGGCGTTGGGTCGCGACCGGCCCGTCATTTCGACCCTACTTCTGACCCGCGGGGTCGAATCATCCTCGGAGGCCCCGTGCTCGCTCGAGTCTTAGTGGTCGAAAGCGATGTCCTGCAGAGGGAAACCTTGGCAATGAGCCTCTCTCTTGAGGGCTATCGGCCGGTTCTGGCCGAAGGGGCCGCAGACGCGCTGGCCTGCCTTCGCACACAGGCCATCGACCTAGTCCTCTTCTCCCTCGAGAGTCACGACGAAAATGGCCGTGAGCTCATGCCCCAACTCGCCCGCATGGTCCCCACCCTGCCCATCATCCTCACCGCCGATGCGGATCGGACAAAATTGGCTTCGGCGGCGATCGAGCGGGGCGCCTATGGGGCTCTCCAAAAACCCGTCGAACGGGCTGAATTGGTTCTCCTCCTGCAGCGTGCCTACGATCTGAAGCGGCTGCGCTCAAACAATCGCAGCCTGCGATGCGAGGTCGAACGTCAACTCGACTATCCGATCATTGCGGCTTCGGAGCCGATGATCGAGCTGCTGGAGATCGTCGATCAAGCAACGGATCACAGCCATCCAGTCCTCATCACCGGCGAGCCCGGCACGGGAAAAGAGAGCATCGCTCGCGTTCTGCATGTCCAGTCCGGAAGAGGCCATGCCCCTTTCGTTGTCCTTGACTGCCGCAGTCTTACCGAGGAGCGTCTTCTTGAAGAACTCTCGGAACCTTGCGAAATCCTCGGCATCCCATCTACTACCCCAGGTTTCCAGTCGATGGCGGCCGGAGGAAGCCTCTACCTCGATCACGTCACGGCACTATCCCTTGAAGTCCAAGCATGCCTCCTTCGATCCCTGCAGGAACAAGCGCGGCCTAAGCGAAACGAAGATCCGCTACAGCAATCTCTTGACGTCCGGTGGATTGCTTCCACACCCGAAGACATCCACACCGAAACGGAGGAGGGACGGTTTCGCCGAGACCTCGCCGAATGCCTCGGCGCCACCTGGCTCAAAGTACCTCCTCTTCGAGAGCGGAAACGAGATTTGCCTTTGCTCCTCGATCATCTGGTCGGCCAGTGGGGCCCTCGACTCGCACCGAAAAACCGAGGCTTCGCCGAAGACGCCCTGACCCACCTTTCCCACTATTCGTGGCCGGGCAACCTTCGCGAACTCGAGAGCGTCGTCACCCGAACCCTGACACTCACTCGTGAGGAACGAATCACACGCATCTCTTTACCCGGAGATCTCTTGGACGAGAGAGCCGGTGAAGTTTCAGATCCCTCCAGTCAGTCATTTTCTCTCAAAGCAGCTCGAAAAGCTTTCGAAACTGAAGTGATCCGAACGGCCCTACGCGCGAACGACGGCAATCGCACCCACGCCGCCAAGCAACTCAAAATCAGCCAGCGTGCCCTGCTCTACAAGATCAAGGAATACGGGATACGCGACTAGATCAACGGCCTGAGCGCCAATCCGCCGCTTCAACCGGCTTCGAGACCGAGCTTCTCCAGCCGATACCGAAACGAGCGGAAGGAGATCCCCAAGAGGCGAGCGGCTTGTTTCTTAACACCACGTGCTTCGCGCAAAGCTTCATCAAGCAATCGCCGCTCGTAGTCGTCCACAAGCGATTCAAGCTTCACGCCTTCGGGCGGAATCCGCAACCGCTCGTTCCTCGAACGGGCCGAAGTGACCGTCGGCGGAAGCACAGACACATCTATCGTCTCACCTCGAGTCAAGGCTACCGCGCGCTCCACAATATTTTCGAGCTCCCGCACGTTTCCTGGAAATCCGTATTGGAACAGTTCGCCCAAAGCCAACTCGGAGAACCCCTCGATGGGCTTCTCTAACTCGGATGAAAATTTCTCGATAAAGTGCTGAATTAGAAGGGGGAGATCGTCGAGCCGTTCTCGAAGGGGAGGCAGCTCAACTTGGATCACGTTGAGCCGGTAGTAGAGATCTTCTCTAAATCGCCCTGCTTCGATTTCGTCTTCAAGACGTCGATTCGTCGCCGAAAGGACGCGAACATCCACTCCCTGATCTTGAGTCCCTCCAACGCGGCGGATCGTCTTCTCTTGGAGAACTCGAAGAAGTTTGACTTGAAGAGCCAGCGGAAGTTCTCCCACCTCATCGAGGAAAAGAGTGCCTCCCTCCGCCGCCTCAAAGAGCCCCTCCTTGTTCTGAATCGCGCCAGTAAACGCCCCCTTCACGTGGCCGAACAGTTCGCTCTCGAGCAGATTCTCCGGGATCGCCCCGCAGTTAATCGCAACAAAGGACCGCTCACTGCGACTGCTTTGATTATGAATTGCTCGGGCAACCAACTCTTTCCCCGTTCCGCTTTCCCCAGAAATCAAGACATTGGTCTTGGTTCCAGCGACCTGTGTGATCAAATCAAAGATCGGCTGCATCGCCGGACTCGAGCCAATGATCGACCGGCAGCGGGCCTGGGAACGGAGTTCGCTCTTCAATCGCTCGTTTTCACGAAATAGATCCTTTTTTTCCAAGGCTTTATCGACGACCAAACGAAGCTCATCCACCTTGAAGGGCTTGGTGATATAATCGTAGGCGCCCTTTTTCATCGCCTCGATGGCGCTATCCGTCGTCGCAAAAGCAGTAATCACAATCACGACGGCGTCCGGGGCCAACTGATGGGCGCCGTGCAGCACATCGAGACCGCTGCCTTCGGGCATTTGCATGTCGGTAATCACGACATCGACTTCATCATTCTCAAGACAAAGCAGCGCCGAGGGTGCATCGGAAGCCGTCACGACTTCAAACCCTTCGCGTCGGAAAAATATCTCTAGAAACTCTCGCATGCTGCGCTCGTCATCTACGACGAGAATCCGAGGCTGCTCGCTCATCTCACCTCCTGCTCTGCGTTCGGAAGCAGAAGATGGAAAGCGGTCCCGACGCCGAGTTCGCTCTCGACTTCGATTTCGCCGCCATGACTCTCTGCGATCCGGTAAACCGTGGCCAAACCCAGCCCCGTACCTTCTTTCTTCGTCGTGAAGAAAGGCTCAAAAATCTGTTCTCGAACGGCGGAAGGCATCCCCTCACCGGAGTCTCTCACGGTAATCCGCACTCGCTTCGCGCAGCGCGCGCGCTCTTTCGCTCCCTTACGGACAAAACCTGCCGACTCTTGAGAGAGATCTGCAGCCTCGAGGGCTACTGAGAGATCCAGAGCCCCCCCCTCGGGCATCGCCTCAAGAGCGTTGGAAGCCAGATTCCATAGGACCTGCCTGAGCTGAGCCGGATCGGCAGAGACGAAGAGGTCAGCGGCGCCCTGAACCTCCATTTTGATGTCAGCGGCTACGTTCCCCTGCAGGAGCTGAACGACTTCCTCAAGGACAGCCCGGGCCACAACTTCCTTTTTTGCTGGCGGGCTCGGTCTTGAATACAAAAGGAAGTCTGTGATCAGACCGTTGAGACGATCGGTTTCTCTGACCACAATGTCCATCAAGCGGCCCGACTCCGGATCGACGGCCTCTGCTCCTCCACCGCGCAGCAGTTGAATTGATCCGGAAATAGAAGCCAGAGGATTTCGGATCTCATGCGCGATTTTGGCCGCCATTTCGCCGACCGCGGCCAGACGTTCCGAGCGTCTCAAATCGCACTCCATCGCCACGACCGCCGTCACATCTTGAAAAATCACGACGTGCCCCGCTTCTTCACCCTCGGCCCCTCGCAAAATTGAAACCGCCACCCCCAAATGCAACTCCGCACCATCCTCCCGCCGATACGCCAAACGCGCCCGGGGAACCGGCGCCCGCCCCTCTGAGGCCCCCCCCGAATTGAGAAGCGTCTCGGCTCCCGGGATCAAGCGAGCGATCGGTCGCCCCACTGCAGCCCCGAGCGGTCGCCCGGTGATTCTTTCCGCCTCAGGGTTGAACCAAGTTACGACGCCATGAGCATCCAGGGTCAAGAGCCCGCTCATCAGGCTCTCTACGGTTCGCTTATGGAGATCCCGGAGCCTGCGCAGGTCGTCCGCGCTCTGATCCAATGCGCGGCCCGTTCGCTGGAGTTCATTGGCCAACAAGCTGGCCAAAACACCCACCAAGTACAATGCCCCAACATGAACAGCCCAAATGGCAATCGTCGCTGCCCAGGGCAGTGCGCCGGCTTCCGCCTCGCTTCCTTTGTGCCATCCCCCAAGTTGCGTGGCCAGCAACATTGCGCCGTACGCCCCAGCGCTCGCAGAGGCACTCATCATGGCCCCACGACGCCCAAAGAGCACAGCCGCATAAAGCGTCACAATCACGTACAGGAAGGTAAAAATTGACTCGCGACCGCCTGAGAAATACACCAGCGATGTGACAATCGCGACATCCGTCGCAAGCTGAAAGGGAACCAGCGAGGGCGAAGTTCGATTCCGGCGAAGCATCAGAGCCGATACAATCGTCGTGGCAAAAGCCCCCGCCACCGTCCAGTAGAGGCCCGTCCGTGCCGCCGCCGACAAATCCCGATCGAAGCCATCCAACGCCAAAGAAATGCCGAGGCTTAGGACAGTCAAAGCCAAGTGAGCAAACACCAGTCGGAGTTCTCGCCTCCCCTCCGGCGAATCCGAGACCGCCGAGTCCCCGGTCGCAAACGGCTTCCTGCCTCTCATTTCAGCAATTCACTCCTGGCGTTTCTAGTTGATTGAATCAGCAATCGTGAAGATCGGGAGATACATGGCGATCAAAATCGAACCAATCGATCCGCCCATAAAAACCATCATCAAAGGCTCCAACATCGAGGTGAGACCTGATACTGCTGTGTCGACTTCGTCATCGTAAAAATCGGCGATTTTAGTCAACATGATTTCCATAGAGCCGGTCTCCTCTCCCACCGCCACCATTTGAACCATCATGCCCGGAAAAACCTGGGATCCGCGCAACGGTTCCGCGATCGTCTTACCTTCACTGATCGACGCACGGGTCGCCTGAAGCTCTTCTTCGATCACCATATTCCCGGCTGTTTTTGCAACGATGTCCAGGCCATCCAAAATCGGCACGCCGCTCGAAATCATCGTGCCCAGCGTGCGCGTAAAACGAGCCACAGCCACCTTTTTTATGATGTTTCCGAATACGGGCAGCTTCAAGGCCACCGCATCTGTCCGGTATCGAAACGGAATACTTCTCGCTCGCGCTTGGCTAAAGGCCGTAAAGAAGGCGAATCCGCCTCCGAGGAGAAACATCACATTTGCCTGAAGCCACTCGCTGAGATCAATCACCATCTGCGTTGGGCCGGGCAAGTCACCCCCGAAATCTTCAAACATCTTTTGAAAAACGGGAATCACCTTGACCAATAGGAGCACAATACAGGCCACGGCAATCGTGCTGACCGTGGCGGGGTAGACCATCGCACCGCGCAACTGACGAGCCAGCTTATCCTGCTTCTCCAGCTGGACAGCAAGCCGGTTCAAAATCGTATCCAGAATCCCGCCAATTTCACCGGCGGCAACGAGATTGACAAACAGCGCATCAAAGATCTTCGGGTGCTTACGAAGGGCCTCAGCAAAAGTGGCGCCGGACTCTACGTCGGAACGAACTTGCTGAATTGCTTTCTTGAAAGTTGGATTCTCTTCCTGATCACCAAGAATCTGAAGGCACTGAACCAGGGGCAATCCAGCATCAACCATGACCGCAAACTGACGAGTAAAGACGACGAGATCTTTGACCTTCACCTTGGGCTGAAGGAAAGTGAAAATCTCACTGATATCTTTCGGCTTTTGCTTGACTTTTCCGGGGACGATGCCCTGCGCGCGAAGCTGCGCTGAAACCGCATCGGAACTCTTGGCTTCGAGTTCTCCCTTCTTGACGGATCCGTCTCGGGTTTTGCCCTGCCAGGTATAGACACTCATTTTCTCAACTCCCCTTCGGATCGATCGAAAACCTCGATCACCCTCTTCCCCCTTGGGCATTTACCGCCCGCGAACCGCCTCCGGCCGGGGACGATTCACCGTCCCACTTCCACGCGTCACCAGCTGCTGCAGTTCCTCGACATTGGGACTTCGACCCATGGCGTCTTCCATCGAGACAAGACGCTTCTGAACCAGTGACGCCAGACACTGATTCATTGTCTGCATGCCAAATTTTTCCTGCCCGACCTGCATCGCTGAATACAGCTGGTGGACCTTGTCCTCCCGAATGAGATTGCGAATCGCGGCATTCGGCACCATGACCTCGATCCCAAGTGCTCTTCCCGCGCCGGATGCCCGCGGCAGTAAGGTCTGACAACAGATCCCCTCCAGCACAAACGAAAGCTGCTGACGAATCTGTGACTGCTGGTAGGGAGGAAAGACGTCTACGATCCGATTAATCGTTTGGACCGCAGAGTTTGTATGAAGCGTGGCTAGGGCGAGGTGGCCTGTCTCGGCCACTGTCAAAGCCGCCTCAATCGTCTCAAGGTCTCGCAATTCGCCGATCAACACCACGTCGGGATCTTGACGGAGGATGTACTTGAGGGCGCGCTTAAAGCTATCCGTATCCGAACCGATCTCACGCTGATTCACAACACATCCCTTATGGGAATGAAGATATTCGATTGGATCTTCGATCGTCACAATGTGCTC
>JAQWNI010000151.1 GCA_029268645.1 Myxococcota bacterium
CGCAACAACTCGAGCGCGGAGCGTCCACTGCCACGACCTCTCAGATAGTCGTAAAGAACGCCAGGCTTTGAGATCGGATCAAAAGTGGGGTTCCGGACCGCGCGCGCCACCTGCCCCCCCACGATATGCTGCATCCGTCCGGCAATCTCAGCCCATTGTACGGTGCGATGCGCGAATTTTGGATCAAGATGGCGCGTAAAGGCATCCAAGGCCTCGTAGTAGTGATGATCGGCGTCAAAGGGCACAAAGTCGATGGACGGGGCTGAGTGGCTCACAAGACCCTCCTACTGCGTGTGGTAAGTCGTGTGCTGCGGGCGGCCAGCTAGGATGTTTTCGCTTCCCCAGTTGGTCACTTTCCTAAATGTGTCGGATCCAACGAACTCATCGAATGCTGCTTCGTCGTTCCAACGGGAGACAATCAAATACTGTGCCCCCTCCCCCCCATCGATTCGCCGAAAAATCTGCGAATCATCATGACCTTCGGCGCCGCCCATGACTTCGAGCACTTTTTTACAAGCGCCCTCAAAAGCGTCTTCCTTCCCCTCCAAAACGTGGTAGTTCATGCCAATGGTCACCATGAAGGAATCCTTTCTTCGTCTAACAATGTTGTTCAGGGCCACTCGACCCCAAAATAGCTATTCAAACCGCATTAGAGTACAGCTAAAGCTTTCTCAAGCGGCCGGCCAATCGCCGCTCGGGTTACTCCCCGCAGAATCGGACGTTGCATTAACTCGGGGTGGTCGATCAAGAGGTTCGCAACTCTCTCAGCACTCGCTTCTTCGCCGTAGTGCAAGGGATCCAACTCCAACTCGGAAAACCGACGGTCTTTCCGGATCATTACCCCGGGAGGATCGACCAGACTCCCGATCAGCTCGAGCAACTCCTCTCTCGACGGCGGCGTCTCTAGGTACTGGATCACAGAAAAGGCCACCCCTCTCTCTTCAAGAGCAGCCTTCAGTGCCCTGGATTTGCTGCAGTCAGGATTGTGGTAGAGCACAATCGTCATGCTTCGGCCCCCTTCCGCGTCCAGCACCGTAGCGGATTACCTCGCATTCCCTCAACGCCTTCACCGCATCCGGTTCGTCGCTGCTAGGCTGCCCCGGGTGAAGATCCACCTCATCGACGGCACTTATGAACTGTTTCGAGCGTTCTATGGCGCTCCCCCAGCCAACGACCCCAGTGGCCGACCTGTTGGAGGAGCGCGAGGGCTCCTGCGCTCTCTGATCTCACTCCTCGACGAACCGGAAACGAGTCACGTTGCCATAGCCTTCGACCATGTCATCGAGTCGTTTCGCAATGAACTTTTCTCAGGCTACAAGACAGGCGAAGGAATGGACCCCGATCTCTTCTCCCAGTTTCAATTGGCTGAAGAAGTGGCCCATGCGCTGGGGCTTGTCGTCTGGCCCATGATCGAGTTCGAGGCGGACGACGCCCTCGCAACCGCTGCGACCCGTTTCTCAAGTGTGGACAAAGTTGACCAAATCGTACTGGCTTCTCCCGACAAGGATCTCGCCCAATGTGTTGTCGGCCGTCGTGTCGTTATGCTCGATCGAATGCGGCACCGGGAAATTGACGAAAACGGCGTCCAGGAAAAGTGGGGGGTCTCACCGGAGAGCATCCCAGACCTACTGGCTCTGATGGGAGACTCAGCCGATGGCATTCCGGGAATCCGGAGATGGGGCGCAAAGTCCTGCGCAACGGTGCTTCAAGCTTATGGTCATATCGACCAAATTCCAGACGATCCCGACTCCTGGACCTGTCGCGTGAGAGGTGCCGCGGGCTTGGCGCGGAATCTTTCCGAATCAAGGGACTCCGCAGAACTCTATCGCCGGCTGGCCACGCTGAGGACCGACGTTCCCCTCAAGGAGGATCTCGAAGATCTCGTCTGGCGGGGCGCGCGGCATGAAGCGCTCACGGAGCTGTGCAACCGACTCGGCGACAGTCGGCCGCTTGATCGCATCTCACAATGGCGCGAAGATTAACCGGAGCTTAAAAAAATCGGCCGAGCAACGGCCTCCCCGCAACATTCAGCCTCCGACACCCATGAACATCAGGAAGTCGTCGAGGGAAGATACGCGGAGAAAAGGGTTGCTGCTCTTCTGTTCTCCCAAGGTGGAGTGCCCCTCCTGGGAGTAGAGATGCCCGGGAAACAGATTCGTCTCATCGGGAAGTTTTTTCAGTGTGCCTGTCAAGCTCTCATACATTTGCTCGGGATCGCTTCCTGGAAGATCGACGCGCCCACAACTGCCCAGGAAAAGCGTGTCCCCAGAAACAAGCTGACCGGGCTGGCCAGCCTCATCCACGAGAAAGCACTGAGAGCCGGGCGTATGCCCCGGAGTATGCAGAAGCCGAATATCGATGCCCCCGAGAGAGACAACGTCTCCCCCTTCGTGAGTCGTCAACTCACTAGGAGCCAAATCGGCCACCTGTGCGACCCCGGCGGCTTCATGCTTGTTTACGTGGATCACCGCTGAGGGAACCCGCTCCTTGAGTTGCGTCAAGCCCTGGATTTCCATCCCAAAGAGACTGCCTCCGATGTGGTCCTGGTGATAATGAGTCACCAGCGCGCCCACCACCTCAAGCCCGTCTTCGGCCGCCTGATCGACTAGAGAATCGACGTTCCATGCGGGATCGACAATCAAGGCCTCCCGGGTCGATCGACTGCCCACCAAGTAGGCAAAATTCGCCATCTCTCCGACGAGAATCTGACGAAAATACAGGTCCGATTTCATTGCCGTGGTCTCTGACTCCATACGCCCTCCAAGCGGACCAATTCTAACGCCCCCCTCTCCTCTGCGCGCCCCCTAGCGGCCAAGCGCTTTACGGTATGATGATGCTCGTGTTCAGCAGGAGGATAACTCTCGGTCGATCCGACGGAGCCCCTCCCACAATGAACACCCCGCACGATCGCGCCCGCAAGGAGAGACACCATGGCCACCGCAGAAAAGCAATTCGAAGGTTTCAACCTCGTTCACCCCAAAGACTATGCGGACCAGGGCTACCCCCACGACATCTGGACATGGATGCGAGCCCACGATCCGGTCTACCGATGGGAAGCCACCGATGGCCTCCCCTTCTGGGCGATCACCAAGCATGCCGATATCACAGCCATTGGCCGAGCCCCCGACAAGTTTTTAAGCGGACCCCGTCTCACCATCGATCACGAACCCGAACTGCCCCCCGAGGAGCGTGAGTTTTTTCCGCCGACCCTCATTCAGCTCGATCCGCCCAAGCACGGGATTTATCGACGGCTGATCAGCGATCGATTCACACCCCGGGCCCTTAGGCGGTTTCACGACGACATTGAACACATCGGTCGAGACATCGTCGAGCAACTGATTCAGGATGGTCGAGAAGGTGAATGCGACTTCGTCGAACGCATTTCTGCTCAAATACCGATCGCCGTAATCGCGTGGATGCTGGGCCTACCAAAAAGCGACTGGCAGCTTTTATTCGACTGGACCAATCGAATCATTGGTGCACAAGATCCGTCGTTCCAATTGGAAGGTAAGACCCCCGAGGTCGCAGCCCGAGAAGCCATTACAGAGGTCTTTGTCTATTTCACCGAGCTTGTCGAAGAGAAAAAGAAGAACCCAGCAGACGATCTCGTTACCCTGTTTACCCAAATGGAAGTCGACGGCGAGCCGCTTCCGCCGATGGACGTCTTGACCTGGTGCTTAATTATTGTCATCGCCGGCAACGAGACCACGCGGAACGCAACCAGTGGTGGCATGCTCGCGTTCATCGAAAACCAAAATCAGCTCCGTCGCCTGCAAGCCAATCCGGAACTGCTCAAGGGCGCCTGCGAGGAAGTCGTTCGATGGACGGCTCCCATTATCCACTTCGCCCGGACGGCTACGGAGGACTTTCCTCTTCGTGACAAAGTCATCAAAGAGGGAGATGCCGTAGCCCTCTTCTACCCATCCGCTAACCGGGACGAGGAGGTCTTTGAGGCCCCATTCGAGTTCAGAATCGACCGCAATCCGAATCGCCATCTCGGATACGGAGTCGGTGAGCACTTCTGCTTGGGCGCACATCTAGCTCGCCTTGAGCTTGAGGTTGCTTACAAATACCTCATTCCACGGATCGAGGAAGTCGAACTCGCCGGACCTGTCGAAAGGCTGCACTCAAGTTTGGTCGGCGGCGTCAAGCACCTTCCCATCCGCTACCGCCTGACGGAGTCCTAGCAAGCCCAAGCCACCTCGCAATCAGAAGTCAACGGCAACAGCCCGCGGCCCCAAAGGAAAACGATGGAAGAAATCCGAAAATGGGTCGAGAATTCTCCGTATACTCGCGCTCTCGGGTTCGAATTGACTCAAATCGATTCGGACTCAGCTCGGCTGTTCCTTCCTTTTCAAGATAAAAACGCTAATCCCGGTCGGGCACTCCACGGAGGATGCGCCGCCTCCTTGGCGGTCGTTGGCGGACAGTGCGTGACGCGGGCTGCGATGGGCGCCGAGAGCGGGCCCTGGCATGCCGCGGCCATACAAGTGAATTACCTGGCCGCGGCGGTCGGGGAAGATGTGTACGCTGAAGCGCGACTCCTTCGGCAAGGTAAGGCGCTTTGTTTTGTTGTCGTTGACGCCTACACCGACGCCGGCAAACCTATCGCTCAAGCGACCACACTGGTCTCCGCTCTCCGCGGCAGTCAGGGGCCTCCCGGCCCGGACGCCGAGAGAGACGACGGTCACTCCGACCCCGGGCCACTGGGCCCCCACGTCGTGAAGGCCCCGTACATGGCCGCACGAGGAATCGTCATCGAGAACATGTCCGCCGGAAAATCCCGAGTCACGCTGCCCCATCAAGACGTTAACCTCGACGCGTCTGGGGGCATCCACGAGGGCTCGCTTCTCGCACTCCTCGACACAGCGGGAGCCATGGCTGCATGGGCGGAGACAGGCCCCGGGGCCTACAAGGCCTCCACTCCCTCCCTCCAGGCCCAGATTCTCTCTCCTCCCGGAGCCCAAGACCTGATCGCCTACGGTCGCGTCCAACACCGAAACGAATCCATGTTTTGGTGCACGGTCGAAGTGGTCGGGCGAAACGATCTCAAAGTCATCGCGCGCGGCACTGTGGTCTACCGAATCGTCGTTTAGCGGGCCTCGTGCACCCTCCTAAATCGAATCAGAGACCCCGCGTACGAAGAGCGGTTCCAGATCAAGCTCCTCTTGATCCGCGCGTAACGCCGACTGTAGATCTTCTGACTCTGTCGCATCATACGATTGGCCCGCTGCCTCTAGCGTCGCCCGCAAGAGAGTCGCATCGCTCGACGAATTCAAAAAAAGACCTTCTTCAGACAACACGTAACGCACCGCCCGCCGGATCGCGCCTTCATCCCGAAGCGGCTCGTACCATGAAAACTTTCGGGAGTCATCCTGATCCCGCCAGCGTCTTCGCGCGATGCTCTTAATGGTTTGTAGAGCCACCCCGCTCTTTCGGCAGCGCTCGACCAATCTCTCAAAATCAGTTCGGTATGTCTCGTTTTGCATCATCATAAAATTGTAGGGTGCCAGCACCGAGTCAAATGAAAAGTGATCAAGGCTGCGTAAGTGCATGGCAGGAGCCCATGTTCCATGCCCCGTCACGCCGATGTACCGCACCCAACCTTCATCGCGCGCACGGCGACAACCCTCCAAAGCACCGCCTGGGCCCATCGCTTCCTGCCACCCCGCCTCATCCGTGAGGTTGTGAAGTTGAATGAGATCGATCGAGGATACGCTCAACCGCTCCAGTGAACGCCGAATACTCTCCAGGGCACCTGAGGCCGAACGTTCGAGCGTCTTACTGGCGACAAAAAAGCTCTCTCGTTTCTCCTGTAGCCAGGGGGCCAGACGAAGTTCCGAGTCTCCGTACATGGCCGCCGTATCCAGATGGTTAACTCCGAATTCCAGCAGGGTCTCTAGCACCGCGTCCGCACGGCCCTGGGTCATCCCGCCGAGCGCGGCGGCTCCAAAAATGATTCTTGTGCTTCGGTGCCCTGTCCGGCCGAAAAACATCTTTTCGATCATCACTCCCCCGTGCGCCTTCAGTCCATGCCGGATGCCTACTCGGACCCCTGGGAAGGCTAGCTCGCCCAAATTACCCGGTCTCGACCTGCCACCCCATCGATTGCTGAGAATGTCAGCTAAACCCTCGCCCAACGGCTTCGTTTGGTGCATCCTGCCTGACGGGCCGGCCAGTCGACCGGCCCCAGACGACCCCTAAACCGAGGAGAGAATCATCATGAAGGCCGCGATCCTGACCGCCCTCAATACACCGCTCGAAATCCGTGACGATGTCAGCCTAGGCGACCTCGGCCCGGGCGACGTCCACGTCAAGATCGTCTCAAGCGGAGTTTGCCACTCTGATGTTTCAGCCCAAAACGGGACTATCCCCTGCGGCTGTCCGACCGTACTGGGGCATTAGGGCGCCGGCATCGTTCAGGAAGTCGGGCCCGGCGTCACAGATCTCGTTGCCGGGGACCACGTCATTCTCAGTTTTGTCCCGGCCTGCGGTCAATGCGCACCCTGCCTTCGCGGGCAGTCATATCTGTGCGGACGTTCGATGGAAATTGCGATCAGCCCACATTTTAAGATCGACGGCAATCCGGTTGGTGGCTTTACAGGCCTCGGCACTTTCGCAGAAGAACTTATCATCAGTGAAGACTGCCTAATCAAAGTCGACGACGATGTCCCGCTTGATGTGGTTTCTCTCGTCGGATGCGGCGTCACGACCGGTGTTGGCGCGGCCATCAATACAGCCCAGGTCACCCCAGGAAGCTCGGTCGTAGTTTTCGGCTGTGGTGGCGTCGGTATTAGCGCCATCCAGGGAGCCCGTATCGCAGGAGCCGCTGAAATTCTGGCCGTCGATATGGTCGAGTCGAAGCTCGAACAAGCCAAGCACTTCGGTGCGACCCATGTATGCACTCCGGACTCACTCGAACAGCTCAAGACAGAAATTACGGCCGGCGAAGGTTTCGATTACGCGCTCGAGTGCATCGGCAATCCCACCACGATCCGGGCCACCTTCGATGCAGCACGAAGAGGCGGAACAGCTGTCGTTGTCGGCGTCGGGCGGCTCGAACAGCAGGTCACATTCAACGCATTCGAGCTTTTCTACACCGATAAGAATATGCGTGGCTCAATGTACGGCAGCGCCAACGTCAGAACCTTCATGCCGAAGCTGCTCCGCCTGTGGAAAGCCGGCAAACTCGACCTCGAAAGTATGATCTCCCAGCGAATCCAACTTGAGGAGATCAATGAGGCTTTCGACGCCATGCAAGAAGGCAAGGTCATTCGCTCAGTCATCGATTTCGCCTAGGGCCCAGTCTCTCGGCTCCCCTGATGGGAGGCGGATCCGAGAGACAGCCCCTCGGAACCTTCTCGTAGAAACTAAATGTTTCCGATGACTTAAAGGAATGTCCCGATGATGACACCTGAGCTTTTTGACCTTCATGGGAAGACCGCTGTCGTCACCGGAGGGGGTCGCGGGATCGGCCTCGACATCGCGATTGGCCTGGCCGAGGCCGGTGCAGACGTCGCGGTGGCCTCCCGCAAGCAACCCAACTGTGAAGCCGCCGCAGATGAAATCAGAAAACGGGGGCGAACTGCGTGGAGCTTCCCCGTCGACATGTCACAAGAAGAAGACATCGAGTCTTTGGCCGCATCCCTCGAGTCTGAGCTTCCCCGAGTTGATATCTTGGTCAACAACGCCGGCGTCACCTGGGGGGCCCCCTCTCTCGACTACCCCATGAAGGCTTGGGATAAGGTCTACAACATCAATGTTCGCGGTCTCTGGCAGCTCTCGCAACGTGTCGCACGAGGCATGAAGACGCGCGGCGACGGTGTCATCATCAATGTGACCTCTATCGGCGGTTACAAAGGGGCGCCCGACGCAGTACAACCCGCCATCGCCTACAACTCAAGCAAAGGTGCGGTTATTACTTTGACTAAAGACATGGCGGTCAAGTTTGCCCCCTTCGGCATTCGGGTGAACGCCATCGCTCCAGGCCCCTTCCTCACAGATATGATGGGGCACGTCCGAGAAAACCCGGCTGCCCTTGATGTGATGACCCGTGCGGTGCCTCTCGCTCGTACAGGCGAAAGCGATGATCTCAAGGGCGTTGCCACTTTCCTCGCCAGCCCAGCCTCCGCCTATGTAACGGGCCATATCCTCCCCGTCGACGGCGGAATCATGGCCACATAGGGCCTCCGAAAGGTTTCGCCATGCAGCTCGGCCTAGAAGGCAAGACCGCCTTGGTGACCGGAAGCTGGAGAGGTACCGGCACTGGCATCGCAAAATCTCTCGCCCTGGAAGGCGCTCGGGTCCTGATTCATGGCCTCGAAGACGGCCAAGCTGAACCCCAAGCCAATGCCCTGATCGAGGAGGGCCTGCGAGCCGAAGCGGTGACCGGTGACATCCAAAATGACCTGGGGCATCAGGCGTTAATCGAAGACTTGGCTCGGCGATCGCTGGATGTCGACATTCTCGTCAACAACTACGGTGTCGCTGAATCCGGAACCTGGTCCGATACAGGTACCGACGAGTGGGTGAACATCTATCAAAAAAATGTGCTGTCCGGCGTTCGCCTGGTCCAGAGCCTTTCCCCCTCGATGGAGACTCGTGGATGGGGCCGAATTATTTTCATCGGGACCATTGGAAGCCTGCGGCCCGCAGCACGGATGCCCCATTACTACGCCTCTAAGGCCACTCTTCCGAATCTCTGCATTAGTTTGGCGAAATCACTCGCCGAAACCGGGGTCACAGTCAATCTCGTCAGCCCAGGCATCATCGGAACCGCGGAAGTTCGCGAGATGCTCTTAAAACAAGCTGAGCGCGCGGGACATGGTCGAGATTGGCAGATCGCTCAGCGCCACGGTCTCAAAAAGCTCTTCGGTTCTCCAGCGGGTCGCGTTGCCGAGATGTCCGAAGTCGGGGACCTCGTGGCATTCGTGGCCAGCGAGCGAGCCGCCTACATCAATGGGGCGAACTTGCGAATAGACGGCGGAGCGGCCGACTGCGCCCTTTAACCTGGCCTCGAGCTAAGTCACTCGGCGTCCCCAGACACCCTCCTCAAGACCCAGAGAAAATCGGCTCATGACTGGTGCAATTGAAAAGAAAATCGCAGAAATCCGAGGCCGCATCGACCATCCCATCATCGATGCCGATGGACACATCGTCGAGTTTATTCCCGCCGTAAGGGATTGGGTTGTTGCAGAAGGCGGCGAGAGCCTGGCTCAAGATTTCGACACCTTTTTCTCGGCGGACCTCCTCGCTCGAAACCTCGATGCCCCAACGCGACGGGGACTTGGTTTGCACCGACTGAGCTGGTGGGCCTTTCCGACGGATACAAGAGACCGAGCGACCGCCCTGCTCCCTGGTCTCCTTATGGAGCGCCTCCCCGAACTCGGAATCGATTTCGCAATCGTATACCCCACCTTTGGGCTAATGGTGCCCCACATCGACGACGCAGATCTTCGTGCAGCCACTTGCCGGGCCTTCAACCGATACTACGCGGAATGCTTTTCTCCATTTTCAGAAAG
>JAQWNI010000152.1 GCA_029268645.1 Myxococcota bacterium
AGCCGCTGTTGTCCCCGTTCAGAGGAGCAATCACATCTTGGGTGCCTCGGAGTCGCCACACATAGGCGTTGGGCCGGACGAAGAGGCCGGTGAGTCCCGACCGAGCGTTCTCTGAGATCGCCAGCGAGGGCCCGGCTCCGGAGTTGATGCCGCCTCCCCCCTGTCCGAGCGCGAGGCCGCCGCCCCCGGGCGTACGGCCGGCCACCATATAGGCCGGCACGAAGGCGCCATCCACCCAGGGTGTGCCCGAGCGTCTCATCTTTCGAAGGCTTGGGACGTAGACAAAGATGTCGTCGGGCTCCCGCCATTTGCGCTGGGCCTTGGGAGGCCGGAACTGCCGCCAGGCGAGTCCCCGGGCACTGAAGGGCGACTCAAACTCACCCCCTTCCGCCCAGATCATTTTGTTGGTTCCGGGCCAGCGATAGTCAGTCTTCGCCAAGTCGGCCCGTTCGGCGGTTTGGAAGACAAAAAACTGCCCGGTAAATCGCATTGCGGGGCCCATTCGCACCGGGAGGTTGGTGATTCGAAAACGCCCATGGGCGCCCGCTCCCCGCCAGCGCTTCTCGAGGTTCCAAGCCCATTTGAGGGCTGCTTGAGGATCGTCGGCTTGGATCCATTCTTGAGGAAAGGGGGCTCCGGCGGTGTAGTCCGAGAGGTTGCCATTTCGGTCGAGTGTCGCTTGGCCCGCGAAGCGGTTCGTCGCGTCTTGATAGGCTCGGGCGGATGCGTAGCGTCGGTGACAGGGGCCGATTTGCATCATCATGCCCTCGAAGAAGAAGGCCTCCCGGTGCAGCCAGACTTCTTCCGGGAGCAGACTCTGAAGCGCCAGAATGCCGTCTGCGTTCACCCGCATGCCCTCTTTCAACAAGATCGGGGCGGCGTCTTGCCCATCGGGGCCTGTGCCGGATGTATTGAGGGTCGGGCATTCTCCTTCCGCGGGCGGAGCCTCTGCGTGGGCAACACCGGCGAAGCAGAGGAAGCCGACGAGCCCCAAGAGGCTGAGGGTGTGGTTCCACGGGCCCAGGCCCGACGAGTGGGTGGCTTTGATCATCATGATGCCCTGTCCCCCGAAGGCCGAATGCGCCTCCTTGCCCACTCTACCCCGCGTGCCCGGAGCTGGCTTGGCGGGCTACCTTGACCGGAAGGGCCGGTCCCTGTTCGGGGGAAGGCGAGGGCGCAGCGCGAGGAGGGTCGCATGAGGTCGAGGCGTTCGATCGGAGCTCCGCTGACCATCGGGATCGTTGTGGGCTTGCTGGTGCTGGCTTTGGCCGTGGGCTGGCAGATTCTCGTCTGGAGCGGGTCGAGTCCACGAATTGAGTCGGGATCGCCGCTGAATGCGCTCCTGCTCGTACTGGGCACTCTGTTTTTTATTCTGGTGCTGGGGGGGCTCTTCTGGCTCAGCAGCTGGCTGGTGTCCGAGATGCGGGTCAATCAGCGGCAGCGCGCGTTTTTGGATGCGGTGACCCATGAGCTCAAAACGCCGTTGGCTTCTTTTCGCTTGGGCCTTGATACCTTGGGGCGTCACGATCTTTCCTTTGAGCGTCGCCGCGAGTTCATTGAGCGCATGCAAGAAGATCTAGACCGGCTGGATCAAACCGTTCGCCAGGTTTTAGCGGCGGCGCGAGCCGAGGAGCGGGGACGATTGGCTTGGCGTCAGTTGGGCCGAGTTGAGGTGGTGGGGGTGATTGAGCGCTGCGCTCAGCAGGTGTGCGCCCAGCAGAAGCTCGGACAAAAGACGTTTACGTTTTCCGGTGCGCGAGAGGCCTGGGCCCGGGCGGAGCGTTCAGGGCTTGAGTTGATCTTTAGCAACTTGCTTGAGAATGCGGCGAAATATTCGGGCGAAGCGGTTGATGTTCGGGTCCATGTGGAGGTCACGGGTGAAGGACGCGTGTCCATTGAAATCGCGGATCGCGGCATAGGGATTGCGCCCAGGGAGTTGCGCCGGATTTTTCATCGTTTTTATCGATCCGGTCAGGGGGCGACTGCGCCGGTGGGGGGACTCGGTCTGGGACTCTTCGTGGCCCGGGCCATGGTGATTCGTCAGGGAGGGCGGATCGTCGCGCGCAGCGAGGGCGCGGGACAGGGGAGTCGCTTCGTGGTCACACTGAGGACTGCGGTTCCCGTCGTGTCGGGCGGGAGCGTTTCGGATTCTCAGCCGGTTTCGTCGCAGCCTACAGAGGAAACGGAGGGGGCATGGCGCGCATCCTGATCGTTGAGGACGAATCGCATATCGCCGATGGCTTGATGTTTAATTTGGAGGCGGAAGGCTTCGAGGCTGTTGTTGCCAGTTCGGGAGACGTGGCGGTCGAATACCTCACCGCGGCCTCAAGCGATTTTGATTTGGTCATCCTTGACATCATGTTGCCGGGGATGAGTGGCTTCGAGGTGGCTCGGCGAGCGCGGGCCGCCGGCAACCTGGCGGCGATCCTGATGCTGACGGCCAAAGACGAAACCGTCGACGTAGTCCGGGGCCTCGAAGAAGGCGCAGACGATTATATGACGAAACCATTTCGTCTGGACGAGCTCCTGGCCCGCGTCAGAGGGTTGCTGCGTCGGAGGCGCTGGGACGGGATGACGCTCGAAGAAGAGGGGAATCGCGAGATCGCTTTTGGAGACGTCACGCTTTCGCTTGACCGTTTTGAGCTGAATTCGCCGCGGGGGACCGTGACGCTGACGGCCCGTGAGATGGGACTGCTGCGGGCGCTGGTCGACCGGGAAGGGGAGACGGTCACGCGAGGTGAGTTGCTTGAGCAGGTCTGGGGGCTTCGGCCCGATACCCGAACGCGGGTGATCGATAGTTTTATTGTTCGACTTCGGCGGTATGTAGAGAAGGACCCCGCACGGCCCGAGCATATCCTCTCGGTGCGCGGCCACGGCTATCGCTTCGAGCGCTGAACCCGGGCCGGTTTCGGGCCCCCGCGAGGCGGAGCCCCGTGTCGGCCACCGCGGGAACGTGCAACCATCCGGGGGTGGAAGATGTCCTGCGCCTGCACGTTCAACCCGAGCTTCGCGATCCCGCGATGGTGCTCTCCTTCGGCGGCTGGAACGATGCCGGCGAAGCAGCCACGACCGCCGTCGGCTACATCGATGAGGCGGTTCGGGCGGTTCCGCTGGCCAGCCTCGACCCCGATCCCTTCTATGATTTCACCGTTCACCGGCCGGTTCTGCGGCGGAGTGTCGACGAGTCTTTGCAGGTGGAATGGCCAACCAATGTCTTGCGCTTCGGCTCCCTCGACGGCACGCGCGAGATCGTTTTGGGCAGTGGGGTCGAGCCTCATCTCCGATGGCGGAGCTTCTGCGATGCGTACGTGAACTTGGCCCTCGACCTGGGTGTCCGGCGGGTGGTCCTGATGGGCGCCTACTTGGCCGATGTGGTCTATTCGCAGCCGGTGGTTCTGTCGGGCTTTTCGTCAGATCCGGAGGCTCTCCCCGAGTTTGGCGTGCAGGGCTCCTCGTATGAGGGCCCCACGGGGATCCTGGGCGTGCTGGCCGACCGTTTTCAGAGCGAAGGAATGTGGGTTTTGAGCCTTTGGGCGGGGCTACCTCATTACATTGAGGCGACGCCTAACCCGCGGGGTGCTCTGGCTCTGGTTTCGAAAGTCACAGAGGCCCTCGATTTTCGGATTGATCTCGACCCGCTCCGAACAGAGGCTGCGGCGTACGAGGAGAGGGTCTCGAAGACAGTCTCGGGGGATTCGGAGCTCGTCGAATACGTCCGGCGTCTCAAGAAGAGAGATTTCGCTCAGTAGGGCGAAGCCTCTGGGGCAGATTCTGGGACCTTCGAGGGCCTTAGATCAGGATCCGCGAGCCGAAAATCCGCTAGGCGTCGAGTTCGATGGATTCTTCGATCAGCATCACGGGAATGCCGTCTTCCACCGCGTAGAGCACGCGACCGTCTTCTCGCAGCAGACCCTCGGTGAGAGGGCTCCCCACCTTCTCCCCGCCGCGATTTCGCAGGCTGCCCGCACTGATCTCCGCATTGACTCGCGCGATCAAGTCTTCGGGCGCAGGGCGCACGGGTTGCTTGGTCTCGGGGCAGACTAGGATCTCAAGAAGCTCCGAGCTGATCGGCATCGTGGCGAGTTCTCCGTGGCTGGACTGCGACCCGCCCATCCTACCAATCTGAGGCCACGGGCGCCCGACCGTGGAGGAGGGATCATGAGGGTCGGGTGCAGTGGGCCCTGCAGGCATACAGTCGGCGGCGAATTCCCCGGCGGACAGCGGGGGGCAGGCGGGCTGCAACCATTCGATGCGTTGGTCAGGGCGCGCACGGCAACCACACTTCGCCTCGCACGCTTGACGCGGCGGGACCGCCGATGGTATCAAGCGCGCGGCGTGGGGACCGTGAAGGGCATGAGCCCGGTTGCTGCGTTTTGAGATCCACCCCGCATGAGACTTTCCTCAGGCATGGAGGCTCGCTTCTTCGCGTGCTCACGGCTTGGAGAGCGAGTGCGGCTTGCCGTCGGGACTGGTTCACGCTCGATTTTAGCGGGCGATGGAGACAAGCTCGGCGCCTTGCAGGGGCAGAAATTTCACGCATGAGCTCGACCCGAAACAAGCCTCGATTCAATGGGATGCCGGTTACCGCCGAGTCCACGATGCGGTCCGTGATTCAGGGCCTGATTGTGTGGGTGGCGGCTTTCACTGCCCTTGCGGGCCCCTCAGCGATGGCGTCCAGCGACGATGCCGGGCACGGAGATGCCCACGGGGCGTCGGAAGAGGTGGAGCTGAGCGGTGAGGTCTTGGTCGCAGCGAGTGTCTGCGAAGCCCACGAACTGCGCTTTATGAAGGAGCAGGATCCCTCTTTGCGAATTGAGATCCCTGCCGAATATGCGGGTCAGTGGCCTTCTCGAAGTGCCTGCGTGAGCGCCGTAGAAGCCTGGAATCCAGAGACCCCGGGCCCCATCCAGCCGATCCCCTTTAGCCATAAGCACCACGCTGGAGAATTCGGGATTGACTGTCTGTATTGCCACTCGGGAACAGATCGCTCGTCCGCAGCGGGCGTGCCGTCTGTTGAACTCTGCATGGGATGCCATGCCCAGTTTCCGCCCCAGTATGACGAGATCGAGGGCATTCGGATCTTGAAAAATCACTGGAAGGAGAAGACGCCGGTCGAATGGCAGCAGATCTATCGACTCCCTGAGCATGTTCAGTTTCGACACAATCGTCACATCTCAGCCGGGGTGGAATGTCAACGCTGTCACGGAGCCATCGAGGAGATGGACAAGGTTTATATGACGCCGGATGAGTTCTGGAAGTACGGAGTCCCGGTGAAGAAACCCGAGATGGGTTGGTGCATTAATTGCCATCGGCAAAATGATGCCAAGATCGATTGCGTGAGGTGCCACTACTAATGTCCGAACTCGACCGTCGAGACTTCTTGAAGCTGGTGGGAGTTGGAGCAGGGGCCACCGCCGCTGCGTGCGCGGACCCCGCCGAGAAGCTGGTCCCCTATGTGGTGCAGCCCGAATCCATTACTCCGGGGATTGCCGTCGAATATGCCTCCACTTGCATGGAGTGCCCGGTGGGCTGCGGGCTTCATGTAAAGACCCGGGAAGGGCGACCCATCAAGCTGGAGGGCAACCCCGAGCATCCGATCAATCGGGGGCGTTTGTGCACCCGTGGCCAGGCGTCAATCGGCCGGGCCTACCATCCGGACCGATACCCCAGCCCGATGCAACAGGGCGCCGGCGGATCCCTTGAGTCGGTGGATCGTGAGACGGCGCACGCAGCAGTTCTCTCGAAGTTGAAGTCCGGCGGGGGTGGGGTTTGGATTCTCGGAGGTCCTGTTGGCCCGACTCTGGGCTCAGTGATTGATGGTTTCGCCGAAGCCTCTGGGGCCCGCCGCGTGGTCTACGAGGCGTTCTCTCATGATGCGCTCCGCGAGGGAACGCGGCTCGCCTTGGGGGTGAACACGCTTCCCATTCTTGACGTGGGTCAAGCCGACGTCATCGTGGATCTTGGGTCGGACTTCCTCGATACGGGTTTGTCCCCCACAGAGAACGCCCGCCAATTCGCTGAGGCGCGAGATATCAAGTCGCATTCAGGAGGTGGGACACGACTCATTTCTGTAGTGCCTCGTCTCGACCTCACCACCACCAATGGCGATCAGTGGATCCCGGCGCGCGCCGGCAGCCAGGGAGAGATTGCGCTCGCGTTGTTGGGCGCGGTGGTCGCGAAACGCGGAGTACCGGAGGGAGTGGATGCTGCGGCCGTCTCCGCTTTGACTGGCCAATCGAGCCTCGCGCAGGCGGCGAAGTCGGCTGATGTTCCCCAGTCGGATCTCGAAGCCCTGGTTGAAAAACTTCTCGAAGCCAAACACGCCCTGGTCCTGCCCCCCGGTGTGGCCTACTCGGCTTCTAATGCGACGGCGACCGCCGCGACTGTGATGATGCTCAATGCGGTGCTCGGAGCCGTTGGGACGTCGGTCATCATCCCGCCCGAGTCGAGCGCTCCGGCACCGGCGTCGATGGCGCAGCTTCAAGAGCTGCTGGCTGCGATGCGGGGCGGCCAGGTGTCGGTTCTTCTGATTCATGATTCCGATCCCGTGCACTCTTTGCCCGGGTTCGCCCAGGCTCTTGAGCACGTGGGAACGGTGGTTTCCTTCGCCTCGATGCAGAACGGAACTTCCGAACGAGCCGATTTCGTCTTGCCCGACCACTCCAACATGGAGAGCTGGGGAGACGCGGCGCCGCGACCCGGAATTCGGACTTTGGTGCAGCCGACTCTGCGACCTCTTCTCGACACCCAGGCGACGGGCGATACGTTGCTCGACCTGGGAAGAGGACTGGGCGGGAATATGCCCGAAGGGTCCTTCGTTCAGGTGCTTCAGGCCGCTTGGTCGGATACCGACTGGGATGCAGCACTGGGCCGTGGGGGCGTCTTTTCCGACGGAGCCGAGAGCCCGGTGACAGTGGGTTCCGGGCTTTCCGAAATTCAGTTCCAACCCGCCCAGTTCTCGGGAACCGGGGACCACGTATTGGTGGCCTTCCCGCATTCTTTCCTAGGCGATGGGCAAGGCGCGGCGCTGCCGTGGCTCCAGGAAATTCCGGATCCCGTCACAAAGATTGCTTGGAACAGTTGGCTCGAGATGAGCTTCGCGACCGCCGATGCGCTCGGTGTGGGCTTTGGAGATGTCGTGAAGGTCGAGACCCCCGAGGGCTCGTTGAACGTGTCCGCTTTTCCGCGGGGGGGTATTCGAGACGACGCGGTGGCGATTCCCGTCGGCCAGGGGCATAACGTCGGGTACTACGCATCGATGGCCAATGACGGTGGGCCCGGTGAGACGCGAGGCGTCAACGTCATGGATGTTTTGCCGTCGAGCCCGGACGCGTCAGGTAGTCGTGTGTGGTTGGCGAACAATGCGCTCATGGAACGGACCGGCGAGTTTCGTCGACTCGCTCTCTCTCAATGGACCGACAACCAGAGGGGCCGCGGTTTGGCTCAGGCCGTCACCCTGGCCGAAGCGAGCGGTCACGGGGACGACCATGGCGATGGGCACGGTGGTGGTCATCATGAAGGCCCGCCCCACACCTTCGACCCGGCTTATGATACCGAGCCCGGCCAACCCTATCGATGGGGCATGTCGATCGATATCGACCGCTGCGACGGCTGCTCGGCCTGCGTGGCAGCGTGCTACATCGAAAACAATGTGCCCATCGTGGGAGAAACTCAATCCATCCAGCACCGAGACATGAGCTGGCTGCGGATCGAACGATACGTTGGGGAGGGGGATAACCAGGGAGGACTTGAACGCCGTCCGATCCCGGATCGGGAGAAGCTGGGCGAAGTCGATGTCCGCCACCTTCCGATGGCATGTCAACATTGTGGAGCCGCGCCCTGCGAGGGTGTGTGTCCGACATTGGCCACATATCACAATATCGAAGGCATGAATGGCATGGTGTACAACCGCTGTGCCGGAACTCGCTACTGCGCGAATAACTGCAGCTACAAAGTTCGACGCTTTAATTATTGGGACTATGGCAACCGTAATTTTCCGGGCATGTTGGGCCTGCTGCTCAACCCGGACGTCACCGTGCGCCAGCAGGGTGTGATGGAGAAGTGCTCGCTTTGTGTCCAAAGAATCGAAACCGCCCGTCAACCGGCCAAGAACGAAGGACGCAGTATCCGGGACGGCGAAATCCAGTCCGCATGCCAGCAATCTTGTCCGACCGATGCCATTACTTTTGGGAATTGGCGAGATAATGATGGCAAGCTCCGGCAGACTGCGGACGACCCGAATCGCAGCTATAGCGTTTTGCAGTACTTGAACACTCGGCCAGCAATCACCTACCTCGCGCAAGTAGAGCGCGATGACCATGAGGGATCGCACTGATGGCGCCGCCGCCTCCCGCTACCGCCGTGGGCGACGCGATGACACCTTTGCCGGTGCCGCGCGACTCCAGGGCCAATATTGACATCATGGCCGTCACCAAGGGCTTTCATTGGCCTTGGTTTATCGCGTTGGTGCTCGTTCTGATTGGCGTCGCCCAAGCGGGCTTGACGTTGGCCTATCAGACTTACTGGGGCTTCGGTGTCGCTGGCTATCAGGCCCCCGTTTTCTGGGGTCTATACATTGTCACCTTCGTGTTCTGGATTGGGATCGGGCACGCCGGCACACTGATTTCGGCGATTCTCTTTCTTTTTCGTGCCAAATGGAGGAATGCCGTAAACCGGGGCGCCGAGGCACTTACGGTCTTCGCCGTGCTGACGGCCGTCTTGTTTCCTGTTCTGCACTTGGGTCGACTCTGGAAGCTCTACTACCTGCTTCCTTATCCAAACCAGAGAGGTCTTTGGGTCAACTTCAAGAGTCCCTTGCTTTGGGACGTCTTCGCGATCAATACATACATGTTGATCTCGATCGTGTTCTTTTACATTGGCTTGATTCCGGATATCGCGATGGCGAGAGACCGCGCGACTGGAGTGAAAAAGGTCGTTTACACAGTCTTGGCTCTCGGCTGGCAGGGCACTGGCGTTCAATGGAAGGCTCATAGTCGCGCCGTGCTGCACCTTTCGGGCTTGGCGACGCCATTGGTGCTTTCAGTCCATTCTGTCGTGTCATGGGACTTTGCGATGTCGGTGGTTCCGGGTTGGCACGCCACCATCTTCGCCCCCTATTTCGTAGCTGGGGCCGTTTTCGGTGGTTTTGCGATGGTGATCGTCGTGTTGATCCCCGTGCGCCGGATTTTCAAGCTTGAGCGCTATCTCACCGACTATCACTTTGAGAATATGTCTCGCTTCATCCTGCTGACGTCTACGATCTGCGGATACGCGTACGCGATGGAGTACTTCATCGCTTGGTACAGTGGCGTCGAAGCCGAACAGACGTCCTTCTGGTTGAGGCTCTTCGGTCCTTACTGGTTCTCGACCTGGTGCATGATTACCTTCAACGTATTTTTTCCGCAGTTATTGTGGATCAAGCGACTGCGGACGAATCTGCCCTTCCTTTTTGTGCTCTGCTTCTTTATTAACCTAGGGATGTGGTTCGAGCGCTACGTCATCATCATTACATCGCTGTCCCGTGAGTTCATCACGGGCGCGTGGGGTCTCTACATTGTGAGCCCAGTCGAGTTGTCGATTCTCGTCGGTAGCTTCTGCTGGTTCAGCATGTGGTTCTTGCTCTTTCTGAAGGCCTTCCCGGTGATTGCCATCAGCGAGGTCAAGGAATTGATCATCCACGAGAAGGAGCACGGGGGAGCCCACTGATGCCCACTCTCGTCAGCATTTTCGATTTACCCAGCGATGTCGCGAATTCGGTCCGGAAGCTCAAGGCTCGAGGCTTCGACGACTTGACGACCTATTCGCCGGCACCGTTCCCGGAAATCGAGGAGGCCGAGAATCCGAAACCCAGCGGGGTTCGACTATGGACTCTTATTGGCGGACTTCTCGGCGTGACGACCGGCTTCGCCTTTCAGATCTGGGCCTCGCTGGAGTGGCCGATCAAGATCGGTGGAAAGGCTTATACAGCCATCCCGCCCTTCTGGATTATTGGTTTTGAGCTGACGATTCTCTTTGGAGGGTTCGCCACACTCTTTGGGCTCCTCGCCGTCGGCAAACTCCGTCCCCGAAAACTCGACCCTCATTACAGCCGCCGTTTCTCGGCCGAGGAGTTTGGTGTAGTCGTGAACTGCGAGGGGAGAGACGTGGCAGAAATCGAAGCGCTCCTGCGCGAGCACTCCGCGAAGGAGGTGAACGTTGTCGACTCATGATCACCCGTCTCGCCGAGTGCGCGCGATTGTGGTGGCGGCCTTTCTGCTGCTCTCGATCGGTTCGGTTGGTTGCTGGGAGCAAGTCTCCTCGGAATGGTTTCCTCAGATGAAGCGCCAGATTGCTGTTCAGGCCTTTGAATACAATCCGTATGCGCCGCATAAAGGCGACCAGCTGATGCCGCCCGAGGGAACGGTTCAGGTGGGCAACCCCTACCCGGAAGTCGCTGCTCTTCCGCTGCTTGAGCAAGAAGCTTTGAAGAATCCGACGCCTTCTACCCTGGCCTCGTTGAAAAATGGGGAAAAATTGTTCGCCCGTTACTGCTCGACGTGTCACGGTCCAGAGGGCTGGGGCAATGGTCCCGTAGCGGGGCCGCCGTTTGGTACGGGTCCCTTTGGCCTCGTTCTGCCAGTCGGCGGTCCGGCCAGTGTGGCCAAGGGGCTGAGCGATGGACACATTTATACGACGATTTCGATCGGACGGGGCAGGATGCCGGCGTATCGACGAATCCTCCCTGAGCATCGCTGGGACATCGTGAATTACATCCGTGAAATCAATGGTCAGGGAGGGCGACAGTGAGTTCTTCGTCCGCTGCCGTCGAAAAAGCAAACTCGACGGGACTGCCGCAGCCTCTGGCGGGTCTCTGTGCCGCGTTGGTGGGCCTGGGCGTCTTGTCTTTTGCCGCCGGCTTATACCGCGATCCGCAGGCTGCTTGGCTCGCTTTCCATAGCAACTTCATATTCACCACCATGTTGGCGTGTGCGGGGCTTACGCTGGCTGCGATCTACACGATCGTGGATGCCAAATGGTGCGGTCCGTATCGCCGGTTCGCCGAGGGGCTCGCGGCTTGGATCCCATTTGCTTTCTTACTGGCCATCGTTGGGATGTTCGGCGGTCACTACCTTTTTGAGTGGATTGACCATCCCGCCCACGGGAAAGAAGTCTGGCTGAACACGACTCGGGTTTACACCACCGACCTCGGGCTCCTGCTCGTTATGTCCGTGATTGCTGTGATCTTCCTCAAGGCCTCCACCCGGCCGACGCTGCGCGGTTTGGCCGAGGGCGGAGAGGGATTCGCAAAGCGGATGGCCGAGAAATGGACCGCAGGCTGGCAGGGCGATGAGGCTGAGTGGGCTGCCTCGAAAAAGAAGACCACGCGTCTCGCGCCTCTCATCTGTCTGATTTTCGGGGTCGGCTTCTCGGTCTTTGCTTTTGACCAGGTGATGTCGATGGAGCAAATGTGGTTTTCGAATTTGTTCGGAGCCTACGTCTGCTGGGGAGGCATCCTCTCGGCAGTGGCCGCCTCGGCCTTGTTGGGCGCTCTGCATCGTGATAAGCCGGGCTGGACCGGTCAGATCTCCGAATCGAGGATGCACGACATTGGAAAGTTGCTCTTCGGATTCTCAATCTTTTGGATGTATTTGTTATGGTCTCAGTACTTGGTGATCTACTACGGAAACATGCCCGAAGAAACGTTTTACATTCGAGACCGCCTTGGCCCGCAGTTTATGATTGACAAGGGGTACACCGAACAGGCTTTTGCCCTCGGTTGGGCGCCGTGGAACTTCGAATGGGCTCGGCTGACCGTGGGCTATGGCTGGGTGTCGATGGTGGTCTGGACACTCTGCTGGATTGTCCCGTTTTGGGTTCTGCTCGGGCAGAAGCCGAAGATGACCAAGTGGATCGTCGGACCCGTCAGCGCCGGAGTGGTTCTGGGGATCTGGATCGAGCGAAACTTGTTGATCTGGCCCTCAATTGTGAAAGACGACATGACCGCGTTTATTGGATTGATTCCCGTGGGAATCGGACTCGGTTTCACCGGGGCTTTCATCTTGGTCTTCCTGTTCTATTCCAGAGTCTTTCCATCGGTGTCCCTGGCTCCCGAATCATAACCTTGCGCGGGTTGTGCTGAGCCTTGCAGGGATCGCCGCGGAGCTTGGCTGAGTTACCCTCGACGCGGTGAGCACGAGGAATCGAGATTCGTTCGGCGGGGCCGATCCCGAAGAGGTTGCCGAGCGAGGCAGTCCCGTCGTCTTTGAAAAGGCTGGCGTGCTCGTGTTGCCACGGAGGCGGGGCAGCCGGATTGCCTACGCGGACATCGTCCATGTCGCACGCTCGGAGAGCGCTCTCGCGATCGGTACCGCGCGAGACACCCTGGTGTTACGGCAGCGTGCATTTGCGGGCCCAGAGGCCATGGAAGCCCTTGAGCGGGCCTTGAAGGCTCGAGTGGGGGCTGAGTCAAATGGTGCGATGAGACTGGCTCGGATCGCGGAGTTGGACGCTGCTGCGGCTTCTCGCCGTCCGCGGGCGGCGACGCTGACCTTCATGGCAGTCTGCTTGCTCGTCTTTCTCTTCCAATGGGGAGACCCCTTCCTGACCCATGTGGGTGTTTTTGCACCGGGTCTTTTCCGCTCGGGAGAAGTGTGGCGTTTGTTCACGGCCCATTTTCTTCACGACCCCTTGTTGTTCCCGATTCACCTGGGATTGAATCTTCTGTGCATCGGTGTAATCGGCCTGCTGGTCGAGCGGGTCCTCGGGAGTGGTCGGACGATCGTCGTCATGGGGTTCGCGGCGGTGGGGTCGGCGTATGGCTGCTGGCTCGCGGGATATCATCAGACCCTGGGGGCTTCCGGGGTGGCGGCGGGACTCGCCGGGGCGTTGCTCTGCATCGAATTCAATGGGAGCCGGCGTCTTCCGGTGTGGTGGCGCATCCCTCGCCGGGTCTTCGTCGCTGCGATCTTGGCCCAAGCGGTGCTGGATTATTTTGTGCCGTTCGTCGCGGGGGCCGCCCATTTGGGCGGATTCTTCGCGGGTTACCTGGTGACGCGCTTCTTCGTATCCGGCGCCGTGCTCCATCGCCCGCCCGCGCGTTTGACTCAAGTGGCCGCTGCCGCCGTGCTGCTTGCTGTGGCGTGCTCCGCCCTGGCGGCGGCCCCTCTTTTGCGGCGGGACGGCCGGGCTCTCGAGAGTCATGGGCTGAGGGTCCTGCAAAGCGACTTCGAGAATGCCCGGGATGACAATACCGTGGCCTGGGTGATGGTGGCCGAATCCCGCCCCAGCGAACTCGGAGCTCAGGTCGCGGCGGCTCTCGCCGAGAGAGCTGTGGCGGCGACGGACCGGCGGAATCCCGATTTGCTGGACACTCTGGCAGAGGCTCTTTTCGCCTTGGGGGACGTTCCGGGGGCTTTGATTGTGATTGACGAAGCCATCGACCTCACCGGAGGCGAACGTTATTTCGTAGAGCAACGCCGGCGTTTTATGGGCGAGCGTGCACCAGAAGATCGACCGGAAGCCCCTGAGTGGCCCTGGCGGGGATCACCTCGTTCGACCCCCAATCCATTCGGGCCTTCGGAACCGGGCGGTTCAGAAGGCCGGACGGAAACCTTCATTTAGCCTTGCTCGTCTTCGATCCCGGCTAGGGGACGATTTCCTCACCGTCGGTTGGGATGTAGAGACGCCCAGTGAAGGTTTGGGAAACGAGAGATTCGAGCTGGGCATTGAAGAAAGGCGGGGGGCGGAGCCGCACGAGGACGAGGCCTTCGACTCGCGCGCGAGAGGCTAACCGGCCAACCGATTCGAGATCCGTGTGAATCATGCGCTCGGCCTCAAGGCGCTCGGGGCTGACGTCTACCCCGGTTTCCTCGATGGATTCCACCGGCGGCACATAGACGCCATCGTGAACGAGCAGATCGGCTCGGTCGGCGAAGGCCACTAAATCATCAGCCCCCCAGCCGGTCCCGGAAAGCACGATCGAGTGTCTTCCCCTGTCAAACCGCCAGGCTAGGGCGGCCAGAGGGCCACCTTGGAGAGATGCTGCGCGCACGCGCACTCCGTCGAGCTCTTCGTCGTAGTCCGTATCAACCTCGACCACGTCGACTTCTCGACCGGCTTCTGGGAGAGGAAGCGCTCGGCCCATGGCATCCAAGCCCGCTCGATGAGCGGTGAGCAATCCATCGACCAGTTTCTGAGTTCCTCGAGGGCCGACGACTCGGAGCGCCTGTTGTCGGTCTTGTAGCCAACCGGTGGTGATCAGGTCATCGAGACCGATGGTGTTTTCGGGGAGGAGGTTGGTCAGGAAAACCGTATCGGGCTGCGTCACGGGTATGCCGGCTTGCCGCAGCGATTCTGCGACCCCCCGGCCAGCATCTACGAGGACGACACGATTTCCCCATGCAACGGCCATGGTCGGTCCCAGACGAGTTGGGTTTTCTCGGTCCGAGCCAGTGCCTGCGGCCACCAGGGTGAGGACGTTGAACTCTCGAGGTTCCAGCGGAGCGATTTCCTCGCCGAGTTCCGCCGCTCGCCAGATGACAAACGCAGCCACCCAGCCGATTGCGACCATGATGAAAAGGCCCAGGAAGAGAAATAGACGTGCGTTCATGCGGCGAAAACTACGGTTTTGTTTTGATCGACGAGGATTCGATCTTCCAAATGCCACCGGACGGCGCGTGAGAGCACGGTTCGCTCTACGTCTCGACCTTTGGCGACTAAGTCTTTGGGCTGGTCCCGGTGGCTGACCCGAATGACGTCCTGTTCGATGATGGGCCCCTCGTCGAGATCGGTGGTTGCATAGTGGGCTGTAGCCCCGATCAATTTGACTCCCCGTGCAGCGGCCTGGTGATACGGACGCCCGCCCGCAAAGGCCGGTAGGAACGAATGATGGATATTAATGATCCGGTCAGTGTAAGCGGTGATGAATTCTGCGCTGAGAATCTGCATGTAGCGAGCCAAGACGGCAAGATCAATCTTGTGATCTTCGAGCAGTGCTCGCTGACGCGCCTCGGATTCCGCCTTTGTCTTGGTGGTGACCGGGATCCAGTGGTACGGGATGCCAAATTGATCGGCGACGGGTCGCAGGCTGTCGTGATTGCTGACGATCAGGGGGATTTCGCAGTCTATTTCTCCGGCTCGATGTCGGAGAAGGAGGTCATAGAGGCAGTGTTCGGTCTTCGAGACAAAGATGGCCACTCTTTTGGCACGCTGTCCGTAGCGAATTTTCCAGCTCATCTCATCACGGTTGGCAACGGTCCGAACCGTCGCTTCGAGCCGGCGACAGGCGGCTTCGGGGTCCGGGCCCGCGAGTTCTGGATCTTGAAAGTGGATGCGTTGAAAAAAACGTCCGGTATCGGTGTCAGTGTGCTGATCGGCATGCAGGATATTGGCCCCTTGCCCGTAAAGTGCCTGGGCAAGGGATGCGACCAGGCCCGGTCTGTCCTCACATTTTACGAGGAGGGTGGCGCGATCGGTCAGCGGAGCGGACTGCATGAAAGCCTCTTTTGTCCCAGGGTGGGGCAGAGTGTCCATCAGGAAATGCCGGGCGGCCACCCCGCAATCGCCGCTCAGGCCCAGCGGGGGAGGGCAAACAGAGGCCTCGCTTCGACCAACTGGCTCGCCCGGGTTCCTTCCGATACTTTCTCTTCAGGGATTTCACTCAATCCCGAGTCCTTGCCTAGCGTTCGTAGGGGACGTGTGGTGTGGGCGGCTCGGAGGGGCGGACACGGCGCCCACCCTGGACCGGGCACCTGGCGAGTCTTGGGGACTTGCCCTTCATCACTATGCCGGCATGGAGGTGAGAATGGATCAACGTAGCACTACGGCGAGTGAGGTGGTGGCGTCCTGACGCCAAGCATCACCGTCAATTTGTTAGGTGCTGCGGGGACACAGGTTCCCAGCGCCACCGTTCCCGGGATCGCGGATGTCGTAGCCGCTGTGGGGCCCATGGCCCGGTCCCGGGAGTTTTTTGCCCAAAGACCGAAAATTCAGAGCTGGGCTGATGGGCTTGGGGCGTGTGATCTAAAGGCGACCATACATGCCCGCCAGCACAAGTCCGGCCGTTAACCAGCCGGCTCCGGCCGCTAGGATCGCCAGACGACCGGCAAAGAGGTGTCGGCTCCTGAGATCTCGGGGGACCGGGGGGGCCTCGGGGCCGTCTGCATAGGGGGCCGTTCGAGCCAGGCGACGCCCCCGCACGATGGCCGTGGTGCCGGCGATCAGCATCACGAGAACGCAGGCCTCGTGAACTCGCAATAGCCAAACGTCTCCAGTTCCCCAGAGTAGAAGGTTCTCTCGGCCGAGAAACCAGAGCTTGAAGGGGTAGGAGGCCAGAAAAACCAGAACCAGGACTGCGGCAACTGTGACGGCTCGACGGTGTCTAGCGATTTCTCCGCGTCGGGCCCGCAGGGCCCCCACCGTGGCGAAGCCGGTCAGAACGCCGAGATTGACGAATGCAGCGGTCCAGTAAGCGACTTTCGCGTCCACTGCCCACCTCCTCGGTTTTTGAGGGAACCAAACGAGGGCATCGGCTCGCACCTGCGGCGCAGCCGAATGTGCCTGCCCTCGTCGGGCTAGGCCTCCTGCCCGGCGGCCACGATAGCGCGAAGGCCTCAGGGCCGGACCAGCCACGTCGGCCATCGACTGGTAGCATTGCTGGATGAAAGCGGTGGCTATTATTCCCGCGCGCTGGGGTTCACGCCGCTTCCCTGGCAAGGTGGCCGCCCCCATCGCGGGCCATTCGATGATCGAACATGTGTGGCGCGCTGTTCGTCAGTGCCCCCGATTGCGAGAGGTGATCGTGGCGACCGATGACGAGAGGGTGGCGACACTCTGCAAAGGGTTCGGAGCCACAGCGGTCATGACCTCGGGAAGGCACGCCACCGGCACGGATCGAGTTGCTGAGGTGGCTTCAGCCCTTGCGGATGAAGTCATTGTGAATATTCAGGGGGATGAACCGCTGATCGAATCGCGTGTCGTCGACGTGGCGCTTGATGCCTTGGAGGCGGACCCCGAGGCTCGGATGTCGACTGTGGTTCATCGACTTGAAGCAGGCGCTCTGGAAGACCCGAATCGAGTCAAGGCCTGGATTGATTCCCGCGGCCGGGCGCTGGATTTTGCCCGGACGGTGCCGGAGGGAATGTTGTCCGGCCGACCCTGTTGGCAGCATGCGGGTCTGTACGTCTACCCTCGCCATTATCTGCTCGAATTCGTCGAACTTCCACGGAGCCGAACTGAAATCGACCGGGATCTAGAACAGTGGCGTGCCCTGGATCAGGGGCATTCGATCGCGGTGGGCAAAGTCCAGGGATGGCGTAGCGTTCCGGTGGATGTGCCGGCTGATGTGGCGCGAGTTGAAGCCATGCTTCATCGGCCATCGCGCGTTGTAGAGGGGGGCTGACTGATGGCACAGGGGCAGATCGTGATCGTCGGCGCGGGTTTGGTGGGTCAGACTCTTGCGCAGCGCCTGACGCGGATTGGTCATGATGTCACTCTGGTCGAGCGAAGCGAGAGCACCGTTCGAGAACTGTCCGAAACGCTGGACGTGCGGCTCGTCGAGGGCAACGGAGCGACGTCGCCGGTCCTGCGCGAGGCGGGTATTGAGCAGGCCGAGCTCGTGGTGGCCGCGACAGAATCCGATGAGGCCAATATGGTCGTCGGGTTGTTGGCCGCCCACGTTTTTCACACACCCAGAGTCGTGGTGCGAGTGCGCGATACCGGTCACGAGGAGGGTTTTGAGCGGGGCTGCTCGGATGAACCCATGAATCGGGTTTGCGTGAACCCCGACACGGCCTCCGTCGAGCGGATTGCCGATCTGTTGGACGTGCCCGGTGCGGTCGACGTCATGCAGTTTTTTGGGGGCGACGTTTTGGTTGCTGGTTTTCGAATTTCGGCGGCCTCCGATTTCGCGGGTCTCCGCGTTTCGGACATGAAATTGCTTTTTGCGGCGACGCCCACGCTCGCTGTGGCAATCGAAAGGTCGGGTCGCTGGTTGGTTCCGGGGGGCGGGGAGACGATCGCGGCAGGAGACCTCGTCTATTTCGCGATTGCTTCGCGTGATCTCGACGACGTTCTTTCTCTGGTGGGGGTTCCGCTCGAGCGTCGCGCTGGC
>JAQWNI010000153.1 GCA_029268645.1 Myxococcota bacterium
TGGGGCCGCCGGAGGGAAGTATCCCGACGGGAATTCGCTGCTTGTCGAGGGGCGAGAGGAGTCCCTCGTCATTGACCCCGCTCTCGGGCTGGTGTCTCGGGGAGCGGCGAAGCCTCAGGTCGATCGCGTCCTGAATAGTCACTGCCACGAAGATCACATCGCCGGAAATTTCCTCTATCCGGATGTGCCCTGGTTCCTGCATGAGGCCGACGCCATCGGAATCCACTCGCTGGCCGGCATGATGGAAATTTATGGCTTCACAGGGGCGATCGCCGAGAGTTTTGAAAAACTCCTGACGGACGAGTTCAACTACCAGGCCCGTGCTGATGTGCAGACGTTCCAAGATGGCGACGTCTTCGACCTCGGAGGGACGTCGGTCCGGGTTCTTCATGCCCCGGGTCACACGAGGGGTCATTGTGTGTTCCATGTTGAGCCCGAAGATGTGGTTTATCTCGCCGACATCGATTTGTCCGGCTTTGGCCCCTACTACGGCGATGCCTGGTCGGACCTGGAGGACTTCGATCGGACTCTCGATTGGGTTTCAAAACTTCGGGCGCGCCACTACGCGACTTTTCATCATATCGGTGTGTTGGACGGATTCGATGCCTTTCGGGACCGACTCGACCGATTCTGGGCGATGATTCCAGACCGGGAACGTCGGCTAATGGAATTGCTATCTGAACCCCGTACATTGGATGAAATTGCCAAGGCCCACTTGATCTACTCGCGGGGAACGCCCCCATCCTTTGCGCCATCGGTCGAGCGGCGAAGTATGAGTCAGCACATCGATCGATTGCTTGGGGCAGGGCGGGTCGAACAAATCGACGGCGATCGATACCGCGCCCTCGGCTGAGCGGTTGCCGGTTCGGTCTAGGCGTCGGCTGTGCGAATCGGAAGGGACGAACTGCGCTTGACCGTCCGGAGTGCGAAGCTCGAGTGGATTCGAGCGACGCCGGGGAGTCGGGTTAGCGCCTGTCGATGGATACGCTCGAAGTCCTCGGCATCGGCCACCACGACGCGCACCAAGTAGTCAAACTCGCCGGTCATCAAGTAGCAGTCCATCACTTCTGGGACGTTGGCGACGGCTTCTTCGAAGCGGTGCAATTCCTCTTGGTCCTGGCGTTCGAGGGTGATGCTGACGAACACGATGCCGGGTACGCCCGCCTTCCGGGGGTCGACTCGGGCGGAATAGCCTCGAATGGTCCCGTCCTCTTCGAGGGCCCGAACCCGGCGCAGGCAAGCCGATTCGGAGAGATGAACCCGTTCGGCGAGGTGTACATTGGAGAGCCGGCCTTCCTCCTGGAGGACTTGGAGAATCATTGCGTCTTGAGAATCCATTTAGAATTATCTCCCAAATATTTATCATTTATTCGAAGAATATTGCATATTTGATGAGTATTTAGCTCTTTTTGAAATTAAAAATCACGCTTTTTGAACTAAAATTGCGGGTGAATTCAGCGGAATCATCAAGGGGAGGGCAAGGCGATGCGGATCGGAATTCCGAAGGAAATCAAGATCGACGAGTACCGAGTGGGTCTCGTGCCGGCCGGGGCTCGGGAGCTGGTGGACGCGGGCCACGAGGTTGTGGTGGAGCAGGGCGCTGGGGCTGGGATCGATTTTGACGACGAGGCCTACGCGGCGGCAGGGGCCAAGATTCTGACGGGGCCTGAAGCCGTCTTCGAATCCTCGGACCTGATCGTCAAAGTCAAAGAGCCGCAGCCAGAGGAGTGTGCGCGCTTGCGGCCGGACCACGTTTTGTTCACTTATCTCCACTTGGCCGCGGACCCCGTTCAGACTGAGGCTCTCTGCGCTTCGGGAGCCACGGCGATTGCCTATGAGACGGTGACCGCCCCGGATGGTTCTTTGCCGCTTCTCACCCCCATGAGTGAGGTCGCGGGTCGGATGTCTGTCCAAGTCGGTGCGGCGCATCTCCAGAAGGCCGCGGGTGGGCGAGGCGTCTTGCTTGGGGGTGTGACCGGGGTCGAGCCCGGCCGGGTTGTGGTTTTGGGAGGCGGTATCGCGGGGACGAACGCAGTGGAAATGGCTCTTGGGCTGAAGGCCGATGTCACGGTGGTCGAGCGCTCCACCCGTCGGCTCCGAGAACTGGCCGACCGGTTTGGCAATGGTCTCCACACTGCCTATTCATCGCCGGAGACGATTGCCGGGCTGGTCCAGCAGGCCGATCTGGTGATTGGAGCGGTTCTGCTTCCCGGTGCCGCTGCGCCGAGATTAATCGGACGCCGGATGCTCTCCAGCATGAAGAAGGGAAGCGTCCTGGTTGACATTTCGATTGATCAGGGCGGTTGTTTTGAAACCAGTCGACCGACAACCCATACAGAACCCGTATTCGAGGTCGATGGAGTCGTTCACTACTGCGTGGCCAATATGCCGGGGGCTGTTCCGCGTACCTCGACCCTGGCGCTCACCAATGTGACCACCCCCTTCGTTCGGAAATTGGCGGATATGGGTTGGGCTGAGGCATGTCGGCTTGATCCCCACCTCGCCGCGGGGGTCAACGTCCGGGACGGTCGAGTGGTTCTGCCCGCCTTGGCGGTGTAAGGGCTCCGACCGAAGCCTTCAGCCGGGCCTTTGGCCGCCGGCCCGGCGAGGCCGATCTCGATGCCCGAAGGCTGCACCCAGGGCCCAAGTCGCAACGGTAATCAACAGAAAGGGCAGGCCGGCCGCCTTTCTCGGGCCGGCTCCTTGCCAATATAAGGGCAGGACGATTCGCAGCCGGCTCAGGAAAATGAGGGGCGTGTTCAGCCAGAACAGAGCCGGTGTGTTCTGGAAAGCGAAACGCGGTGTCGGCAGGGTTTGGAGAAATTCGCGCCGCATCGGGCGCCCCCATCGCCAGCTGTGCCGCAGGCTTTCTAGAATCCGGCCTCGGGCCACGTGGTGGATGGGGGCAGATTGAATAAATCCCAGGCGAAACCCCGCCCCTTGAATGCGCTGTTCGATTTCGTAGTCCTCGAAAACCGTCAGATCCTCGTCGAACCCGCCGACCTGTTCAAAGATGCTGCGGGGGATAAGGAGACTCGCACTGGGCTGAAAGGGGGACGCACCGGTGGGCCGCTGGGCGGGCCACGGGTACCAACAGGCCCAGTGGTCTGCGAGTGCGACGGGGCGGAGTCGCTGATCTGGATCGATGAGAATCGGGCCGCCCGCGGCACCGAGGGTGCCAATCGAATCGGTCTGCTCAATGAGCTCGATGAGGAGATCCGGTTGGGCAGGCCGGGCGTCAGCGTCGATGAAGTACAGAAGCTCGCCCTGGGCCGCGGCCGCCGCGGCATTGCGGTTCGCTGCAGGGCCGAGGGAAGATGACTCGATCACCCGCACATCCCGACTGCGAAGGGTTTTTCGGGTCTCGTCCTGGGATTCTTGGTACCCCACGAGGATTTCTTTTTTCCAGCCCGGCGGGAGGAGAAGCGACTTCAGAGAATCCACCAGCGAGCCGATTAAGGCTGCGCCGTTTCGAACAGGGATGATGATTGAGATGAGGCGGTCCGGCATGTCGCCCGCAGTCTCGGTCAAAGAGTGATGGATTTCAATTGGTCGGCCTCGTGTATCGTCTGCGGGGCAGAGAAATGAGCGCATTCTCTGTATTCAGAAGGGAGACCGATTGATGTCGAGCGTGGCGGCCCAGCAACTCGACACATGGCTGCGATTGCATCTTCACTCCCGGGGCGATCGTTCCCGGCTTGAATCCTTTCGCGATCGCAAACTTCGGTTTCTAATCCAGCAGGCCACCGCTCGCGTGCCCTACTACCAAAGCCTCTTCCAGGAAGCGGGAATCAGTCCCTCGGCGATTCAGACCGCGGCCGATCTTGCTGAGCTCCCGGTCTCCTCGGCTCAGGACTATCGGGAGCGTCCTCTGAAAGAGACCCTCGCCGAGGGGGCCGACCTGAATCAACTCTTCCTCCGGCCGACCAGCGGCTCCTCGGGGCGCCCATTCGTGGTTCGACGCGCCGCTCGGGAAGAACACCTCATCAATGCGTTTCGGCTTCGCGCCCATGCGCAATGTGGCTTGCGGTCGGGTGATCTGATCGCAGCCGTGGTGTTTTTTTCGAAGAGTCACCAGCGCGGACACTGGGTGGGGCGGCTGCGTCAACGGTTGGGGATCCGTCGGCTGGCGCCGGTGAATTGCCTCGCTTCGGCGGATCAAATCTTGGATCGCTTGATCGCCCTGCAGCCGGACGTGATCCAGGGGTTCCCCGGTGCGATCACCCAGGCAGCGCAGCGCGCTCTAGAGCGCGGCGTCGAAATTCGGCCCAGGCGTGTTATCTGTGGGGGTGAAACGGTGACGCCGTTTCGTCGCCGGATGATGGAACAAGCCTTTGGATGTCCGGTGTATAGTTTTTACGGCGCCCAGGAGTTCAACCTGTTGGCGTGGCAGTGCCCGGACACTCAAGCCTTTCATATTTGCGAAGACAATGTAGTCCTCGAGGTCCTGCGGGATGGGCGCCCAGCGGAGCCGGGTGAGCTCGGCGAGGTCGTGGCGACGGGTCTTCACAGCTATCAGATGCCCTTTATCCGATATCGCATTGGAGATGTGGTGCGACAGGGCGATCCGCAATGCGGATGCGGAAAGCCCTTTGCGACTTTGCAGGATATTCGGGGCCGTCGGCACGACTACTTTGTCTGGTCAGACGGAGCTTTGTTTCATCCGGATCGCGTCGTCGTACCGATTATGGAAGCGGAAGCGGCCTGGTTCGATCAGTATCAATTGATTCAGGAGACTCATCAGGAGGTGGTGCTACGGATATCGCCGAGCCGGCCGCCCACGTCCAGGCAGCTCGAACACGTCGACCAGTTGGCCCGCGCCGAATTGCCCTCTGATGTGGTCTTTCGCATTGAATTGGTGGAGGCCGTGCCCCCGGAACCCAGCGGGAAGCAGCGTTACTGTGTTTCGCGGGTGGCTTCAGGAGCAGCCGAGATCGGCACGGTTCCGGTGGCCGCCGAGTGACACACGGAAATTTGTGGAGACTATCGGCGCAACGCGCGGCGGAGGCTCTGGCCGAGAAGAAAGCGCCGCCGCCGTGCGCGATAGTGGTAATCCCAGAATCGATCGACCAAAGG
>JAQWNI010000154.1 GCA_029268645.1 Myxococcota bacterium
AACTTTATTTCGAAGCGCCAACAATTCGACATCGATGCCTTCATCGAGGGTTCCGCAGAGGCTGGCTGTGATCTGGTCGAGCCGCGAGGCGTCATCTCGGAGCGCGTGATTGAGGAGTTCTTCGGCAGCCCGTACACCGTGCGAAGCCCCAATCGCGAAGAGCGCCCTGTCGCCAGCTTCGGGACTCAGCTCGCGATCGAACTCGAGCAGCAGAGCCGAAAGGAATGGGCCGTCGAGGAAGAGCTTAGGCTCATGAAGAAGGGGAGCGTCCCTGCCTAGTCCGAGGTCTTCAAGAAAGTCCTCTGAGATTTTTTGCGCCTCAAGCTCGAAACGATCATTCCGTCTCATGACCAGCCAGCCTCTGCGGAACCCTCGATGAAGGCATCGATGTCGAATTGTTGGCGCTTCGAAATAAAGTTGTCGCCGTCTCGTTCGAGTAACCGCAGGAATGCAGCGACGACCACGGGATCGAATTGGCTCCCGGAATATTTGTGGAGTTCCGAAACCACTGTGTCGATGGACAGGGCTTTACGGTAGGGCCGGTCGCTCGTCATGGCTTCAACGGTATCCGCGACCAAGATGACGCGAGACGGAAGCGGAATCGCGGAGGCGATGAGTCGGTCGGGGTAGCCGTGTTCGGATCCGTCAAACCATTCGTGGTGGTGTCGGACGCAGGGAACGATGTCCTTCAAAAAAGCGACGGGCTCGAGAATTTTGGCGCCGATCTCCGGGTGCGCCTTGATGGTCTCACGCTCTTCCGAGTCGAGGGGAGCCGGTTTTGTGATAATGGCGTCGGGGATGCCGATTTTTCCAACGTCGTGAAGCAGACCCGAGAAGTACACTCGCTCGATGAGTTGCTTGTCTAACTGCATTTCACCGGCGATGCGAGAGGCATAGACCGCCACACGTTCACTGTGGCCGCGGGTGTAAGCGTCCTTGGCATCAATGGCTTCGGCCAAAGCCCGAATGGTTTGAATGTAGGCGGTGCGCAACTCGAGATTTTTTGCATCGAGTTGACGTGTGCGTTCTCGAACCTTGGTTTCAAGATTCTTGTTCATGTCTTGGAGTTTGAAGTTCTGTTGCCGTGTGACCTGATTGAGTCGTTCGACTTCTTGTTTGAGCGCGTAGTGATCCAGAGCCTGCTTCAGAGTGACTCGAAATTCGTCATCGTTCCACGGCTTGGTGATCAAGCGATAAATCTCGCCCCGATTGATGGCTTCGACGGCGACATCCATGTGGGTGTAGCCCGTCATCATGACCCGGACGATTTGGGGGTAGCGCTCACGCACTACAGAGAGCAGGTCGACGCCGCTCATGCCCGGCATGCGGTGATCGCTGACGACCAATTGCACTTCGCTCCGATCGAGAAGTTCAAGGGCTTCCTCGGGACGCTGGGCGGTCAGGATTTCGAGGGGTTCGGTGCGCAGCAGGCGCTGGATCGCCTTCAGGATATTCGGTTCGTCGTCCACGAAGAGCACGCGTTGCTGGGACATGGATGTTCCTTGGGCCAAAGGGCATGGGGACCGGCGGATCAGAAAAGGGTGGCAAGAATTACCCCCTCGTTATCGGCTCGGATAGGAGTTTTCGTTAGCCCTCGGGGGATCGGGGCATCGACTGAGACGTGCCCCGAGCCACCACGTTCCCGCGGGGCCTTACAGGTATGTCCCACCGCGAGGGTTCTTGATCCGGCGTGACGTTTGGTCGAATCGCTGAACCTCGGCGCACAGGTCTTGGTTGCTGATGGCAGAGGGCAGATCGCCGCCTGCCTCGCCGCGGGCCTTACGCCGGAGCACAGCGTGCAGAATCCGCACCCAGTCACCCGTCGCGCCGATGTCTGCAGTGCCCACTACGGCCCCCCAATCGATGCCCTCAAAAAGAGAACGGCCAGCCCGTTTCTCAGCCAGGCCTGCATGAAGGTGAAGAGCCGCGACGATGTCTTCCGGGAAACGGGGCGTCACCTCGATGACTCGCTCTAGACGGCCAGGTCGGGCAAATCCGTGGCGGAGCGTATCCGGATAGCCCGTGCTCCCGACGACGAGGTGCTTCTGGCTAGCTGTGGTCCGGTCGATGAGTTCCAGGAGGAAATCCATAATCGGTCCAATGGGCAAATCCGTACGCGGGCTGCCTACGTCGTGTGCACCGGAAAACTCCAACTCGTCAAAATGGATTGTCAGGGGAGGCACTTCTTCCAGAACTTGAGACCATCCCTTGACGAAATCGGCCACTTTCGGGCCCGAGCGGACCACATCTAGGACCATTTTGGGAACGTCGACGTGAACCAGTGCCGTCTGAGCATATTGAGCGAGGGCGGTGGCGAGCAGCTCTTTGCCGACGCCGGGAGCGCCCACCATAAGGACCCCGGAGGGCGGGAAAGTGCCCCAGTTGGCATAGACGTCCGGGTTGGTCACCGCGCACGCATAGGTGAGGATTTCCTCTTTGGCTGTGTGGAGCCCACCGATCCCGTCAAAGGTCAATTCTGGCACGCCCGTGATGCGAGTTGCCCGAGCAAGGGGTTCGACTTGGCGTGTGAAGCTCGACCACAAATTCTGCGCGCGTTCGCTCTCGATCCGTCGTTCTGTCATACAACGATTCTATCTGGTTGGCGTCTAACTGGCCGCTCTTCAGACAGATCGGGCGTAATGCCGATCCATGCGTCATACTCCCGCCTCGTCAGGATGCGTCCCCATCGTCTAGTTGGTTAGGACACCAGCCTTTCAAGCTGGCGACACGGGTTCGAGTCCCGTTGGGGATACCATCTTGGGGCGTGGCTGACGCGGTTGGTTCGGGTAAGTCCTCCCGACACGGAGAAACCGGGCCCGTGCGGGACGAAGGGTCCAAGAGGCGTGCTGAACCTCGTCGATAAAACTGATCCTGCCTGGGTGCACCGGGTCGCACCTCACATGGATGAGGTCTTGGTCGACCACGCGCACTGCGAGAAAAAAGCTGCCGGAGCCGCGGTCAAGCTTCTTTTCTCCTATCCCCATCATCGTTTCATCCAGGGACCCTTGGCGCAACTTGCTCGAGAAGAGTTAACTCACTTTGAGCAGATCCTGGCTTTACTCGATCAACGTGGGATCCCCTATCGAAGCCTGCCGCCGAGTCCATATGGCGGAAAATTACACGCACTGGTTAGGCGTGATGAGCCCGAGCGAGCGCTGGATGTCATGCTCGTCTCTGCTGTGATCGAAGCGCGTAGCTGCGAGAGGATGCGGGCCTTATCTCTCTACTTGGCCGACGAACAGCTCGCCGATCTTTATGGCAATTTACTAGCGGAAGAGGCACGCCATTACGGGGTCTACTTGGACTTAGCTCGGCAGTTGGCCGATCCGGAAACTGTTCGCGCTCGCTTGACTGAGTTGACTCAGGCGGAATCTCAGATTTTGCGAGCTCGGGCGCCTTTTCCACGGTTGCATACATGACGGAGACTTTGGAGCTGGAAGAGCTCGCTATTTGTTATGAGGACAGCGGGGTTCGCGCTGGACGTCCGTTGTTGATGCTGCATGGCTTTACGGGACACCGGGACGACTTTGAGGGGGTTCGCGATGTGCTCGCGGCTCGACGTCGGGTCTTGACGCCTGACTTGCGTGGCCACGGCAATTCTGGTCGGGCGAATGCAATCGAAAGCTACGGGTTTGAAACGGTCCTGGGTGATTTGTCGGGACTGCTGGATCAACTTGGAGTCGAGGACGTTGACCTGTTGGGGCATTCAATGGGCGGAATGATTGCTCTTCGTATGGCCCTGACCTGCCCCGAGAGAGTGCATTCGCTCATCGCGATGAATACAACGCCGGAAGCCACCGTGGGGATGAAGGCCGACGGGCTTGTGAAGGCCAGTCGCTTGGCCTTGAAAGAAGGGATGGGCGTCCTCGAAGAGGTGTCTCGTCGGGTCTCCGAGCGCAGTCCAGACCCGCTTCTCAAGCACTGGGCAGAACGGTATTGGTCGCATCGGCGGCGGCGTTTCCTTGCGATGGACCCTCTGGCTTACGCAGGGTTTGCGGAGGCGATGGCGACGAGCCGCTCACTGACCGACGAACTTTCGCAGATCGAGGCGCCTGCTCTCGTTCTGGTTGGAGAATTCGACCATGATTTTTTGCCTGGGGCTGAGCGGCTGCAATCGGGCTTGGGGCGTGCGCGACAGGTGACGATTCCGTCTGCTGGCCATCACCCCCACGAAGAAAATCGGGGAGCCTGGCTGGCGGCGATTGAGGAACATTTCACCGTGGTCGAGGGCTGATGGCCTGAAATGAACTCGCGAAGACAAGCCGCCAAGGGTCCTGGCGCGTCCAACATAATCGAGTGGCCTGAGCCCGGAACGGTGACGTGATGGGTGGGGCCAGCAATCTGTTCTGTCATACTTTGAACGGTCTCTTCAGAAAGCATGCCCGAGGCCGCCCCGCGGACAATCAGCGTGGGGACCTTGATATTCGATAAGGCCGCCCAGAGGTCCTGCTCCAACTGTTGGAGCAGCGCGGGGGGGATCTGGTCGCGGAGCAGGGCGGGGTCGAGACGCGCTTCATACCGTCCATCGATTCTGCGGACAAGGCTCGCCTTTGCGAGGGCGTCTAGGCTTGCCTCGGCTGCGAGGGGATACTGATGATCGAGGGTGGCTCGGAAGTCTTCGATGCAGTCGTAGCTCCGAAGGGACTCGGACACCCCGTGTGCAACTTGCTGCAGTCCTTGGAAGCTCAGGCCTGGCCCGGTGTCGATGAGGGCTAGGGCCGAGAAGCGTTGGGGCGCATCTGCGGCGGCGAGGAGAGCGGCGTTGCCACCGAGTGAATGCGCGACAAGAATGGCGTGTTCGATCTCTAAGGCATCGAGAACGCGATGAATGTCTCGGGCGTGTTGAGCCACACCGTAGTCGGCGTCGACGGACCACCCTGAGGCGCCATGTCCACGCAGGTCCATCTGAAGCATCGGTTGATTCAGATCGGTGAGTTGGATGACGTCGTTCCAGACCTGGCTCTGATGGGCGAACCCATGGACCCAGAGGACAGGGAGACCGCTTCGGCTTTGTAGGCCGGTCTCCTGGACTGCAATCGAGACTTCATGGTCATGATCTATCCAACGATGCATCCGATTTCCTCCAAGTGGTTCTAGGCGATCTGTCGGGCAATTGATTGAGCAATGCTGCGGAGATCCTGGCCGGAGGCGAGGGTGCCCCGCTCGAATTCGAGTGCGAGCTCTGTTTGCAATGAGACCGAGAGTTCAAGGGTCATGAGTGAGTCAAGGCCTAATTCTTCAAGCGCGGACTCGGCCCTCAGGCGGCCTCGATCGGATTCATCGAGGCCGACCACCACGCCGATGGCTGCGGTGATTTGAGCCAAGATGCGCTCCACTCGCTGGCCTGTGGGCAAATGGGTGAGTTCTTCGCGGAGGGCGACCGAGTGAGCGCCGGTGTTGCTGACCGGGGTCAGGCCCGCCAGCAGGCCGCCCTCGATCTCAGTTTGAGGGTCTCGGGAATCAGACCCGAGAGCGACAAAGCTTCCTCGAGGCAGGCCTGCTTGAAACGCAGTAGAGAGGGCTTGTTCGATTTGACGCGGCCTCGCATCACGCGGGAGAAAAAGCCGCGTGGGGGTCAACGCATCCGATTCAGTCGGGGTCGGTTGCCACGCTGGGTCCGATGAGTCGAACAAGGCTTCAAGTCCGATTTGCACAGAAAGCCGGTGCGGGGGCAGAGCCGGGCCACCTCGATCTGGAGTCGTCCGCCGCAGGACGAAAGTGCGCTCGGGTAGGCCTCCCCAGTTCGCGTTCCCTGAAGGAGTTTCCGAGAGGATTTGCCGGGCTCCGTGGGCTTCCATCCAGCGCTCCAGCAGTACGCGATCGTCCGAGCCTCCACAGTCGAGGAGATAGGTCAATTCCGGATCGAAAAGAAGCGATCGCCCCGCGGCACTGAGGATTGGGGTCTGGGCGGCGTGCTTAAAGTGAATCAAGATGCCGGCCTCACCCCGGTTTTGCGCGAGGTGATGAAGGGCTCGAGGCAGGTCGGATACCGGGAAGGGCGTTGGTTGGGAAAGCTCGTTCTGTAACGTTCCGAGGGCAGAGAGCGCGGCGGCGAGGCCGGGATGCGTTGCAAGCGCCGACTCATGTCCCGAGGTCGCTATGGTCGAGGAAACCATGGACCGCCCATCGCGCAGGCGCAGATTGGGAACGGGACCTTCGTCGAGCCGATCCCGGGCAAATGCGTCGAGCAAACGTCCACCGGGGCGCAGAAAGGAGAGCTCGGGGTCTGAGGGCAGTCTCCGGTCGAGGCAGATCGCGAGATCGACGGGCTCCAGAGAAGTGAAGTTTGGAGCATGGAGGTCGACCAGTTCTGCGCCGAGCCCGGTCAGGGCGGCCGCCCGTTGCCCTGTGGCCCCCGTGACGAGTACGGTCTTTCCTTGAGAACGTCCAAGGGCAACCAAGGCCAGACTGACTTCCCTGTCGCCTCCGTGAATCCATACTCGGTTTGATGGGCCCAGGGGGTCGGGGCTCTCTTTCAGCAGACGTTCCGCATCGGCGAGATCGCGCAGGTGCGCGGCGGCAAGGGCTGGCGAGGCTGTCGCGGGAAGCGTCAGCGTGTCGGATGCCTTCAGTGTCCACACTCGAGCGAGCGGGCCGGTGGCCAGTATCCGGTCTCCGATGCTGTGAGTCCGAACCTGGTTGCCAATTGAGACGACGCGACCGACTCCGTCCGCGGTGAGCCCGTCGGAGGAGGAAGGGCTGAGAGGCGGAATGCCGAAAACAACATTCAACCCGAGTTGTCGAGGACGAGCCGACTCGACTTCGACTCGAATCTGATTGGCTTTGAGGGGTCTCTCGGCACTGGGGTCGAGGGTGAGGGCGGTGCCCTCCGGCTCGCCGGGCACGAGGACCCGGGCGATGAAGGGCCTGGGGCCCGCGGGTTCGCCGGGCCGAGTATCCGGTGTTTCGTGTTCCGTATTGGCTTCGCCGACCCGGAGCAGGTGAACTTGCCCGTTCTCGCAGCGAATGACCGGTTCGTCGTCTCGCTGGGTGAGCCAGCAAGCCAGTGATGGGAGCTCAGCCATCTCTGCGCCAATCTCGAGTTGGGCCCGTCGCGCCGCGCGGCCGACGCCACTGTCTGCGGATGGGTCCTGGGCCGGAATGAGGCCCTCCGCGGCAGGCCCGGGTCCAAGACTCCGTACGCGGTCAATGCGCCAGACCACATTGGGGTTAATCCCTTCCGATAGGGTGTGCCGAACCCAGGTCGCAAGCGATTGACCGACCGGTCGATCCGGTTGCCCGATCCATAGAAGGCTAGGTGCGGGCTCATCATTAAAGGGAGAGGGGGCACCCCCAGGACTTTGCGTGGCGAGTCGACACCGTGCCCCCCGTTTCTCCAGCTCGGCTGCGAGGGCCGTCAGCAGCTCGGGGTCATCGCCATCGAGGATCCAGTGGGCGAAGCGAGGAGAGGCCGGTGGTTCGGTCGACTCGACGGGGGTCCAGAGGACGGGGTGAAGCGAACAAGGGGTATCGGCTTGTGGCCGGAGCGGTTGTATCTCGACCCCCCGAAATTCGGCATGGAGGCGGCCGGAGGGGTCGAAGTAGCAAAGGTCATTTCCGTTTATGCCGGCGCTGATCCGCCCATGGACTTCCGTGGGCAGGGGGGCGACCAGTCGAATCTCCCGAATCTTGCGGATAGAAGCGGCCTGCTGATCCGGGGCGCAGAGCGCGAGGCCGGTTTCGAGCAGGGCAGGGTGCGCTGAATACGCGTACGACTCGCTCTCCGCAATGCGGGGGAGCATGAGCTCCGCTTCGAGCTCGCTGCCTTCGCGGGTGATGCGACGAAGGGTTCGCATTCGTCGACCGAGACGAAGGCCTTCCTGGTCGAGTCGGGCATACCATTGGTCGGCCGACTCGCTTTGTCCCGCCTCAAGGGGTGCGGGCGGCGGGTCGACGTTGACTGGGCCATGCGGCTGCACAAAGACGAGTGACCGGGCGCGCTCCGACCATGTTCCAAGTGTCGCAGTCCGGCTCATGATCGAAATCGATCCAGATTGGGGCGTTTCCTTGGTCAGGCGGATCTGAAGATTCGCTTGCTCGTTGCTCTCAAGCCGGAGCAGAGGCCAAATGGAAACTTCTCGCAGGAGAGTCTCCGAATCCGGCCACAAGGATCGGGCAGCCGCGAGCGTGGCCTCGATCAGGACGGCTGCAGGCAATACCTTCGCGCCTTCTACCCGGTAGTCTTCGAGAAAAGGGCAGCTGTCGCGATCGAGTCGACTCTGCCAAAGAGATACATTGGGGTCACCCGCCAATTCGATACGCGGCCCCAGCCACTCGTGCTCCGAGCGGGGCAGGTCTTCCCGAGTTCGCTGTGCAAACCAGAACCGCTGGCGCTGATAGGGATACGGTAGGGTCCTGAGGACTTGACCCTTGGGGCCGGCGGCTTCAAAGTTGACGCTTTGCCCCTCGGCGTACAGGGCTGCGAGGCTGCGCATCAACGCGGGCTTCTCGCCCCGGTCGCGAACGAGGGACGGGACAGATCGGACCGGCGTTCCGACGTTCTCTGCGATTTCGGGGATGGCCCGAGCCAGGGTGGGATGCGGTGAGACCTCGACGATCTTGCGTCCACCATCACGCAGCGCCTCGCTGAGTGTGGACGAAAATCGAACGGGCGCTCGTAAGTTTCGGACCCAATAGTCGCGGTCGAGTTCTTCGCCTTGGACAATGCGCTGATCAACCGTTGAATAAATGGGGATTCGGGCCGGGCTGGAGGTCATCCCTTCGAGACGTTTGCGAAAGGGGTCGAGGAGCGGATCCATGTGAAAGCAGTGCGAGGCAAAATCGACCTCGAGGGTCCGAGCAAAGACATCGTCACTTTCAAGTTGCGCCACGAATTCGAGAACGGCCTGGCGATCTCCGGAGATCAGGGCCGAGGTGGGGGAGGTCATTCCGGCAATTTCAATCTTGTCGCTCCACGGGATGAGCCGGTGTGCGAGGCTCTCTTCGTCATCCACTACGGCCGCCATGCTCCCGTGGCCTGAGGCCTGCTCCACGATCCGTCCCCGTTCGCAGGCCAAGCGGGCGACCGTCGCGTGGTCTAAAGCACCGGCGACGAACGCGGCCGCAATTTCTCCCAGACTTTGGCCGATTACCGCATCGGGCCGAACCCCCCAGTGCGACCAGAGTTCGGCCAGAGCGATTTCGACAGCAATCAAGGTGGGCTGCAGGCGGGAGAGTCTTTTCAAGGTGCCAACACGGCCGGGGTCACGGATGGCATCAACGAGTGACCAGTCGGCGTATTGGCTGAATTCAGCGTCGAGGGATTCGATTTGGCTGCGAAAAACCGGCTCACTTTTAAAAAGTTCACGTCCCATACCCTCGCTCTGGCCGCCCTGTCCGGGAAAGACGAAGATGACTTCCTGCTCGGTGGGATCGGTTGAGACGCCCGAGGCGGAGGCGCCGCTTTCCCGACCTTCTAAGTGCGCTTCGATCTCTGCAGTGAGCGAAGCATGGTCATGAGCGACGAATACAGCTCGGTGTCGATGGTGTTGGCGCCGGGGGCCAAGCGTATAGGCCAAGTCTTCAAGACATGGCGGCGTGGGACTGTCTAACTCGGCCTGAATTTGCCGGACGGTGGCTTCGAGCGCATTGGCGTCGTGGGCGCTGACGGGAAAGAGGCAAGGCCGCGCTTCGCTGAGGTCGACCTGGGCGAGGGGGGAAGGGTCGGGGGCGCTCTCTAGCACCACATGCGCATTGGTTCCGCTGATGCCAAAAGAATTGACTCCGGCTAAGCGGGGGCCGGTTCCCGGCCAAGCTTCTGTTTTGTCCTGGACCCGGACCGGAATCTCGTGCCACGGAATCTGGGGAGAGGGGGTTCGAAAGTGCATTTGGGCGGGAAGCTCGCGGTGGCAAAGAGAGAGCGATGCGCAAATCAATCCCGCTGCGCCGGATGCGGACTCACTGTGACCGATGTGGCCTTTGACCGAGGAGACGCGGAGGGGGCGCTCGGCCGGGCGCCCCGGGCCCATTACATCGGCGAGAGCGCCGATTTCAACTGGGTCGCCAATTGCCGTGCCGGTGCCGTGGGCCTCCACGAAGTCGACGTCTGCCGGCGAGCGATCCGCCTGCGCATAGGCATCTCGCATGGCTTGTGCCTGGCCCTTTCGCCCGGGAGCCATCATATGGCCTCCGTCGCGACCATCTGTCGAGATGCCCGTGCCTCGGATCACCGCATAGATGGGGTCGTTCTGAGCGAGGGCGTCGGCCAAAGGACGCAGGAGCAAGAGGCCAGCCCCTTCGCCTCGAACGAATCCGTTAGCGTCTGCGTCGAAGGCCTTACAAGCCCCATCGGGTGAGAGCATCCCGCTCCGGGAAAGCGCAATGTTGCCCTCGGCGGTCACGAAGAGATTGACGCCCCCCGCCAACGCCATGGTGGATTCGCCGGACCAGAGGCTGCGGCAAGCCAGATGCACTGAAATCAGAGCAGAGGAACACGCCGTATCCAGGGTCATTGAGGGGCCTGTCAGGCCCAGTAAAAACGAGATCCGTCCCGAAAGGGCTGCCCGGGACATCCCCATTACGGTGAAAACGTCCAGGGATCGATTGACTGTCTCCTCACCCAGAACCGCGATTCTCTCTCGAGAGTAGTCTTCAATCATGTGACCGATGATCACGGCCACTCGTTCTCCGTGAAGTGCATCCGCGGGGATGCCGGCATCCATCAATGCATCCCAAGTGGCTTCCAGCATGAGGCGCTGCTGGGGTTCCATGGCCCGAACGTCCCGGGGAATCAGGCCGAAAGGAGCCGGGTCAAATTGATCGATCCCGTCCAAAAATCCCGCGAAGGGAGAAGAAATTTTTCCCGGAACCCGGAGTCGAGGGTCCAGATAGCGATCGATTTCGTAACCGAGCTGGATGCGGCTCGCTGGCGGGGGGGAAACCGTTGAGCGGTCTGAGCGGATCAAGTTCAGGAAATCGCGCGGACCGTGTACTCCCGGATAGCGACACCCGATTCCGATGATGGCAATGCCATCCTGCTCGATGTGTCCGGGCGTCACCGGTTCGGGGCATCCTTCCGTACGCGGCTCCAGACGAGACGCCCGACGGGGGCGGTCTCTCCTACCGAGAGCGGGGCGGTATGCAAGACGAGGGACTCTCCATCGATCTTGAACCAACGCTCTTGCACGGTTCCAATCCAAACGGCCAGAGAACTCACTTCGACATCGTGGAGAATTCGATCACCCTCGACCCGATACGGTCCGCTGTATGCCATAAAGGCGTCCCAGGCGGGTGCTGTTTCGGCTTGGGAAAGGTCTTGTGACGCCTGCGGTCCGCGGTCGGCACGCATGAAAGCGGCAGACATCACGCCCTCGGGCGAGTACACCAGGTATCCGTGAACGTTCTCGCCATAGGGGTGCGTGATGGAACCATCCGGCGCCTGAAGCTCGAAATAATCTAGGCACCACGTGCCCACGATGGTCTCGCCCTGCATACACGTCTCCCCAAATCGGCCCGTGCAACCCACACGAATCCCCCCGGCTCGTGTGAGCAAAAACCGTACGGGGCCCAGAGCGCGCGGGCCATGCGAGGCATTGGACGCAAAGCCAGCGAGAGTCCGAGATTGGACTCTGATGGCTCAAGGGTTTGTCAATGCAGGCGCATGAGGGGCAGGAGGACTCAGGCTCCGGGGCCTTATTGCCCCGCCTAGGCCTTGTTCATTTCGATCTCGAGGGCCGTCGCGAGTCTCTCGACCGACTCTAAGCAGGCATTCTCCCCCATCAGTCCTACCCGCCACACTTCTCCGGCCAGTTCACCCAGGCCTCCGCCTACTTCAATATTGTGTGTGTCCAGCAGGCGCCTGCGCAGAGCCCCCTCTCCTTGCGTCTGAACGGATTCGGGTAGGCGCAGGGTCGTGAGCATGGGCAGTCGCTCGGCCGCGGCCACCAAGGGAGAAAACCCGAGGGGGGCGAGGCGCTCTACGAGGGCGTCGCCGGCTTCTCGATGTCGAAGGACCCTCGGCCCAAGCCCTTCTCTTTGGATCTGCTGCAGCGCTTCGGCCAGCCCGTACAGGGCACTGATCGGAGCGGTGTGGTGGTATACGCGGTCATCCCCGTAGTAGCCGTCGAGCAGGGAAACGTCCAGATACCAAGATTGGACCGGCGTTGAGCGGGCTCGAACACGGCTCAGGGCACGTTCAGAAAAACTGATCGGCGAGAGCCCAGGTGGGCAGGACAAGCACTTTTGGGTGCCGCTGTACGCGGCATCGACGCCCCACTGGTCCAGTTCCACGGGGAGCCCTGAAAGCGACGTGACACAGTCTAGGACCACGAAAGACCCCGCTTTGCGGGCTGCCTGGGCGATCGCTTCTACGGGCTGGTGAACACCGGTTGAGGTCTCGGCGTGAACGAAGGCCACCACGTCTGGCTTTACCTGCTCAATGGCATCGATGGTTCTTTGCTCGTCCAGGGGTTCGCCCCAGGCCGCTTTCACCGAATGGACTTCGGCGCCGGCCCGAGTGGCGACTTCGACCATTCGCCCACCAAAAACGCCGTTCACGCCAACGAGCACTCTCTGGCCGGGCTCAAGGAGGTTCACCAGGCAGGTTTCCATGCCAGCACTGCCGGTCGCCGACAGAGGAAGAGTAAAGCGATTCGAAGTTCCGAACAGAGGGCGAAGTGCTTCTTGAATATCGTCCAGCAGATCGAGGAATAAAGGATCGAGATGTCCCAGGAGGGGCTGAGACATCGCCTCAAGGACGCGAGGGTTCACGTTGGAGGGCCCCGGCCCGAGGAGTAGGCGATCAGGGAAAGCTGCAGAGCGAAGGGGTTGCGTTGAATCCATGCTGCGAATCTAGCAGCGCGACCGTCGCTGACGATCCTTTAGGAGGACAGGCCCCGTTGACAGGGCAGGGTTCGCTTCGTACGTTGGTTTTTTGCCCAACAGCCCTTGCTGGAAGACTTTTTTCGCAGCGCGGCGACCACGATGGCCGCCAGGGCGACACGGAGCGGCGGTCGCGCCGCTCCCGGGAGGCGAGGGTGAGCCCGGCGCGTGGTTCAAAAAAGAAGTCGGGGTCCGGTTCCCCGAGAAAAAAATCCAATGGGCAAAGCCTTCGCCTGATGGCTTGGGGACTGTTTGCGTTTTTCCTGGGGCTGGCGGCGTTGTGGGGGGTCCTGACGGTGGACGGACAGGAAGCCGGCCCCGAGTCCTCAAGTGAGATCGGGGAGGGCTCTCGTGAAGCGCTTCGGGATATCCTCCGCGATGCGGAGGGACCTGAATGACTGAGCATCAGGGCCTGGGCCTTCTGACACGTGAAGAACGGATTCGCACGGAACGGATCATTCTCGCCCCCTGGGCTTGTCAGACCGGGCAGTCGCGAGGCCGTTTGGTGGAAGAGGCGAACCATCCAATTCGCACGGCATTTCAGAGAGATCGCGATCGTGTCGTGCACTCCACGGCTTTTCGTCGTCTGCAATACAAAACGCAGGTTTTCGTCCACCACGAAGGCGATCACTTTCGCAATCGACTGACGCATACCTTGGAGGGGGCTCAAATTGCGCGAACGATTGCCCGAGCCCTTCGTTTAAATGAAGATCTCGCCGAGGCCATCGCGCTGGCCCATGACCTCGGGCATACCCCGTTCGGTCACGCGGGTGAACGGGTACTGGCCAAGCTTCTGTCGGGCGATGGCGGTTTTGACCATAACCGTCAGAGCCTCCGGGTGGTCGATGTTCTTGAGGTCCGAGATCCGTCGGCGCCGGGCTTGAACCTCAGCGAAGAGACGAGGGAAGGTATCTTGAAACACGGCTGTCACTGGGATCATCCGGTCAGACTCCCTGCTCTGGATGCGAGCCGCTCGATGGAAGCGCAAGTGGCGGATGCCTCTGATGAAATCGCCTACGTGAACCACGATTTGGACGATGCTCTGCGGGCCGAGCTTCTTGATTTTCAAATGTTGATGGAACTGCCGTTGGTCTCGGAAGTGACTCGGGCAGTGCACGATGCGTATCCCGGCATTTCGGATCCCATCAGGCGCGGTCGTGTTGTCGCTTCGTTGATCGATCGCCTCGTGACCGACTTATTGAGGCAAACGATTCAGAATCTTGAAGAAGCTGGAATTCAATCTCCGGAGTCCGTACGCGCGCATCCGACGAAACTCGTCGGACTTTCTGTGGATGTGGACCGAGGCCGGCGTGAGCTCAAGGCGTTCCTCTTCGAGCACTTTTACAATCATCCGAGTGTGACGCGCCGGACTCAAAAAGCTGAAGAGATTGTTGAGCAATTGTTTTTGGCATTTGCTGACAATCCAGAGCTTCTGCCGAGCCGAATTAGGAAGCGTTTTGACCACGAGACTGAAAAGAGAGTGATCGCGGATTACGTAGCCGGGATGACCGATCGTTTTGCCGTGGCCGAGCATCAGAAACTCTTGGGGTCAGAAGAAGACCCCATTCTGTCTAGCTGATCGGCCTCGCACGGGGTTTTTCGATGGGGGAGGCGGGCGTCCAGAGGCCCTTCGGGTAACATCGGCATCGCTTTGGACGTGCCCGGGTTGGGCCCGTGCCTTTTTGCCTCGCTGACCGAAATGGAATCAACACGATGAGTCTGCCCGAGCGACTCGAAAATGCGGCGGAAGCGCTCCCCGGTGATGCGGATCAGATCCGTCCGGCCAATGGAGATCCGCTTCAGCTTCTTGTCAATCTTGATGTAGCCGCCGCGGGGCGAGTCTTGGCCTGGATGATGAGCAACGCGCCGGATGAAGCGGGAGAGTTGGCGTTGGCATGGCTCGAAGATCCCGTCGGTTTACAGGTGATCTCCGCGATCGACGAAACGGACCTCCCCAAGGCCGGGCGGAAAGTGGTCAGGAAGCTTCATCACGCAGCGAGATCCCGAGGGCTCAAGATGGCTGTCGCTGCCGAGCACCAAGGTAAGGTGGCTCGCCTTCCGGATCTGGATCAAGAAATTTCCGCCGGCTATGTTTCACCCCTGGATCCGCGGGGAAGTCGTCTCGTTTATTTGGTTGAATCTTCTCCGGGCGGAGGGGCACGGGTCTTCGAAGCCCTGCTGGACCCGATCCGTGGTCTTGCCGACTTCCAAGTCTACCGGGCTGGCCGTCGGCAGGTTCGGGACTTCGTGAAGGATGTGACCACTCGCCGGGGCGGTTACGCTGCGGCCGAGGCAGAACCCGGGGCCGTTCGAGCCTTGGTGACACGGACCGTCGCACGGCACCCTTCCGATCGACCCCTTCCGAAGTCTTTCGCCGAGTGGCGCCGAAACCTGGCTCAGAGTGATTCTTCGATCTTGACTCCTGGAGAGAGTGTTCGGGTCGAGCTAAACGAAGGAACGCTTCCGGGTGGGGCCGAGTCGCAGATTGTCCAAGCCATTCGGGATCGTGAGCTCGGTCCCTGGCCCCCTGAACCAGCGCTGTTGGAAGGAGTTCTCAAGGCCGCGCAGGACAAGGCGGACGAAACTCCAGAATCGGATCCTGTGCAATGGAAGGTCTGGATGGAGGAGGGTCTGTTACCTCTTTACACAAAAGAGGCGGCGGAAGCCTATGCAGAGCGGTTTGACGAGAGCGCCTATGTGTATTGGCGAGGGGCCCTCGAAGAGAAGGCGCGGGGCTGTTTGGCCATCGCAGATGTATTGAGAAAAAACGAAGCCCAGGAAAACCCTGTGGTACAGGCGCTGGTCGGTGTGGTCGCCGAGGCCCTGACGCAGGACCTGGAAAAACGCCTGGGCGCTCAAGCGCCCGAGGGCGAAGGTGGGGATTAATCACGATGAAACGGTTTTCTCGCAGACGACGAGGCGGGGCTTCCAGAAACAACGGACCCAGCCCTTTGGATGCGTCTCTTTGGCTGGGCCGGTTGACCGAATCTGAAGCGCTGGGCGAGGTTCGCTTCGAGCCCCTTGAACACGAAGATGTGCCGGCCTCATTGGCTGTCGTCGGTCGCAGTGCATCCGCGGAGGGTGACCCCAACGCCGACCCGATCATTGCTGTGGTCTCCCCAAAGTCTGCGGGCGATGCGTTGCTCGCCGCATTGGCCACTGGAGCCCGCTTGGCCGAAGAAGAGTCCTTTACAGGCCGAGTGGCCGTGGTGGCGCCAGAATGGAGTGTGGCGGCACGTCGTCGATTGGCTCTGATTCGCGCGGAGCTGCCGTACTCGCTTCGGCCGGTCGAGGTGGCCAGTCTCTCGGAGCGTCCTTCGGGCGTTGAACCCGAAGTGCCCCTCGAGGCCGCAGTGGTGCCGCTTCAGCAGGTGATCGACCAAGGGGTCAGTTCGGCGGATCGAAACCTTTTTCGTCGAAGTGTGACGGCTTTGTCGGGGCTGGCTGTCAAGCATGGCGGCGCCGTGCGGGGTACCCCGCAAAGCGTCGAGCTGGTCGTGATGGCGAGGCGCACTGCAGAGATTCGATTCGATCGGGGTGTCCTGACCTTGATTACTTATCAGCCGCAACGCAATGTCGTGCCCATTGAGGTGGAAACCCTGGCGGCATCTTTGGATGCGCTGGAGGGGCAGATTCGGCGTCGCGTCAACGACCGCAAAGTCCGAGACGGTGAGGATGGCCTTCGGACCCGGCTTCTCGTCGTACTCGAAAATGCGTGTGGTCTTCGGGATACGGTGGTGTGGCCTGTCGGAGGCAGCGATCACGATCCGGTGGATCTGGTTGGAGTCGACGAGCAAGGGCGGCCGGTTGTCGCGGCTGCCCGAAAAAAACTGGGCCTACGGGAAGTGGGGGCCTTTCTAGATTCCCTTCAAACATTGAAGCCCAGTTTGCCAACGATCTTGGAACACGCGTTGGCACCGGTTCGCTTCGATGCGCTTCGCGTCGTTCTGGCGGCGGACCAGTTTGCAGCCGGGGCGCTTCGTGCTCTATCCGGTTTGGCTTTGGCTCACGACCTCTTTACGGTCGACACGGAAGGGAGCCGGGGAGTCACGGTCACGGCAGTGGCGGCCGAGGAAGCCATGCAATCGATTCCGGATCGCGCGAACCGCCGAGGGCGTGGGCGTGGACGCTCGCGGAAGGCCTCGGAAGCCGTTGAACCTAGAGAGGGCGCCGATCCAGTCGAGGAGGCGGGGGAGAGCAATCGGTCGGCGGAAGCTGGCGTCGAGTCAGCGGAAGGTCCCTCACGGAATCGCTCCCGGCGCCGTCGGCGCGGCGGTCGACATCGGACCGACCAAAAGGATTCCGGTTCGACTCCGCCCGTCGAAGACGACGCGGCCAAACCGGAAGGCGCGTCAGAGGGTTTCGAGGAGTTGTCCTTGTTTGACTTGGACGAGGGGCAAGAGGAGTCGGGTCGATCGAGCGAAGGCTCAGAAGGGCGTCGTCACCGGGGTCGGAATCGCCGTCGGGGCCGGAAGCCGAACTCGGAAGACGCATCGCCCCCGGCTCAAGCCAGTGCTTCGGATGCGTCAACCGGCGGTGATGAAGCCGACGAAGATCTTCACGATGAGGACATCGAAGACACCCTTTCTGACCTTCCGGACGAACTGGAAAGCGCTGCGCTCCCAGAACGCCGCCGAGGGGCGGACAGCGGAGAAGCGGAGGATGAAGACGAGGAGGAGGAGACGCTTTCGGCGGCTCTTTCGATGGGAAGTCCTGTGGCTTCACCTGAATCGTCAACAGAGTCTTCTCGACCGCGGCGGCGGGCCGTCATTGTGGCCTGCGCCGATCGTGACTCACTTCTTGCCGCTGTTTTGCTCGCCCGAGACATCCGTCTTCTTGAGGGGCTTTGGGTCTATCCGCAGGACGAATTGATGTCGTTCTTTCGGGAGACCGCGACGGATCTGGGCGGGGACGTGCCCATTCACGTGGTGGGCTTTGCGCCGTCGCCAGCGATCGATGTCCTGCAAGCGGCGAGCCTTTATCGCGACCGGATCAGCTGGTACGACCATCACGATTGGGCCCCCGAAGACGCGTTCGCGTTGAAACAGACGCTTGGGGAGGCCGCCGTGCATCACACGCCCGGTGCTGGGACGTGCCTGCCTGCGGTGCTGCGAACATGTACCCGGCGGAGCCGCTTTTCAGACAAGCTTGTGGATCTGGCGACGGCTCGCTTTAGTCAGCACGATTACGAGCGCTGGGGCCGGCTCTGGTGGTGGCGCCTTGGAGAGGCGGCTGGCAAGCGGGGGGATGTCCGGAGTGAAGTGGCTGCGATTCTGACGGGTCGTCCGAGTGAATTGACCCGTGAGGCAGCAGATATCCAAGCGCCGTCGGTACCCGAGGAAGTGGCCTTCGTGAACGCTCAGGATTTTCGAATTGTCCATTTCGTCGGCTTCGGGATGGCCGTGATGACGGCGCCGGCTCATCTCGATCCGTATCTGGTTGGCCGCATCACCCGGGAGCGCTTAGAGACTCAGCTGTCTCTGGTTCGGCTCGAGGGCACGGGACGGTTCATTCTGGCGGGCGAAGAGCCTGCCAACAAGCGGATGCTTGATGTTTGCGCGCTGATCGAGCACCTGGGAAACAAGCTGGCTTGGGTGACGGACCTGCCGAATGAGGATCACGTGGCTCGCTTCAATGTGGCGGATCTCGAGGCACACCCGGCGAGGTTGGATGAAGTGATCGGCGAGATCGCCATGGGGCGCTCCATCCTCGAGCGCTGAGGGACGATCATGTCGGTTCCGACCGCGAATCTGGTCGAAGTCTTTTGGTCGGCTCAGGGCGAGGGGCCCTTCGTCGGGGCCCCCACGGTGTTTGTGCGGTTCGGGGGCTGCGATCTGCGCTGCCGGTGGTGCGATTCGCCCCACACCTGGAAACCCAGCGAGGCCTGCAGCTTTCAAGATCCCCAAGGTGGACCGGATCGAATTCGATCCAATCCAGTCCCTCTCCAAGATGTACTTGAGGCGATTTTCGATTTGGGCCCTCGGCCCGGTGATTTTGTCAGCCTGACAGGCGGGGAGCCGTTGCTGCAGGCGGGTATGGCCGGCGCGGTCGCGCGGACGATTCGAGAACACGGTCTTCGTGCCCACCTGGAAACCCACGGCCTCGCGGTCGATGGGCTGAGCCGTTTAGAAGGGCGAATGGACGTGATCTCGATGGATTGGAAGTCCCCTACCGAGGTCAGGAATGCGGTACCGGATCGGTATCCTCATTTTGCGACAACTCATCGGGACTTTCTTCGGAGAGCGATCGAGCTGGCCGACTCGGTTTACGTCAAGTGGGTGATTTCGGATCGGACGTCCCTCACCGAACTGGACGAGGTCTGCCAGGTGATTAATGAAGTCGCCCCAAGCATTCCGCTCATTCTGCAACCGGTGACGCCAGCCGGTGGCGTACAAAGCCGCCTAGAAGCCAAGGTTTTGCTGGGGTGGTTACGGCAAGCTCGGGAGAGGCTTCGCGACGCGCGATTGATCCCGCAGACCCATCCTTTAATCGGGACGCGTTGAATCGAGGATTCCGGCCACTTTTAGATACGATGGGGGTGCCCAAGGTCAAGCCGGAATTTTGCCCATCGAGGAACCAGAGGCGAACCCGCTGAGTCGCTGAGGGCTTAGGCTAGCAAGGGGGCTTCAGCGAGGGCGGATCCAAAGTGACGCAGAAAGCGAGCGCTCGCCCTGGCGACTGGGCTGTGGCACGTTCGCTTGCAGCGCCCCGGCCCTTCGAACCCTTTTTATTCGGGGTCCATCGGTCGAATGCAGAGATGGGCGCAGGCCGGGGATCGAATTTTCAACGTGGGGCCTGGAAGGGAAGTTTTGAAAGCGCTGATTTTTGATACCGAGACGACGGGTATGGTGGAGCGACGCCGCCCCGTGGAACATCCCACGCAGCCACACTTGATCCAACTCGGAATGCTTCTTGTCGACGTGGAGCGCTGGGAGCCACGAGCTCGACACTCGATGCTGGTCAAGCTCCCGGAGGGTCAGCAAATCGATCCGGGGGCCCGCGCTGCTCACGGAATCAGTGAGGAAGACTGCGCAGCCTACGGTGTTCCTTTAATGGTCGCTGGCTCGCTTTTTAATCAGTGCTGTGTTCAGGCTGACATGGTTGTGGCCCATAACCTGGAATTTGACCAGTCCGTGATGCTGACGGCGCTGTTTCGGTTGGGGGGAAAGCCGAGCCGGATGGAGGGCAAGCGCCTAATCTGCACGAAAGAAGAATCGACCGATGTTTTGAAGCTTCCGGGCAAATACGATTCGTACAAATGGCCCACACTCGCGGAGGCCTATCAGTATTTTACAGGTCAGGAGCTGGTCGGGGCCCACGACGCTCTTGTTGATACAGAGGCGTGTCTGCAAGTTTTCAGGGGCTTGGTCGAGCGGGGCGTGACCCAGTTGTGAGGTTCGTTCCGGCATGCTGACGGGAGGGCCGGAGGACGCCGTGCTCTGCCTGACGGTCTGCACGCCGACGCTTGACTCGGCCGAGCGTATCTTGGCCGAAGCCTGGGAGTGGGGGGCACTGGGGGTCGAGGAACGCCAAGTCGGAGACGGGGTCGAACTCGACCTTTATGTGGGGGTCGAAGACGAGGGTGCGCTTCGGGCCCGATTGGAACATTTTGTGACCGATGGCGTGGCCTGGGGGCCGCGGAGGGAAGTACGGCCGAGCAATTGGAGCGAGGCTTGGAAGGTGGGGCTCCGGGCCATTGAAATTTCTCCCCGCCTTGCAGTGGCTCCCTCTTTTGTGGATTACAAGGCGACATCCGGGCAGCAGGTCGTGTGGATTGATCCAGGACAGGCCTTCGGGACCGGCGGGCATGCCTCAACGCGTCTGGTTTTGGACTGGATCGACCGGCTGGCTCAAGATCGAGCCTCGGGTTCAAAACCGGCTGAAGTACTTGATGTTGGAACCGGCAGCGGGGTCTTGGCTCTGGCGGCCCTCGCTTTAGGGGCCGCGCAAGCGATTGGTTTTGATCTTGACCCGATTGCAGTGGCTGAGGCAAAAGCGGTCGCGGCGAAAAACGGGGTGACCGACGGGTTCGAGGTCTTTGTGGGGGGAATCGAAGTTGTGGCGGGGCAGCGCTTTGATTGGGTCTTCGCCAACTTGTTGAAGACGGAGATGCTTCCGATTTTGGATCGAATTGCCGAGACGGTCAGACCAGCGGGTTGGTTGGTTTTGGCGGGACTTCTGGAAGCCGATCAGCGAATTGTGAGCGACCACCTGAGCACCTGCGGCCTTGAACTGGCCGGCGTCCAGCGGGAGAGAGATGATTCAGGTGCGGTCTGGATCTCACCGGCTTTCCAGCGCCCGGCTTGAGCTCCTAGTTTGCTTTAGAAGG
>JAQWNI010000155.1 GCA_029268645.1 Myxococcota bacterium
GGGCCGCCGCGACCAACACGCCCATTCACGAGGTCGTATATGACTACCTCCTCGAAAACGACGGGAACTCGTTCGCAATCTTGCTCGGCGCAAACTACGTCGGGTTCAATCACGATGCAATTCACACCATGCTGATGGATCCGAACACGGTGACAGGCTTGTCGGATGCGGGCGCGCATGTGAACTTGATCTTCGATGCGGTCGCACCAACCTACCAGTTGACGCACTGGGTGCGCGACCGCGCCCGTGGAGAGCGGGTGCCGATCGAATGGATCGTACGCAAGCAATCACAGGCCAATGCTGAACTCTACGGGCTTCACGACCGTGGATCTCTTGAAGTTGGCAAGCGAGCAGATTTTAACCTGATCGACTTTGACCGCTTGAACCTAGGAAACCTCGAAGTACACCATGATCTTCCGGCAGGCGGAAGCCGCATTTTGCAACGAGCGAGTGGCTACCTCGCCACCTACGTGAACGGCGTGCAGACGCGAGACAAAGACTGCGACACCGGCGCACGCCCGGGGAGACTCGCGCGCCCCACAGCGCTCTCGGGCTGAGTAACTAACTGCCAAATCGAATCCGAGACCAAAATAAACAACGCGATTCCCCAGACTTGCCCAGAGCTGGTTCGATCTAGTCACTGCAATCGATCCTACCAACTTGGAGAGATACACATCCAAATCATGACTAGTCAATCCAAACTCGTGCCAGAAGCTCATGCGCAAAAGTCAAAAAATGTTCACCTCTGATGTTCAATAACTGCCAAATGATGGCAGGCTCATTGGGTTCTGAGTCAGCGTGCTGAAAAAACGGGCGCTTCAAAGAATCTGACCTTTTTGATCTGGTCGGTGGCCAAATCGCCCGATCGCTTTGGATCGCCCCCTATTGTGGCACCCCACTTCACACTCTTGGTTCCATGGGTCCCATCCGCAAAAACTACTATGGATTGCATGTGGCTTGCGCGCTGGACGTCGTGATACGGATCGATCAGTGCTTCGGATTTATCCGATTCTGATCGTCAAGAGGTACAGGGGCAAGACGTTTAGCCGCGATCCGGTGACGCTGCGCCATAAGGGGCTGGCCTTGCTTGCGAAAGATTAGAGCCAGCATCAGATGCGGGCGGTGATCTTTCTCTTCCCGCTGGATCAATCGGAATAGGTAAAATTTCGCATCTTCTAGTCGCTGCTGCTCGTAACGCAGGGCGGCCAACTGGAACCAGACATCTGCGGACTCGGGATTATACTCTTCGGCTCGCTCCAGATAATGCTCAGCTTGCGCCAGTTCACCATTGCGCATGGCGATCACCCCCAAATTCGCGGATGACGTCGATCGAAGTCGATCTACATTCATCAACTGGATATTGCAGACCGCCAGCGCCAATATGAACACGATGCCTGGAGCAACCAAGCCCGATAGATCACGGGCCTGGACGCGACGCACTAACTCAACGAACCCGAAGGCCGAAACGGGCAAGAGGAGGGGCACGAGCGGGTACCGGTAACGAGCGAAGACGAAGAACACGACGACGGACATAGCGAATGCCGCGGGCAAGAAAATGTGAATCCAGACATCTCTTCCTCTGGGCCATGCCAGCATGATGCCCATCAGCGCGAAGGGCATGATGATCCCAAAGTTCATCCACTGCATCAGACAACCGAGCAGTGCCGAAGCCTCCGCGTATGCATAAAAATCTTGACTATCCGGTACCTCGGTGGCATTCACGGTCAGCAGGGATTTAAATGCAATCTGCGCCAACCATTCCACAGGTTCTTCACGAATGAAGCCGATGCCCTCGGAGAGCCAATGCTGCGAAACCTCTCCCGCGGACAACGCCCTGCCCTCTGCTGCCTCCGCAAGCAGTCTGGCGTCGAGGCCTTCAAACTGGGGTGACTGGCGTCCGGGCACCAACGGCGAGTAGAGCCCATCGGCCCCGGAGTGATTCCCTATGTAGAAATTGGTTCCAAAGTTGGAGGAAGTCAGAGCAAATGTCTCCCCCACAAAGTAGTTCCGCAGCCCGACTACAGACAAAAGGATGGCTGCTCCGATCACGAACGAGGCGGCCCAACGGAGCCGCAGCACACGCGAAAAGTTGGAGAAGCGCAATCCTATCCACAGCGGGACCACGGCCAGAAAAATTAGAGCGTTCTCTCGAGTAAGACCGAGCAGAGCCAGCGCAATACCGCAGAAAAATGCCCGTCGAACCGATGGCGTTTCCTGAAAGAGAGCAACGAGGAACAAAAAGATGCATATCAACAAAAGACCCAGGCCTGCTTTTTGAATCAGCGAGTCGAAAAAGAGCGCTGGGGGATAAATGGCCAAGATGAGTGCGGCCACGAGACCGACCCTGCGGTCGAAAAAGCGACTGGCCGCGAAGTACATGAATACACAAGAGAGCGCCCCGACTCCCATCTGGATCTGGTGCGCACGCCAGAGGCTGTCACCGAATAGGGAGTAGACCATGGCCAGAAAGTAGGGGTAGCCGGGAGCCTGGTAGAAGACTTCGTTTCCCCACCACTCCCCGGAAGCGATCTCACGAGCCCAGGTATCTAGGAAGAGCCCGTCGACAACGGGCTGGCTCAGGAACGGAAGGGACTCGATTTGATGAAGGAAAACGAGTCTGAGCATGAGCGCCAGGGCAAACACCCCTGCTGCGGCCATGCCATCATGTCGGTTCAAGTCCAATCGTTCTTACCTCGCAGACACGCTAGACGATTTCGGTGCGTTCTATACTGCCGGCATGTCTTTATGGGCCGTTTCGTTTTTCTCAAAAACTCCTGTGGCAGCAACGGCTCGAGAAATGAATGATAATTCTTGACCCCTGGATGGAGACGAATTCACACAAATGGGCAGGGACAGAATGACCTGGCTCCCAGGCAATGGCCTCGGGAATCTGATCGCGCAAGTCATAGCCAGATTCGGGTCGTCTAAAACGGCATGCTCGGGGTAGCACCCAGAAACGATTGGCTCACGGGCCGGCTTGAAGGCCCTCTCCAGCGACAGCTAGATGACACTCCCGCCATTTATCGAGACCAACTCTTTCGCCACACGGGTGAAACCTCCGCCACTCTCAATGAACCAAGAGGCCGAACTCAGGAAGACGAGATCGTCATCCGGGTTCCCCGCCAGACGGAGGTTGACCACAAAACCTTCTTTTTCAAAGATTCGCGCGACCGCCCGAATATACTGATTACTTTTGGCATACGATCGGTCCCGAACATGACTCCCGCCCACAAGGACAATCCGTTTGATACCCAGCGATTTGAGGGAATCAAGTTTCTCGCGGTAAAAGGAAATCGGCTGGACGTAGAGTATTCCGTCCTTGCAGTGAACGCCTTGCTCTATGACTTCTTGATCCGTCTGCTTTGATTTCTCTAGGATGTCGCCAATCCGAAGATGGACCACACATGTCTGCTGATCGGGCGATCGACGGCTTTGAATGATGTCGTTTAGGATCTGAAAATTTCCCTCTGCTTCCGTTCGGGACAAATATTCAGTCGCGATGGATTGAGGGAAGTATTTTCTGTGAAACCTGGATCCATGTAACCAGCTCTGCCGCTCGACCTCATGTAGAAACATGTCGCCTAGGCGATAGCCCTTCCACGCCGTGTACAAATTTCCAGTAGGGCGGTTGATCCAGAGGTACGTTCCGACGCCACCGATGAAGGCACCGACTGTCAGCCCGATCAAGAAAATCAATCAAGAACTCCCGTAGAATTCAATGCAAGCATCCGGCCAACAGCCTTGACACCAACGGCCCGACGGCTCGAAGACATTTCACCCGTTTCTAAATCGCCGGATGGCTTCTTTCTATATTTCGCCGGACGGCCCCGTCGATCGAGTCACCGAAATGACAAAGCTGTCCGAGCGAATCGAGAAAAGTCCATTATACCCGGTTGCCAGGAGGTTACCCCTTGGGGAATTGTCGACCTCCGGTATACTTCCAGCCGCTTACCACGCGGCAGTCCTCGTCCTCCTCGGACGAGAGGGACATCTTTCATTCGCCGAGCCGCGCAGTCACTCGCAGTCAGGAACAAGACGAGAAGGAACCTGAATCATGGCCCAATCCACTTCCAGCAAAGCCGCACTCGTCCTCGGCGCAGGCGGCTTCATCGGCAACCATCTGGTGACCCGCCTCAAAGGTGAGGGGTTCTGGGTCCGAGGCGTCGATCTCAAAAAGCCCGATTTCTCCACGACCGAAGCCGATGAATTCGTGGTGGGAGACCTGCGAGACCAAGCTCTCTGCCGAACAGTCATCGACCGAGAATTCCAAGAGGTCTACCAACTAGCCGCCGATATGGGCGGTGCCGGTTTTATTTTTTCGGGCGAAAACGATGCCGACATCATGCATAACTCCGCACAAATCAACTTGAACGTCGTAGAACGGTGCAAAACCCACGGTGTAGGCCGCTTATTCTATTCGTCTTCGGCATGCATTTATCCCGAGCACAATCAGCTCGATCCAGACAATCCCGACTGCTCGGAGCAGTCTGCTTATCCCGCCGATCCCGACAGCGAGTACGGCTGGGAAAAACTATTTAGCGAACGACTCTTCCTTAGTCATCGACGCAACCACGGCATGGAAGTTCGCATTGCACGCTTCCACAACATTTTCGGACCGATGGGTACTTGGCAGGGTGGGCGAGAAAAAGCTCCCGCGGCGATGTGCCGCAAGGTGGCCGAGACACCCGACGGCGGGGAAATAGAAATCTGGGGAGATGGTAAGCAAACGCGATCTTTTCTGTACATTGATGAATGCCTCGAAGGCGTACGCAGGTTGATGGATTCGGATTTCATGGGTCCTGTCAACATCGGGTCAGACGAAATGGTCACAATCAATCAGCTGGCAGAGTTGGCGATGGATGCGGCCAATAAAAAGCTGTCCATCCGGCATATCGACGGTCCCTTGGGCGTGCGCGGCCGGAATTCAGACAATCACTTGATCGCCGAAAAGCTGGGGTGGAGACCCACGAAACCTCTTCGAGATGGCATCGCTGCAACCTACGCCTGGATCGATCACTGCGTGCAGGTCGCGCAGACGAGCCAATAGCAGCAAGCAGGGCAATGGGCTCGCGTCTACGCGAAACGGCCAGACTCAGAATGGACTGGACGAATCCGGCGCTGGATTGGGTCCGCCTGAGTCCGCGGCCGACGCCTTCCAACCCGCCACAGTGGTGCTGGAGGAGGATCTCCTCGATCTGATTGCCGAAACCTCACCGCTCTTTCGTCTTTTCATCGAAAGCGCCAAACTCGGCGTAATGAGATTCCACCTCACCTACGACATGCGAGCGCCCCAGTTCGGCGCTCCGGTCACCGATCTCTATGCTGCCATGCTCGATCAGGTCCAATGGGCAGACGGACTCGGCTTCGACGCGGTTGGGCTGGGCGAGCACCACGGATCGGATGACGGCTACAACCCCTCACCTCTCCCGTTAGCCGCTGCGATTGCCGCGCGGACACACTCTATCATTATCCAGACTGCCATCTTGGTGGCCCCCTTGTACGACCTACCCAAGCTCGCAGAAGACACGGCGGTCACACAGATTCTCTCTGGTGGAAGGCTCGAGCTAGGCATAGGCGCCGGCTACCGCGCCTCGGAGTTCGAAACCTTCGCCCGCTCACTCGAAGACCGCTGGCAAAGAATGGGGGAAACCATCGAGTTCCTTCGAAAGGCCTGGCAGGGTGCCCCATTCCAGTGGGACGGACGCACCTGCCACATCACTCCGGTTCCTGCGCCAGCTCCGCCGCCCATCCTTCTCGGCGGCTCGAGCCCCGCGGCCGCCCGCCGCGCAGCTCGCATAGCAGACGGATGGCTCCCACCCCTGGACCCAAATCTCTGGCACCCTTATCGAGAGGAGTGCCTCACGCTCGGCCAGGCAGACCCAGGCCCCTACCCGGCCCAGGGGCCCATTTTCTTGTGGGTCAGCGATGACCCTGAGAGTGCCTGGGCCACGCTGATGCCTCACGTCCTCCACCAGCTCGATTCCTACAGTCGCTGGACGCGCGAAGCATTTGGGAAACCGGCGGGACCGTACGCAGAGGCAATGACTCCGGAACGGATCAAGAAAAGCTCGGCCTATCGAGTACTCACACCAGAACAGACCCTCGAACTCGCCGATGAACTCGGCGATCACTCGGTTTTCTACCTCAACCCACTCCTTGCAGGAATCGATCCCGCGGAGGCCAACAAAATGCTCGCACTCTACGAGCGGCAGGTACACCCGCACCTGCCTTGTTCGGCAGCCAAAAACCCCGCCCAATCTCATTGAGGTCGTCCGAATGCAATCCAAATTGCTGATTGGTGATCCGGTCAGACTCAACGGTGCTGAAAAGGAGTGATGCCCACGCTGATGGTTAAGGCGGTCAACACGAGCAGCCGATCTGACATGCAATATCGTTTCTATGCGGATCAGAACCACCCAGCAGATCGGTCCAGCCACCGCTTGTATTGACCTAGAGCAGGAAACGATTCAAGCATTCAGCAGGCATCGGCCATGGAAATCGAGCAATTCACAGAAATCCGCGCCCTTTGATAGGCTTCTTTTTCTGCCTTTCGAGCCACTGCGGCTCCTTGATCTTTTGATTGAAGCCGCTCAATCGGGTATCCCTCGCCACTGCTTTTGGCTGATCAAGCGACAAACTGATCAGGAGCTGAGTGGGTCGACTCGTCGTCCATGACCAACGATTTGATCAGGTCGTTGTCTCTGGCGGTTTTTAGGGAGATGCAACCCTCCTAAAACTTCATTTCTGAGTACGTTCAGTTTGAACTGACAGAAGGTACGGCCCCACCGCGAAAGACTGACGATGCCTACGTAGATTGGATCACATCCTCGAAAACCCTCAGCCGGGCTTGAGCCTCGGGGGGAGCGATAGACAAAAGGGGCGATGACTTAAACGGTTAACGCCGCGACTTCCGACGAACGATGTGAGAAACCCTTTGCTTAAGAAGGGCCAGCGGAACTGCCAGATTGAGGACTGCGCCCCGTTTCATGCCCAGCCAGTAGATGCGGGCAAGCAGAGACTCAAGCTCGCGATTAAGGAAGGCTGACTGATACTTCGTCCCAGGCGGATCGGCTCGGGTACTGGGTGACCACGAACGCTTCCCAATCATCAGAAGGAAGCTGGCTCCCCACCCAACTGGCGGTCACGCTCCCCCTAGGGACCACCTGCTAGCCCTCCCATGGTAGCCTGAATGTGACGCACCTCGTCGCCTCCTGGCATTCCCTGATATCAATCAAGCGGCGAGGCTTTCGTTGCGTCGAATCGATCGATCAGCAGAGGTGCAAGAGCAACCCCTTCGGTCAGAGCAGCCTGCATTGTCAGGCGAGGTGAGATTGTTCATTCTTGGCAGGCGCCCGATGGCCTCTACCGAGTGTTCCCAAGGAGCCCCACTCCGGATGAAACGAAAAAATGCGCTCCGTATTGCCCTGGTGGTCGAAGTATTCGATCCAACTCATGGCGGTGTTGAACGAGCGGTCTGGGAATTAGCGCACGCCTTCGTCCAACTCGGTGACGAAGTCCACGTGATCGCTCGAAAAGGCCAAGAGCAGTCGAACGTCCAGTTGCATCGCATTTCTGCTTACGATGGGTGGCAACCCCTGCGCTTCTGGCTTTTCTCTCGTGCAGCCGCACAGCTCATCGCATCTGAATCTTTCGACATCGTCCACGGTTTTGCGCGCACTCAACGCCAAGACATTTTTCACGCTGGGGGAGGAAGTCATCTCGCCTATATGGAGAAAAACTATTCTAAGGCGGGGGCTTTCTTTCGACGCGCCTCGCCGCGCCACAGACTCCAAA
>JAQWNI010000156.1 GCA_029268645.1 Myxococcota bacterium
TGCACTGGCGAGGAGATCGAGTGGCGGGTCACTTTGGTCAAGACCCCTGCAATGAGCCGACCGGAGCGGCGTGCAGTGAAGAGCTCGCCTTTGACAACTTTATTGAAGCCTTCCCGGGTCTGCTGGGTCACGACGATCTTATTTCCGATGCGGACATGCAGAAATTTACGGCCTTCGCGCTGACGGTTCAGTACCAGCCGAACCCGTATCGGAATCTTGATAATTCTTTGACTCCTTCGCAGCAGGCGGGGCGAAATCTCTTTATGGAGTCCGATGGGGCCCCCGTCACCGACGTGGTGGAAACCTGTGACGGCTGCCACACGCTGTCGCCGATCGATGGTTTTTTTGGGACCAGTGGTGGCCGGACCTTTGAAGGCGAGCCTCAGGATATGAAGGTCGCCCACATGCGAAATCTGTGGGAGTTCGTGGGTTGTTTCGGGGACAGTCTCGAGCCCAACCATATGGGGGATCAGATCCGCGGACACTGCTTCTTGCATGATGGCAGTCTTCAGTCTTTGAAGCGATTCTATGAAGCACCGGTGTTCAATCTGACGAATGCCCAGGAGCGAAACCTTGAACAGTTTTCGTTGGCGTTCGATACGGATTTAGCGCCGATCACAGGTCAGCAGATCACGCTGTCTTCCCCTCCGACGGCAGCGGAGAATCAGCGCCTGGACCTCTTGGATTCACGCTGCAAGGCTCCGTTCGAGTCCTTTATTCTGGGGGGAGCGGTTGTCGAATGTGACCTGATCGCCAAGGGGCAGGTGGGGGGGGAGTCAAAAGGCTGGGTTCACGAGTCGGGAACGACGTTTCGCGATGATCAAGGCAACACCATTAGCGAGTCGTCGCTCCGCGCTCTCGCTGTCACGGAAGGTCCGATTACATTTACCGCCGTGCCGCCGGGATCCGGTCATCGGCTTGGGGTGAACCGAGACCGTGATGATTTCCTCGACGGTCTAGACAACTGTCCCTCGGTGCCGAACGACTCCCAGGCCGATCAAGATGGAAACGGTGTCGGGGATGCTTGTGAGGCTTCGCTGGTTGATGGAGATGGCGACGGAGTCGGCGACATCTTGGACAACTGCCCAGCTGATTCCAATGCAGGCCAAGAAGATTTCGACGACGACGGCGACGGCGACGCCTGCGACTTTGACGACGACGGAGACGGAATTCTCGATGTATTTGAAACGAACACCGGGATTTTTATTTCCAATGGGAACACCGGATCCAATCCGCTGAATCCGGACTCGGACGGGGACGGTGTCCAAGACGGCACTGAAGTCAGTGCGGGGACGGATCCCAACGATCCTTTTGATCTGCCTGTCAGCGTCCCGGTCTTTTCAGTCGGTCCATTTCCGATGATTGTGTCCATGCTCGCCACGGCGGGATGGGCGCTTCGGCGCCAAAGGAGGCGGTTCGATACGCCCTAGGGCCGTCGCAGGCACTCGGAGCGCCGAGATTGTGCCCGGCCTCGGTTTCCGTTGAAAGAGTCTGCGGTCGATGCCCCTTGGCGTGGGGCGAGTCGTGTGGTGCGGCGCGGCTCGCCCCTGTTTTCCTTCTCCGTTCGCCGCGGTTGGGGCCGACCGGTTTGAGACCGCTACGCTGTCTGGATGTACAGACTCTTTAGTTGGGAACACAGCTACTTCTCGGGCAAGGTACGGGCGTATCTCCGCCACAAGGATCGGGCGTCTGCCCTCGGTGAGGGTTTTGAAGATATTCTGGCGACTCCGGAACTCATCCAGGGTCTGCTGACGCCGCGTTCAGGCAGCGGCGCGGTTCCCCAACTGCTGGCGCCGGACGGCACTTGGATCCAGGACTCGAGCGAGATCATCGACTACTGCGAGGCTGCGCACCCAGACTGTGCGGTGTTGCCTGATTCGTTCCAGCAGCCGGTTCAGTCTCTAGTGAGTTATTTGATCGAGCTTCTCGCCGATGAATGGATGGTGGTTCCTGGTTTTTGGGAGCGATGGTTTTTTTCTGAGGACGGACGCTCTCCCAGCCACCGCGCCTTCAACGAGCAGCAGTGGGGGGCCGCTATTGCAGCGGGGGCACCGGCCGCGGTGAGGAGGCAAGCGGGGGGGGCCTTCTTCGAGGCCGCTTTTGGGATTTCGGAATCCCGGACAAACCCGCGCGGGGTGTACGCTGGGCTCGTTCACTTGGGAGTGGATGAGCGGACCGAGCCCGCTTGGCAGGCGAGTCAACATCGCCTTCTGGGGTATCTGGAAACCCATTTCTCAGCCCACGACTATGTGCTCGGCGGGCGCCCTAGCTTGGGCGACTACGGTTTGTTGGCGCCTTTGTATGCCCATCTTTATCGAGACGCTGTGGCGGGGTTTGCCTTACGCACGCTATTCCCGATCACTACGGAATGGGTCGAGCGAACAAATGGAGAAGGGGACCTCAACGCACGTCGGTATGGCCAAAAACTTTACTCTCTCGACGACCGCGGAGAATTGGTGTCCAGGGAAGCGGTGAGCGACGGGGCCGAATGGCTCTCCGGCGATCAAATTGCAGAAACACTCTTACCGGTGATCGGCGTCTTTTTTGAAGAAATGTGGCCAGTTCTTCGCTCGGCGGCCGAGCGATTGAGTGCCTATGTTCAGAGCAAGGCTCACTCATTGGGGGACGAGCTTCCGGGAAAAACCTTTACAGCGACACCCGGATTTGAAGCTTTGCAGACCGGTGAGGGCGCCTTGACGCATGCTTTTGAAATCGGTGGCGTATCGGGGCGTCGGATGGTCGTGCCATACCAAATCTGGATGTTGCAGCGCTTGGAAGGCGTTTTGAACCAAGCCCGCTCAACCTCGCAGGGTGAGCAGGCCATCTCCCACTTTCTGTCTCATTGGACGAATGGTTCGCAGTTGCTCGATTTGAGCGAGATGCTGAAGGCGTGCCGCGTTAAGAAGGAGGGCGCGCGTCTTTACTCGATGGTTCGTTGAGTTTGGGTTGATTCGCCTCGACCATGAGGACGAAGCGGCGGAGCGGGAGCGCTGCAAGCTCTTGCGTGCGGAATTCGAAGAGGTAGGTGCCGGGGATGAGCCATTCGGTGGGGGCTTCGATTCGGAGTCGATTGCGTTCGTCGCCCAAAACCCGTCCTTCGAGTGTCAACATGGGTCGCCCCTCGGTCATGATCCGGGTCTCAAATGTGTCTTGGCCCTCAAGGCGGACGGGAACGGCGAGGTCGATGGTGACGGTGGAGAGGTTGCCGAGGTCGGCGAGGGAGATCACGGGGGCTTGTTCTCCGTTGACCAAGAGAAGGTCTGCATCGGAGTTCGGAATCGGGACGATCTCATCGGTGGCCCGTGGGGAGAAGGTCGGAGCAGGCTCTGCGGGCTCGGCCAGTGTCGGCGAATCTGAGGATCGGCTGATCCAGAGGACTCCCCCGGCCATCATGACGGCGATCAAGGCTGCCAGGATGACCTTCTTTTTTGCCTGGTCGCTGCGACGCTGAGCCCGCTGGGCAGAGGGGCTTCGCGAACCAGACGTCGTCATGACTCGGTCCCTTGGGCGATTGATTGCAGGGTGGCTCGTACGATTGAGCTGACTTCTTCGTTGATCGTGCGGGCTGCGCGAAAGCGGGCTTCTTCGACGCTGTCACCAGTGCTGACCACATTGAATGTTGACCCATAGGTCTGTTCGCCGGCACCCCCCAAGGCGATTTCCACGCTGCCATCGATTTCGAGATACGGATTGCCCGGGCCAAACCCATTGCTCTCATGAAGGTGGACCGTGATGAGACCGCGTCCGAATTCGTCGGTACTCAGGTGAGCCTCTCCTAAAACGAGATTGATGGCTTCTTGCAGACCGGCGACTTGAGGGCCGTCGACTACGATCCGAACGCCGTGATCCGCTAGCACTGCATTGGCGAGTACGAGGCAGTGAGCTTCATCGACAGGCTCGGACGACGCACGCTTTTGACCGGTTAGCTTGGTGTAGAGCGCATCAATCTGTTTCAGTTGGTTAATGCTCCCGGCGATCGCAAGGGCGGCCCGCAACTTCGCGCCATCCGGGGCGTCGGGTTTTTCAAGGGTTTCGGTGAGTCTTTTTAACCGCTCGTCGACGGCGCTGGCTTGGGTCTCGAGATCCTGACTCTGTTGTTCGATGTCCAGCCGGGCCAGCGCATACCATCGACGAGCCCGTTCGTCATAGGCCAAGTGTTCGAATTCGATTTGGTTGGGATCGATGGACTCCGAATTCGGCTGGTCCACCCCGTAGGTTTCTTGGTTCGGCGTGTCGAGTTGGAGAAAATCGATAATGGTTCTTCGGGCGGCTTGCATGGCGCGGAAGAGGTCTTCCGAATCATGGCGGCCCCCATCTTCAGTTCCGATGCCGTAGACGTATCCTTGGGTCACGCGTTCGTGGTTCAGCCATTTCGGCGGTCCCGACCGAGTGTCGACATCGTTGACGAGGATGTCCGAGGCGGTCCTGAGCCCATTCACCGCTGGAATCTTGATGGCTGCGGGCGCTCGCCGGGTCGAGCAGCTCGGGGAACTCAGGAGCGTCAGGGTCGCAAGCAGGGCCACCCAAGCGAGGGGGCGAAACCGGCGGGTCGGAAAGGGGTCGGACATCTCAGGTTCCTCTCGGGTCACAGTGCACGCCCCTGGGTGGATGGCTGCGGGGCAAGGCCCTAAAATACCAAATCTAGGCCTTGTCCCAGGGGGACGATCCAGGGGCGGCAACCCATTGCTGCACGAAACGGCACCGAATTCCTGAAGTGCTGCGCTAGCCTCCGGCCGCCTCCCGTCCGGGGTGCGCGCCTGTTCTTGAGCTTGCTCCCACCGGACTCACTGGCCTTATTTTCTGAACTTTCCGGAAAAGCCCATCTGATGCGCGAGATATTTCCTGCTGCCCCGACAGATCGACGTGACCGCCGACTCGCCACGGGTTTTCTGGTCTTGGCGGCACTGACATTCTGTCTGATCGATCTCGGCGCTTTGGTGCGGGCGTTCGATGCCGGACTGGCCTGCCCGGATTGGCCTCTGTGCTACGGGGAGGTGGTTCCTCCGTTCGATCTGAAAGTGGCCTTTGAGTGGGGACACCGGGCTTTCGCCGGCTCGATTTCTCTTGGTCTTCTGGCGCTGAGCGCGATGGGCTGGTCGAGGCGCGCTTTGCGTTCGCGATTGATTTTTGCCTGGGCGTTGCTGTTGACCCAAGTGGTTTTCGGGGGATTGACGGTACTTCTGTTGTTGGCCCCTTGGACCGTGGCCGTTCACTTGATTCTGGGCAATAGCTTTTGTCTCACCTTGCTTTGGATTGGTCTGGATTGCCGAGAGGGCCTCTCCGGAGCACGCTTAAGCAGTGGCCCCGCATTACCGGTAGGCGTCCCGGTGCTGGCCGGTCTGTGCGCGCTGGTGGTGGCGCTCCAAATGGTACTCGGGGGCTGGGTCTCGAGTCATTATGCGGGCTTGGCCTGCGCTGATTTTCCGACGTGTGATGGCGAAGCCTTTGTGCCCACTTTGGTCGGGCCGGTGGGGATGCAAGTGCTTCATCGTCTGAACGGCGTTTTGCTCTTTTGCCTCATGGGCGGTCTGGCTTGGCGAGCCCGTGGGACAGGCCGGCCCGGTCGACTGGCGGCTTGGGCCTTTGGCCTAGTGGGCATTCAAATTGGAGTGGGAGCGGCTAACGTGATCTTCCGCCTCCCGGTGGCCGTTACAGGCTTGCATTCCGCCCTGGCGACGGCGATCGTGCTGGCAACGGCCCTGATCGTTCGTGACGCGCTGAGGGCACGGCAGCAAGTCTCGGAGCCGTTGATGAGCACGCGAATCGTGGAGGCCCAGTGAGTACAGCGGCGAGCTACATGGCGTTAACGAAGCCGCGGATTCTTCCCCTTGTTCTGTTCTCGGGGCTGCCGGCCTTGGTATTAGCGGGAGGGATCTGGCCCTCTCCGAAGCTTTTGGGCGCGACCCTGCTCGGGACAGCGCTTTGTGCGGCCGCGGCCAATGCGCTGAACAGCTATCTCGAACGCGACCGAGATGCCTTGATGGAGCGGACCCAAGACAGGCCGCTCCCGTCAGGAGCACTTCGTCCGGGCCCGGCGCTGGTCTTCAGCTTGCTGCTTGGGGCAGCGGGAACCGGAATGCTTTGGGTCTGGTCCGGGGCCGCTGCGGCGGGCATCGCGCTGGCGGCGATCGGTGTCTATATCTTCATCTACACACTGTGGCTCAAGCCTCGAACACCCTTTGCGGTCATCGTTGGGGGCATCTCCGGGGCCATTGCTCCACTGATTGCCGACGCGGCAGTCGACGGACACGTGGGTCTCGTGGGTTGGCTGCTCTTTGCCATTATTTTTGTCTGGCAGCCGCCCCACTTCTACGCGATCGCACTCTTTCGTCGGGAAGACTACGCGAAGGCAGGGTTTCCGATGCTGCCAGACCGCATTGGAGAAGAGGCCACCTACCGGCGAATTCTTCTTTGGACTGCACTGTTGATTCCCGTGACTCTGTTGCCCGCTCTGTTGCCGGGCCTAGGGGCGATCTACCTGATGGCCGCCATCCTTTTAGGGGGATTTTTCCTTCGGGCAGCCCTGCGGTTGCGTGCCCAGCGGACACCGGAAGCTGCGCGATCTCTCTTCCTTGTTTCGCTCATTCAACTGCTCGGATTGTTTACGGCGATGATTGTTGAACTGGGTGTTGATCGGGTGATTTGACCGACATTTCATCTCCCGTGTTTCAGCTTTCGCCACCTCTCTTTTTTGATGTGGTAGAGCCAATGGGGTGAGAGTGGGTGACCTTTCGGCAGCTTGGGGTGGTCAAATCGAATCTCCGGGTGAAGGCTCATCCCGATTCGTTCCATGACAGCGGCGGATCTTTTGTTGCGTAGGGCCGTGAAGGAAACGACTTCAGCGAGCCGGGCTTCTGAAAACGCAAAATCCAAGGCGCGCTCGGCGGCCTCACTTGCATAGCCGTACCCCCAGCCTGAACGAGCCAGCCGCCACCCAATTTCAACGGCTGGCGTGAAGGATGCCTCAAAGTCGACATGGGCCAGGCCCACGAAGCCGAGGAATGGCTCCCCACCCACGCGTTCTACGGCCCAAAATCCATAGCCATGTTTCTCAAAGTGGTGGCGAATACGCGCGGCCACGGCGTCACTTTCGGAAGTGTCAAGTCGGGCTGGGAAGTGACGCATCACTTCGGGGTCGGCGTTGATCCGGGCAAACTCAGCGAGGTCTTCATCTCGCCAGTCCCGCAAGATTAGGCGCGGGGTTCGGAGGGTGCGGTCGATGTGAGCCAATGGAGTCCATTTTTGAGAAGCTGGTCGAAGGCCTTGGTTTCCCAAGGCCCGCGAAAAGTTTTTGGCGTGACGCCATCGGGATGGACGCTGCGGTCGACGAAGGGTTGGATATTCGTGGCAGGCGTATGGCAGTGGCCCAGTGCGAGATAAACAACTGCCCCCCGGCCTCGTTGACGGATATAGCCGAGTGGCCGTGTCTGGCCATCTGGCTCGATCGAGGTGTCTTTGGCGTAGTGAAAACCGAATTTTTTCGCCGAGGGATCGTCGCCCGGGAGACTCGTGGTGGAGAGAAGAATTTGACTGTTCTCGGGATCTAGGATTTCGAGCAAGTACAGTTCGTCCATCACGTTGAAGGGTGCGTCGATGCCTTGGGTGATGGGGTGCAGAGGGTCTGTGACGTCCACCTGAAAGGAGCGAATCGGCGGGTGATTGAGAAAGAAGCAGCCGAGGACGTCATGGTGACTGAGTCGAACCATCTCTCGACCCGGTTCCCCGTCGGTTCTGGGGATGGCCTTGCCCCCGCTGGTTCCATGGAGTGCGAGCCAGCGGCCTCCGTCCTGCAGCCATTGGTCGAGCTCAGCGCATTGATCGGGGTCGGGAAAGGGTCCGGCCACGTATGTGATCAGAGCGTCTGCTCTGGGGAGCCACTCGGCCAGATCTTTAAAGTCGGGTGAAATGCTGGCGGTGGTTTCGCCCTGGTCCCGCAGGGCCTCCAGTAGGCGGAGGCGGGCGTAGTCGATGTCGTGACCCGCCGCCGAGTGCCGAGGAAATCCACCGGCCACCAGATGAACTCGCGTGATTTTTGGCTGTTCAGTCATCCAGGCCGACAGCGTATCCGCCTTCTGGCTGCGCAGCTACAGACTCCGCTGCGCGGCACCCAGACTGGGGACAAGAACGAGGCTTTTAGTGCCGAGGCGTTGTCTTGGAGGCCGCCCGGGTCTCAGAAGAAAAACGGCGGGCCATCGCCACCCCTGTGAAGGCCATAGTCAGAATCCAAACGGCGAGAAAGGCCGGGCTCAGCGTTGGGAGCGGAATTGGAGCTGAGTCGCAAACTTCTGAAAAGACGCAGCCGACCCATTCGGGGTGGTCTATGAAGGGGTTTCGGTTGCCTTGATAACTCTCAACGATGTCATTTCGCGCTCGCTCTCCCTGGTCAGGAGGATCTTGGTTGTGCCACTGGAGCAGCGTCGAGAGATCGCCCATGTAGGCCACCGAGGCGTTGCCGGGGCTGGTTTCGATTAAAGCGATTTCGTCGGTCAGAATCAGGTCGGGTTCGGAGGCCCCTGTGTCGCCGTGGTGACCCCCCTCATAGCGAATGTCCGCATAGAGCAGCGCTCGAGCGACATCGCCCCGGCGCTCTCCCCAGGTCTCCCAGACACCGGCTTTCGTCCAGTTGGACTGTCCTGGGTATACGCCCGGAAGAGGTGATTCATCGAATGCGTCACCGGTGGGCTTCTCGGTACAGGAAGCATCGCAGCTCCCATAGGGCTTGTTGCTTCGGGAAGAGTTGTAGCCGCTGTCCGCGAGAAACAGCATGTGGCAATCCGTGTAGGCGGAGTTCTGACTTGAGTCGCTGGGAAACCCGTAGGACTTCGGCCAAGTGTGCTCCCGGTTGTACTCAGAATTGCCTCCGCCCTCCCGGACAAGGCTCCGGTCGCCGTAGAGATCGAGGATAAATCCCTCAGCCTCTGGATCCGATTGGGCTTCTTCGAGAATGTCCCAGGTGTCCGTGGCGGTTGAGGTGTACGGATAGCGCTGGTGATCGTCCACGAGGGCATGCAGCGACTGCCTGAGCGAAGCACTGTTCGTGGAATCGATAGCTGCGTAGTAGCTCGTGGCCGGATCGGCTTCCGCAGGAGTCGATCCCAAGATCAGAGCAAACGCGGCCAGACCAACTTGGTTCCAGAAGGATCCAAGTCGTTCGGGCGCCGATCGCGACGGCGCCCGCGCTGGCGGGTAGGGGAGTCGGGGCATGGGTGGATTGGCTTAATCCACTAAACCCTAGGCGCTGGGCGGTCGCTCCACCAGTTGAAATCGGCTGGGTTGAGATGTCAAACGTGACCCCCCGCCGTTTCATTTGGGGCGGGGGGTTCGGTCGATGGGTAGCAGTCCTGGCGTATGCCTGGAACTCAAGTCTTCAGTGCGAGCTCTTCCGCCGTGGGGATCGCTGGGCGAAAGCCAAGCCGAGCAGTCCGCCTCCGACCATCAGGGCCGTTGTGGGTTCCGGAATGGGCACAAAGGTGAGGTTGTCGACCGCTCCGGATTCATAGAATTTGACGCCCACTCGAGAGATTTGCTCGAGTCCGATTTCTGCGGCAGTCAGGGGGGCAATGCGGTTGGCATAGTTGATGCCGAGGTCGAGTCCGGCCAAGAGATCTTTGAATTCTATAGTCACAAATCCTCCCCAGTTGTCCTCTGGATAGAATCGGATGAAGCCGTCCTCCCCGTCAGCCACATCGATCAGGTCGAGACCGAAACTGGAAGCGGGTGTGTCGAGAAAGAAAGTCAAATTCCCGGCGGGAATGCCCGGCTCGGCCACGGGGTTCGAGCAGACGCCCGTGTCGCAGCCCGTGTCGTTCGCTTGGACAATCAGAATCAGACCGAGGTCTTCGTCTTGGATATTTCCGCCGCTCCAGGGCGCTTGCAGATCCGGATCACCGGTCGAGCCCTGAATTTCGCTGTCGAAGGTGACCGCATAGTTGAAATCTTTTTGGCGGTTGTTGGCGCGGAGCTGGATGCTCTGGCCGCCGTCCGCAGAGGTGGCTGAGTTGATCACGGAGCCGTGCACGTAGCCATCGTCATCGAAGGTGATCACCACAGGAGAGGGTGTTGCTGAGGCCGTTCCGGCCAACGCGACAGTCGTGAAGAACAGACCGGCGAGTGTGGAGATCCACCTCGCTGTTGCGTGGTCTCCAGACCACAGAATTTCATCAAATTTCATTTCGGGTTCCCGTCAATTCAATGGAGTGGCGCCGCTCGCAGTTGACACGAAGGGCCGTTTTGTGAATCAGTGGGGTGCCGCTCGCCGATGTGGCAAAAAAAGCTGCGGCTTCGGCGGCCCGCGAAGACTGAATCCCACTTTTTCCCCGCGAGGGGTTGCCGGAATGGGTGTCCGAGTGACTGGAAAAGGGGTCACGTAGAAAAGGGCCGCGTGTTGAGTGTCGTTGAGTCATCCTCATGCCTCTCGCATCTCTTCCTGAGGCAACTCATCGGCAACTGATGGGAATCCTTTACAGCGGTCTTTTAAAAGTCCGCGGGCGGCGTTCCGAAAGCCTCTCCGGGAATCCCCTAGGGGGATTCTGGGCACGAGTTCCGGTCACCCAGTGGGGGAGGAACAGGGCCAGGAGTCTTTTGGTCGGTTCCGGTCGCCGGATCGCCCAATTCCCGGCGTACGGTGGCCGCAGGAAACTGCTCGTCGGAAATCAGGGTTGCTGGCGGAGCATCAACTCGAGGATCGTCAGCCGGCCGAGCAGGGTGTTGAGTCCGATGTCACCGGCGAGGCTACGGTCCACCAGTGCCCGCAAAGCTTCGGCCTCGATGTGGGGCCGACTCAACGCGCGGTCGTCCAAGAGGACGGACTGAAAGGTCTGGCCCATTCGGGCTCTCAGCCATTGTTCGGGGATTTCCTCGCGGGCCAAGCCGAGTCTCGTCTTGATCCGGTGGACCAACCGCGCCGCCCGCGTAGTCCAAGCCGAGGCCTCCAGCGAGATTCCCAGGGCCGAGTTGGGGATTTTTAACAGGGCGGGTTGATTCCTTCGAAGAAGCTCTCGCTGCAGATGGGTGTCGCTCCGCAGCGCAATGGGCATTTGAAGCAGGACCGAGATGACGTCTTCATCGAGCATAGGCTGTGAAACGTCGATTTTCTGCATCATGCACCGGACAGCGTTCACGGTGTGTCGGCCATTGTATTGGGTCAGGAAGAGGAGTGAGATTGCTTGACCGACATGGGCCGAATGCCCAGCCAAGCGATCGTACGCAGCATCAAATGATGGCTTGTTGTGGGTTTTCAGCGCTTCGAGACAGTCCCCTTTTAAAATAGAGCGGGCTTCATTGAGGGCGGCGGACCCTCTCAATTGCCCAAGGATCGCTGTCTTTGCGCTCTCGTGATCTTGACTATCTGCGGTTTCGGGACGGACGCTGAAACCGTAGGCATCGTTCAGTTTCATCAATTCGCCGCCGTGCCCTCGGATGGCCGAGTTCAAGCCAAACTGAGAACGGAATTCAATCCCTTGGAAAAGCATCATCATGTTCATAAAGTCCGCTTCGCCTTGGGTTACTCGGGCAATCTCACTCGCGTAGCGCTCAAGATCGGAAGCGAATGCTGATCCAAAAAAACATTTCATATGTCTCGCTTGGAGCGCGTCGCACATCCGTTCCGTTAAGCGGAGCTCAGACGATCCTTCGACGCCGCTGGTCACGCAGTCCATCTCTATGCCCTGGTGGGCCGCGATCGCTAGGAGGGTTCGCGAATCCAGTCCCGCGGAAAGGCAGAGCGCCTGGGGGGCTGGATTCGAATGGGTGCGTTGCATCGCTTGACCGAGGACCTCGTCCAGCGCATCGATCGCGTCGTCTGGCTTGGCGATTTCAGTCCCCGCTGGATAGTGGGCCCAGTCTTCGGTGGAAAGGGACCGATCTTCGGCATTGAATGTCAGCGTCGAGCCTGGGAGAATGCGGCGGATACCCTTGCTCAGAGTCCGCTCTCCCCAGATGACGCCAGTCGACAAGTAATCCCCAACCGCCCCAGCATCGAGGGAAAAATCGAAATCTGGGTGGGAGGTGATCCAGAAAGCATCGGTGGAGAAAATCAGCCCATCTTCGAGCGGGGCGCCGAAGAGAGCGCGTTGTCCCGCCATCGGGCGAATGAGATGGAGGCGTTGCGCTTGAGGCTCGAAAACCACGCTGACAAAGGGGCCCGCTGCGTTTGAAAAGGCCTCGAAGCCGATGCTGTCAAATCGGGCGGCGACCCCGCTCTTTGCCCCTGGGCGTCCGGATTCGCGTCCGGCCAGAATCATGAAGGCCTGCTGACGTGAACTCTGTGTCCAGCTGGGAGCAGTGAAGGCTTCGGGTTGAAGCAGGGCCATGAAGTCTCCCCCTGCCTCGGAGTAGACCTGGCCGGCGCCGGTCGCCTCGTCGATTCGTCGGTCACGAAGCGACTGGATCCAGGAGTCGTTCGAACGGGAATTGCCCGGTCGGTATATGCCGATGGCCGCCGTCAAGAGTGCGCGCAGCGTAACCGACCGTTGGGCGGCTTGCAAAATAAGAGGGTTGGAAGCATCGAGCGGATCAGTCAGGCGCCGCCTTGTCTGAAGCCTCCCGCCAGTGATAGCCTAAGCCTACGGTGAAAGAGTCGCTGGCTCGGCTCAAGAGGATGAATCCGTGTCAGCGGATGGAGAGCAATCCCGATGTGCGGAATCCTCGCAGTTTACGATCCCCAGCGAAGATGGAGCCCCGACGTTTTTTCGCAGGCTCTTGATGCCCTGGCTTCACGGGGCCCCGACGGCTCGGGGATCTGGCAGGGGGATGAGGTTCTCCTGGGCCACCGCCGCCTTTCCATCATCGATCTCGAGGGGGGCGCCCAGCCCATGTCCTCGGATGATGGCCAGACCCTCGTCACGTTTAACGGTGAAATTTACAACTTCCCGACGCTACGGTCCGATCTCGAGAGTCGTGGTCACGTCTTCCAAACGAGCTCGGATACGGAGGTCATCCTCGGCGCCTGGCGTGAATGGGGGGGCGATTGCGTAGATCATCTCGAAGGTATGTTTGCGTTTGTGATTTGGGATCGCCGTCGCCGCATCTTCTTTGCCGCAAGAGACCGAACGGGAATTAAGCCTCTCTACATTGGCCAGTTTGATGGGGCCGTGGTTTTTTCGTCGACCCTGGCTCCCTTCTTTGCACTCCCCGGGTTTGATTTTCAGGTAGACCGAGAGGCGATTCGGGATTTGCTCGTTTATGACTACGTGCCGGCACCTCGCTCGATGCTGCGTGCGGTCCGCAAACTGCGCCCGGGGCATTGCCTGCTCTGGAAAATCTCCGAGGCCTTTCCCGAGAGTCGACCCTTCTGGGAAATTCCGGCCTGCGAGGACCGCCCAATCGAATTTCCCGAGTTAGTGCAGCGGTGTGAGCATGCATTGGACCGGTCGATTGAAAGGCAAATGATGAGCGACGTTCCGCTCGGAGCCTTTTTGAGTGGAGGAATCGACTCGTCGCTGATCGTCGCTTCGATGGCTCGGCTCTCGGATGAGCCCGTCACCACTTTTTCTGTGAGTTTTGAATCCGGGAGCAACGAGGCACCCATTGCTCGGCAGGTGGCTGAGCGGTACGGGACCCACCACGTCGAAGTCGAGGCGGGCTCGATTTCGAGCGACACTTTGCTCGATACTCTGGGGCGTTTGGATGAGCCTCTCAGTGACCCGGCCATTGTCCCCACCCGGTTGATCTCAGAGGTGGCTCGTGAAAGGGTGAAGGTCGTTCTTTCTGGGGAAGGGGGGGACGAGGTTTTTGGCGGCTATCCGCGGTTTCTGACCCAAGATCAGTCCGGTGGTGCCGGAGTTCACTGGGCGCGTCGAGGTCTGAAAGAGCTGATTGACCGCACGCCATTCCGGATTCCAGGCGCCGGGCGTATCTACCATGACCTTCTCTCGCCTCAGGAAGTTGTCGAATGGGAGCGCGCTCGTTTTGGAGACGGGGGCTACCCAGGCCGGCAATTGCGGCGCGTGTTGAAGCTGCCGCCTGAAAGCTATCGCCCCCAGGATTATTTGAATGACTGGCGCGAAAAAATGCATCGTTTTTCATCCGGTGGAGAGGCCTACGATGCCGATGCGCTGATGCGGGTCGACATGCTGACCAAGTTGTCTGAAAATCACCTCTTCAAGTCAGACCGGGCAAGCATGATGGAGTCCCTTGAGCTCCGCGTCCCTTTCCTTGACGAGTTGATTTTGGCTGAGGTACTGCATCGACCTGCCCACGCCAAAATCGTGGGAGGGCGCCTGAAGGCGATTCTGGTTGAGCTTTGCAAAACTCGCTTACCGCGTGCAGTTTGGGACCGTCCGAAGCACGGCTTTAATGTGCCGATGGGCCATTTTATGGCAGTTGAATGGAAAGACGCGGTCGAAGAACTGCTCAGCTGGGGGGAGCAGTCGTTGCCTCTCTTTGATTACGCCGCGTTGAGGGCGGCTCAGCGGGAAAATCAACGTACGCGGATGGTGGCGCGAACGCTTTGGAGCCCCTTGATGCTCATCGCATGGTTCCGCGCCCATCCCGCTGCGCAGCTTTAGCGTGGCGCTTCTTTGCGAAGCCGGTCCGCTAGCGCCCGCAACTCCGGGTCCTTAAAAACTTCGTCAAAGAGGGCCCGTTCACGTGGTTCGAGTTGAGTGCTTCGATCGAGAACGTTCATCTTTCGGCTTGCCCCGTCGAAGTCGGTCCCCTCGAATGAACTTCCGCCGCCGACCTCGGAGACGCGCTCGAGGCCGGCATCTGTAAAAGGCAGGCCTAGATTCGCGCTGATGTTTTTTCGAGCCGCGGCGTCGGCAAACCAATCGTCGAAGTAGATTCGGACGCAGGGCCCGAGCTGGTGGGTGTCGCCGAGGAACTCTCGGGCGTGACTCTTCCAAGTCTCGATGACTCGTTCCATTAGGGGGCCCATGGTTCGAGGGAAGGTTGGGTGATCGATCTGCCAAGCCCGACGAATCCGGCTCGCAAACATATTCTGTGGGTCACGAAGAATCAGGATGGCTTTGGATTCGACCGGCGGGTTTCGGAAGACCGGGGTGTCCAATGGGAGGTCTTCTAGGCTCAGCATCATGAGGCGGTTTCGTAGAGCGAGGCGAATCAGGGAAAAGGGAAGGAATCTATACCGGCGGGACAGCCGGGCCCGGAACCAATCCCTGAAGTCCTGCTCTGGAGGCAAGGTGCGCTCGCCCAGCAGAATGGGGGCGACAGGAATGACGTTGTTGTAAAAAATGAACCGTCCATGCGCCTCAATCCATTGAATGATCGCGTGATTTCCGCTGCGCTGCATTCCATGGACGACAAAAACTCTCTTCATGGAAAGTTGGAATCCTCTATTTTGAACTTCGTAAGAAGAGGGCCTAATGAGCAATCGATCATTTTGTTAAACGCGTTTCGCGAGTCTGAACAGGCTCTGATTTAAACTCCCTTGAGCCGATAGAGCTGCTTCACGTTCTCGTAGAGAATGGCATCGCGCTGGGCTTCCGTCAGGTGCTGGGTGTGCTCTGCAAGCATTTGCTGACTCCACGGCCATGTGGAATCGCTGTGGGGAAAGTCGTTGGCCCACAAGAGCCGCTTCCAATTCATCAAATGGGCAACTTGGAAGGCCACCCAATCGTCTTGAAATGTCGTGTAGATATTCTCTGAGAAATATTCGCTCGGAAGCTTCGACAGCTCCTGTCCGGCGGGGAGCCAGTACCGATGTCGTTTGTAGGCATGGTCCATCCTATACATGTAGTGGGGTACCCAGCCCGCATCGGCTTCTGCGCAGACCACCTTGAGATCCGGGTGGCGTTCGAAAACGCCGCCGAGGACCAAGGCCCCCATCACATCTTGGCACCCCCGAACGATCGAGAGAAAACCATTCATCGCTGGGCCTCGCGGCTCGGTTTGAAAGGCGTAGTTGCGGTCCGTCAAAATGTGAAACGACAACGGCAGGCCGAGCTCGATGCTTTTCTCCCAGAAGGGTGCATAGATCTTTGAATCGTAGTCCTCTTGTTGGGGATTGCCGGGCATCATGACGCCGCGGAGCCCCAAGGCCGCGATGGACTCAAGCTCGGCGATGCCATCTTCGGGGGAACGCATGGAGACTTGGCCGAGGCCGATCAGGCGGTCCGGGGCGGCTTCGCAATATTCAGCGAGCCAGCGGTTGTACCCCTCGAAGCAGGCTTTTTTGTAATCAAAGTCGGGGTGGTTGCAGAGCACCATGCCGACCGTCGGATAAATAATCTCCGCCAAGACGCCGTCCTGATCTTGCTCCACCAGTCGCGCGCGGGGATCCCAGCCGCCGGGGTGAATTTCCTCGAAGCGGACACCGTTGATTCGAATTTCTTCGGCGGGCTTGCCCGCTGCGGCGACGAGCCCCATCGGAACCGGTCTATCAAGGCCGTCAATGAAGAAGGCATCCCCAAGCCCGTCCACGTAACGAAGTTGGGGGGCTCGGTCTCGATATTGAGGCCCCATGAAATCTGAATACGTCTGCGGAGGCTCGGTGATGTGGCTGTCTGCAGAGATGCAGCGAGGTATCATGGCGTTTCCTCCTCTCGGTCACCCTACAGTCAAGCGGATTCGTCGCCGGCAACCAACCCAAAACGCCAATGCGCCCGGATTCCTCCTGAGGAGAGCCGGGCGCATTGGTATGGAGGAGAAGGGTTTTGGACCCTTCTCTTTTCCGCACTTCCTCGCGGTTTTATTGCCCTCGGCCTAATTCGGTGTTTCTTTGCCGACGGGCTCGGATTCCGAGGGCGCAGAGCCCGAGGCCGGTCAAGACCGCCGTGCCAGGCTCCGGCAGGAACTGAATGCTTGTGAGTTGGACTGTCTCGCCGGGCGTCGTCGGCTCAAGCTTGACCCAAATGGGGTTTCCGTTGGCGGGGAACGTGTTGGATCCGGCAGTTAGATTATCCAGGTCGAGGAAGGCGCCATTGAGCAATTCGGTGCCTGTGGCGGTGGTGTATACGGCAACAACGGTCCAGGTGACCCCATTGTCGTAGCTGACCGAGAACTGGACTTCCGTCGCATTGGATTCGTCGTAGAGCCCGAATCGGACCGGCCACTGATCGCCCATCAGGTTGGCCATTTTGACGATCAGCCCATCGACACCACTGACCCCATCGCCTCGGAGGTCGTCATCCACGCCCTGGGTCGCGAAGGTGTAATCGAAGAACCCTAAATTGGACCCATCCGTGGTTTCAATGGTGATGTCCATATCGAACTGACCGGGAATCAATGTGGGGTAGTAGACGGAGAGGTCCTCGGTGAAGTTGATCGACGAGGTCGGGGTGCTACTTGGTTCGAAGCCCTCCCAGGCGGTCTGCACAGCGCTTCCGGCCGGGCCGATATCGAGACGCGGGACGGCGAGTTGGTTGGCATCCCGTGCGAGCTGGCTATTGGCCCATCGGAAAACCGGCGCCGGCACTGAGTTGTCCGAACTCGTTTGGGCCACAAAGGACATTTCAGTGCCGAGCGTTTCACGGCCCACGCCCAATTCGTCCGTAATTTCGATGGTCGGGTTCGTGTTGCTAAAAAAATCGTCCATGTCTGGATTGATCCAGACCTTCAGGCTGTCCTGATCGCCGGGGTTTTGTCCGGGCCGAAACGCTAGGTAGAACTCATAGGTTTCGTTCGTATCGACGCTCTCGGTCGATGTCTGGGTGGAGCCCCCGAGTTGGGCGTAGAAGTTGGTGCTCGCCCCATCGCTTTCCATCCCTAAGGCGGCCACGATGCCACTGCCGTCCGAGAATTGCATGCCGGCATTCCACTCGCCTGGTCCCGAGAGGGTGCCGCCCGACTGTCCTGAGACGCCTCCGCTGGAGGCCCCGAGAGCCTGCGCGATGGCTCCTCCCACGACGCCTCCTCCTGAGCCGCCTGCACTGGCGGCGGCGATGTCCGAGGCGGACAGGGAGAATTGCGCGAAGCTGGTCTCGGGTTGATTGATCGGGACGGGCAACTGTTCGGGTCCGACACCCAAGTCTTCAATATTCGAGACGTCGATGGAGCGGGAGACTTGATAGAGATCGCCTCCGGTGTCACTGGCGACAATCCGCTGGTTTTCGATCACGAAGGCGGTGCTGGGCGTGGAACCCTCCACCGCCCAGTCGCTGGTCCACAAGGCCCCCAGGTTTTGATTGGAGGTTCCGGTTCCCGCTCCGGCGGTTCCTCCCTGCCCATCCAGGGTGGCGCCGTTCGGGTAGAGTTCAAACTCGGCCAACATCGAGCAAGCTTCGGCCGATTTAACGGGGACTCCGGCCAGAAGTCCGGCCAAGGAAAGCGCGGTCACCCAGATACGGAGCAGGCCGTGAGACGGGTGAAGCCAATGACCAAGCCCTACTTGAAAGGGCTGACTCGAGCCATCCCGTGATACACGCGCACAGATCCGCACCATTCCTCCTCCCAGGTGGGTGCATAATCCCACTTTGGTGGGGGAAGTTCAATTGAAAAAATCCCTCGCAGTCAAAATATAAACTGAGGTGCGGGTGCTCAAAACGAAGATTTTGGGGTCACGTCCATGGGGCCCGAAGAGATCGTGGCGACTGCTCGCTCGGGCGCCGAGAGCGGAGACTGAACGGCCATTGTGGAGGCCCCCTCCGGCTCTCTCCTCGCCCCGCCGAGGCGAGGGGCCGGTTGCGCGCCGTTGGCCCTCAAGGTGTTGAAACTGATGGCGATTTTAATTTGGCTGCCCGCGCTCTTTGAGCAGCGCCGCCCGCTGGCAATTCCTCGAGCACGGAGCCGCCGTCATCGTAGAGCCAGACCCGAAATGGGCCCTGCTCCTCGGTGCGGTCGATCTCCGCTCGCCAATGCCACCGGGAAGAGGGACCCTTTTTGACCCACGGGACCCAATGGGCCAAGCGCTTCTCGTCTCCGCTTGAAAGCCAGACGCTCGGGCGACCCGTTCGGTGGCGCGGATCGATCCAGCCCTCAATGATCACTTGATCCGGCGTTCGCTCAACGGTCTCAACGCGCCCGTATTCGGGGCTCAGGGGTGCTCCAAATCGCAGATCCCTGCGTACGCGGCGGAAGTCAACCTCCTCAAGCTGGGCCTGCACGGCCTCATTGGGAAGGTGGTAGAAGCAGCTGTTTATCTCCGAGAGGATCAGCCTCAGGTCCCAGCAATGAAAGGTGGTTGAGCCGACCTCTCGGTGCCCATAGGCAAGGGGCATGGCTTGAATGAATGAATAAAGGGTTGTGGCGAAGATCAGCGTGACGAAGGCCACCCCGCCTTGTCGCAGCCAGCGTGGTGCACTGGGCTTTTTGGGAAGCAGGTTAAGAGAGGCCACCGTGACCCAAACCACGGTGGCCGAATACATGTTGATCCCCACAAACTGAGCCAGAGACTTCTGGAGGAGGACGGCCCGTGTGAAAGATGTCCCGCCCGCCATGCAGAGTGCAAAAAGACCGAGCAGGATCCAGGAAATCGCAATGCTTTTGGACGGGCCAGGCCCGAATCGCAGTTGCCAGAGGGATAGAGTGCAAAAAGCAATCACAACGATTGCGCCGAGAATGAAGGCCAACAGCGGCACATCCAAAACCGAGAGGCCGAGCGCAAGATCGAGGGGCATAGCGAGGGAGTGGCCCACAAGCTGAAGTGCCGTGGCGATCATCAGGGGAATCAGCCGGGGGTTTAGGTCTATGGCCGGAGAGGGCGCCAAAACTTCGCCTTGGAGTGCTGTCAGGGAAAAGAGCAGAAGGCTCCCACAGGCAGCGGTCGCGCCCAACCAAGCGCCCAGCCTTTGCCTTCGCTGCCGGGCAGTGCCTGGAAGACCATAGACACCGGGAACAAGGATGAACCAGAGCGCGAACCCCTCTAGGCGGCTAAAGGTGGCGACGGCCGTAGCCAAGGCGGCCCACACGATCCAGCGGGCCTGATCCTTTTGATGGGCTTCGCTGAGGAAAACAACGGCCCACACCGCCCCCACATTCACCAGCATATGGAAAAAGCCGCCCCCCCACAGAAACGTGAGATTGAAGACCGGCGAGCAGAGCAGAGAAACGCTCGCGATGAGGATAAAGGCGGCGAAAGGGGTTCGGGCACCTTCCTTCCAGACGAGCCGGACAAGGCCACCCAGTGTGGCGAGAAAAAGCACGTAAGTGCCATAGGATTCTGCGGGCAGGTTCCAGTTGGTGGCTAAAGCCAGGGGCGTCAAAAGCAGGCGCGGAACGAGAATGACGTGGGTGTTGTTATGGGGCTCGAAGAACTGGGCGAGAGTGGCTCTGTCCGTTGCGACGTCATAGTAAAATTCGAAAAGGGTCCACTGGTCGAGGGCTGGTACGCTCTGTTCGGTGCCGGCGACGAAATGGCCCAGCCACACAACCGGGACGACCGCGACCAAAATCGCGCCCATGAAGGGGACGAGCGAACGTTTCATGGGGATAGGTTAGAGAAGGTCTCCTTTGATCGCTGAAACGCAGTCGGTCCATTCTTCGCTAAATTCGCCGAACTGACCGGAGGATCTTCAGGCGTGTGGTCTCGAACTTTTCGCGGCCTCGGAGCAGGGGCGGCCCTCCCCTTGGTCTTGAGCGGCCTGCTTGGATGCGGGGAAGCTTTGCGCCCTCCGTTGGCCTCCGTTGAAACGCGCCCGGATGCCTCTGAATTCATTTGGGTGGATGGCCCGGAACGAGGCTCAACGGCAGAAACCGACCTCGAAGGTTGTCGGGATCGCGTGATGAGTGATCCCTGGGTTCTCGCTCAGGGTGACTTGAATCAAGGGATCATCCTGGTCGGCTGTATGGAAAAAAAAGGCTGGCGCTGGCGATCGGCTGATTTGTCCGGAGGGGCGCCCTCTGCAGAGAGACGGGCATCGAATTGAACGATCCCAGGAAGCCCATCGTCGGGGGGCAGGACCCCCGACGCATCTTTCCCTACGAGCCTGCACTGGATGGCTTGAGGGCGATCGCTCTGATCGGAATTTCTGGATACCACGCCAACATTCCCTGGCTGAATGGTGGGTTTCTCGGCGTCGATCTTTTTTTCGTTCTCTCTGGCTATCTCATCACGCGGCTGATGCTGGCCGAGTGGCAGGGGACGCACCGGATCGAGCTGGTGGCCTTTTGGGAAAGGAGAATTCGACGACTTTTTCCGGGCATGCTCTTCCTACTTGCCGGAGTCGTTGGTTACGCATGGTGGCTCGCGAACCCGGCTCTGCTTGCGCGGATGAGAGGCGATCTTCTCTCAACC